>JBDTNT010000238.1:0-17978 GCA_039933615.1 Flavobacterium sp. | reverse complement strand
GCAATTTTTCTGGTATAAACTGCTGCATCTTTGTCGGTTACTTTTGTGAATCCGTCGATTAAAGAAAAATCAACATTTTTAGGCAAGATATCTTCTCCAATTCCTTCTGTAATGTAGGAGTAAATTTCATTTTCGTCAAAAACTCCGGTTTCATGGTATTTTTTAAAAACAGAACCGTAGGTATCAATTCCCCAAATTTTAATGTTCGGGTTTTTTTCTTTTAAGTATTTTCCAACTCCTGATATTGTTCCGCCTGTTCCAACTCCTACCACAAAATGAGTAATTTTTCCATCGGTCTGCTTCCAGATTTCAGGTCCTGTTTGCTCATAATGTGCCAAAGAATTCGACATATTATCATATTGGTTTACATACCACGAGTTAGGGGTTTCTAAAGCCAGACGCTTAGAAACTGAATAATAAGAACGTGGATCTGTAGGTTCAACATCTGTCGGACAAACTACCACTTTTGCTCCTACAGCACGAAGAATATCCATTTTTTCTTTGGACTGCTTATCAGATATTACACAAATCAGTTTGTATCCTTTAATGATTGCTACAAGCGCCAATCCCATTCCTGTATTTCCGGAAGTACCTTCAATGATAGTTCCTCCTGGTTTTAAACGGCCATCTGCCTCAGCATCTTCAACCATTTTTACGGCCATTCTGTCTTTTACAGAATTTCCAGGATTAAAAGTTTCGACTTTTGCCAATACTAACGCATCAATTTCAGCAACAATTTTGTTGAGTTTTACTAATGGCGTATTACCAATTGTTTCTAAAATATTTTTTGAAAAGTCCATTTTATTTAAATTTAATATTTGGTTTTAAAATTGAAACAGTACCTGATTTTACTGGAAGAAATTCCAAACCAAACCAAATCGGATGGTGAAATCACGATATGGATTATCAGGAGCTGAGTAATAGTTGTTTCCTGAAAAAGCAGCATTAAAGTGTTCTGCTTTTAAGTAGATTCTTGTCTGGCGGATTCTTGCATTTACGAAGAAATCAAAATTAGCATAATTTCCAATTTTCTTGTCATTCTGAACAAAAAAATCCCCAACAACTGCGTTGTAGGAGTTACCATAGTATTCGGTAAAATAATTAAGTGTAATACCGGTTTGCATGTATAAAGCCTTCTTAAAAAAGTAACCTGAATAGTAAAATGTATTTCTGGTTACAAAATCAGGGACATTTAAAATTAAATCAGACTGATCTACTTTTTGATATAAAAATGTATTGTCTAATGCAAATCGTCCAAATTTAAACTCACGGCTGGCTTTTAAAGATAAATAATTGATAGCATTACCATACTGGGCAGGATTTACAATCTGTGTATGAGCAGCAATTTCTGCCGCACTTGAAACATCTTCAAAATATAAATGATCTTTTAAAACTGAATATTGAACCTCAGCATTTAGCCAAGGGGTAAAAATATTGGCGCTAATTGAATTTATTTTTTCGTTTTTAAAGTTATTGGACCAGTTGTATTTTATGAAACTGCTTTGGTATAAATTGTAATTATTATCCGGCAGCTTATTAATATTCTGATATCTAAAATCAAATTTGATTTTATCATTTAAATTGTACCTTAATTTTGCATCTAAATCAGAAAGTGACTGATTTGTGATTGATCTTGAATATAAAAACCGGCCATTCCATTTGTTTTTTTGATACTCATATTGCCCCCCTACATTATTGATCTGTCTGTAAAGATTATTTGGAATGGCAATAAGCCCATTTGCATCAAGTATGACTCTGTTATATTCATAGTTCGATCTGTAATCATCAATAAAGAAATTGAATTTTCCTAAAAGTGAGTTTTCGTAGGCAAGACCAACTTTATTATATAATTTCTCAAAACGTGTCTGATCATTTATACCGCTTGTTAAATAGGAATTTCCAAATCTGTATACAGTCTGGTTATCCACAGAAGAAGTCACAGTTGCCTGATTGTATTCGTAAAATTTGTTTTCATAATTAAACTGGTGTGTCAGATACAAATTATTGTTCCCTTCTTTTGGATTAATTCTGAAAGCATGATCAAAAAACAAACGTTTTCCTTTCAAAAATGATTTTGCATCCGTCAAATATACCTGTAACCGCTGACGATTATTGAAGTCTTTGTTTCCACTTTCGAAATCTTCGGGGGTTGTTATTCCTCCGTTTTCCTGGTTTAAGATATCCTGATAGGTATAATGTGCATTTAAAATATATCTTTTATCAGTAGTAAAATAACTTGTGGTAAATCTGAAATTCCCTGTACTTGCCAGCTGATTTATATAATCCCCTTCAGAGCGCAATCCTCTGTAGGCCATAGAAAAGTTAAGATTTTTTGAAGTATTTAACGTAATAAAAGAATCTACGTTTTGCCCTTTATTTATAGTTGTATTAAAAAACAGTTCTGTTAAAGGGGTTGCAACAGAATAATAGTGAATCTGATTTGCCTCGAGAAAATTAAAATGTTTCCCTTTGAAACCTATTTCGGGATAGGGTGAAAAATCGGTTAAACTGTATTGTAAAGTATTATAGGTCTGTCCAATATTAGAAAAAGGCAAAAGTCCAAAATTATCCTTTCTCAGATAATTTTGTTTATATGCACTTTTTAAGGTTAACGAGGTATCCGCAAATGTTGTATCATGCTCAATAGTAATAATCTGATATTGATCTATGGTAGCAATTTTAGCTTTTTTCTTTTTTACAGTATCTGTAATACTTGAATATTTTGTATTCATATCCAGATTGCTTTTAGAAGTATTTTTTTCCTGAGAGAACAATACTGCAGGTACTACTAATAGATATAAAAAAAAGAATAATCTCATGTGATAGCTTTATATATAATTATTTCGGCAAAAAATTTACTGAGCAAAGGTAAAAGATAAAAACGTATAAATAAAAAAACACTGCAAATTATACCATCACATTCGTAAATAGGAAGAGAACGTGTTATCTGCATAAAAATTTCATATTTATAATCAAAAAAAAACTGCCCAAAAAAATTTGGGCAGTTCCTGTACAATTTATAAAAATTGATTATAATTCATTTTGTGTAACCAATGGATTAGCATTGATTTCAGCTCTTGGAATTAACCACTGCCATCTTTTATCTGTTGGAGGTACATTAATAACTCCATTAACAATAGCAGAATCATGATTGGCTCCAGATCTGTCTAAAGCAGAATTTGTTCTCTTTAAATCATAAAATCTAAATCCTTCGCCCCATAGTTCAATTCTTCTTTGAAGTAAAATTTCATCAACAAGATCTTGTCCTGTCTTTGTAGATAAAACATAAGCTGCATCTCTACTGTTAACCAATGTGAAAAGAACTGTATTTGCATCTGCTAATCCTAATCTTGCTTTTGCCTCAGCCTCAATAAGATACATTTCAGCAACACGCATATAAGGAACGTCACATCTACTATCACCAGTACTTATTGATAAGAATTTCTGGCTGGTGTAAGGAAACTTCGCAAAATTTGTTGGTAAATTTAATGCTGTATGTACCCCTGTTTTACTAAAAATAGTTGAACGTACATCTGTTGCAGGAATTTGGTTATAAAGCTTACTATTAATAGCTTTTGGACAAGTACGAATAACTGTTGAGTTATAATTTCTGGACATATATGCTCCAAAATTACCAAAATAATCAGTTTGAACTTCATTAATATGACTTCCCCATATCCATTCTCTATTTGTGTAGTCATTAAATCCCGCAGCATATTCTGTTGTAGACATTAAAGCAATACCTGCTTTAGCTTTAGCAGCGTAATCAGCAGCAATAGCCCAATTACCCTGGGTTAAGGCAACTCTCGCTTTTAAACCTTGTGCCGCTTTTAAATTCAAATGTGAATTATTTGGTTTTGTATAACCAACCAATAATACATTTGCTTCATCTAAATCCTTATTAATCTGAGTATAAACTTCTTCAACTGTTGAACGAGGAAAATTGTCATTCCCAACTGTTAAAATAAGAGGAACACCAAGTTGAGAATTCGTAACTCCGTTTACATATCTTTTACCAAACAGCTGAACCAATTGATAATGGCAAAATGCTCTATAAAGCAAAGCTTGGCCTTTTAATATTTTTTTATCTGTATCTGGACCAACAGAAGCATCAACAGTATTGATAATAGTATTTGCGTTTCTGATTATTCTGTAATAAGTTCTGTATGGAAATCTAATATCCTGAGCATTTTCATTTGCCTGACCAGTCCAGTTGTAAATTGCCAAAAACCAACCATTTGTTACAGGAAAAACGATATCTTCCCCGGCAATATCAACTTGCTGCATTAAACTTCCTAATCCATTCTCATTTTGATTTGTTTCATATCTAACATACAATGATCTATGGATACCATTTAACAAAGTCATTAAATTTTCTGTTGTTGCTGTAGCGCCTTCATAATCAACAAATTCAGTCGGTTTTTGATCCAAAAAATCATCTGAACAAGAAGTGAGCAACAACAACGATATTGCGAAAAATATCTGTTTTATATAATTTGATTTCATAATATTAATTTTTAAAAGTTTAAGTTTAAACCTAATGTAATAACCCTAGATGGAGTAAATCTATTTTGAGTCGTTCCATTAAAAGTCTGACTTGGATCTAATCCCTGACGTTTAGTGAATAACATTAAATTTTCACCATTTACATATAAAGTAGCATTGTCTATACTTAATTTAGAAATTAAATTAGAAGGCATTTTATATGATAAATTAATTTGTCTCAATGATAAATAATCAGAACCAATCAACCATCTGTCAGAAGCTGCAGAAGATTGAGTATTTCTGTTAATATCTAATCTTGGCACATCTGTGATATCCCCAGGTTTTTGCCATCTGCCATAAATGTCTGTACTTAATGCAGAGCCATAATTATTTCCTGTATGCATAAGAGCTAAATAGTTAGAGTCATACATCTTTCCTCCTATTTGATACGAGAATAAAACTTCTAATTTCAAACCTTTATATTCTACATTAGTTCCAAAACTTCCGTATAAATCAGGAATTGCTGAATCAGCATAGTGATATAATGCTTTATTTTGGTCTGTAGTTACATTTACACCATTAACAACTCTTTGTGTTGCATCTCCTGCAACAATCAGTGTAGGATCTGAAACGTATAAAGCATATCCGTCTGAAGGATCAACTCCGTACCAATCTCTTAACCAATAATCATAAACAGAATTACCAACAGATAATTTTTTTGTTCCACTGATAATCTCTTTTTGTGGCAACTTCGTAATTTCATTTTTAATTGTTGAAGCATTGATATTTAGTCCCCATGAAAAATCAGGCGTTTTTAAAATAGTGGCATCTAGTGAAACTTCAAATCCTCTATTGTACATAGAACCGATATTTTCATATCTGTTATCTAATCCTGAAGATAATGGGTTCGGTACTAAAAATATCAAATCATCTGTTTTTCTGTTATAGTACTCAACACTACCTTTAAGTCTATTTTTGAAAAGACCAAACTCAAGAGCAACATCAGTTTGCGTATTTACCTCCCATTTCAAGTCTGGTGCTCCGGCAGCATTTGTAACAACTCCACCCTCACTACCATTATCGTTTCCTAAACTAAATGTTTTCTGACTAACATAAAAAGGCAAACTATCATTATCATTAATACCATCATTACCAACTTGTCCAATCGAAGCCCTCAATTTTAAGTCATTAACCCATGAACTCTCTGCTAAGAAACTTTCTTTTGAGATTACCCATGCACCACCAAATGACCAGAAATCACCCCAACGAACATCTTTAGCAAATTTTGAAGAACCATCTCTTCTAAAAGAAGCCGAAGCAATATATTTATCTTTATAATCGTATTCCAGTCTTGAAAAATATGATTCTGTGCTATAACCTCTTGTATAGGAAGTTAAGTCCGTTGTAGTTGCATAATTAATAAACTCAGGATTGTCTGGTGAAACCTGTCCTGTTTTAGTACCCGTAAGCCAATTTCTTTTATATTCATAACTTTCATGACCAACTAATGCAGATATACTGTGATCTCCTATTTCTTTAGTATAATTCAGTAATTGATTGTAAGTTACACCTGTTAGGATTCTGTCTTCTTTTGAGATTAATCCTGTAGGAGCTCCATCACCAATTTCAGTATTATAAGTATATGTTCTGTTATAGTACGTTTTATCTAAAGACGCATTCGTTGTAAATTTAAAGTCCTTTAAAAAATTAACTTCTATAAAAGTTCTTGCAGTAACAGCAAATCCCTTTTGATTATCTGTATTATTTAATGTTTCATAAACAATGTTTCTACCGCTTGAAGCCCCAGAACCCCTGCCAGTTGAATAAACCCTGTTTCCTGTTGAATCAAGTACATAATCTCCATTTGCAGTATGATCGAAAATAGGATAAATTGGTCCCATATATCTAATTGTTCTGAATGGGTTATTGAAAGAAGCCGTATTATCTACTCCATTAACTGCCAAATCTGAATCAGTAGAGGTTCCTGCTAAGTTTAATCCTGTTTTTAACCAGTCATTCAAAGAAGTATTAAGATTCAAACGAGCCGCAATTCTTTCATAATCAGATTTTTGAATATAACCTTCTTCATTCAAATACCCCAAAGAGGCAAAATAATTCGATTTTTCTGTTTTACCCTGATAAGAAAAATCAACTGCCTGGCGAATTCCAGCTCTTTCTAAAGGTTTTGCCCAATCTAAGTCATTTGGATATAATAACTGAGCATTTGGGTTTAATTTACCATCAACACCTACGACTTGATTGCCGGGTACATTAAAAGGATTTGTTACCAAAACCACAGGAACTCTACCTGATGCATAGGTATTTGCAGCATCGATCTGAGTTTGATTTGCCATAGGACGGCTATTTCTGATTGCTTCCCATTCTAAAGGATAATAATCTAAAGCTCCTACTCTGTCATATTCTTTAATTAATCGTGAAGTCAGACCCTGACTTACATTCAATGTAAATTTATCTTTTGATGATTTACCTATTTTAGTAGTAATAATAACTACACCATTTGCTGCTTTTGAACCATATAGTGAAGTTGATGATGCGTCTTTTAAAACGGTCAAGCTTTCAATATCATTTGCATTTAAGTTACTTATATCTCCTGAAAAAGGAACTCCATCGACAACATACAATGGACTATTTCCTAAATTTACAGAACTAAAACCACGTATTCTAATACTTGGAGCTGAACCTGGTTGTCCTGCTGCACTTTGTATCTGAACACCTGATGAAGTACCTTCAATAACTGACAAAGCATTTGTTAAAGGTCTGTTCTCAAGTTGTTCTGCTTTTATCTGAACTGCTGAACCTGTATAAGAGCTTTTCTTAGCTCTACCATAAGCCACAACAACAACTTCGTCTAAAGTCTTGCCAGAATCAACCATATTTACTTGTATTTTGGATGATGCACCAACAGTTACCGAAGCATCGTCCATCCCAACATACGAAAAAACCAGCACATCACCAGTGTTGACTTTAACAGAAAAACCTCCGTCAAAATCAGTAGTGGTCCCTTTTTTGGTCCCTTTAATAGCAACATTAACACCAGGAATAACCCCTGTCTTACCAGAAACAATTCCGGTAACAACTCGTTCTTGCGCAAAAGAAAACTGCACAGACAACACTACTAAGAGTGTAAAGATCCATTGTAATTTTAATTTCATTTGAATTTATTTTGAATTAGTATGGAGCAAACTTCTTAATTATTTCTTAAAATAACAAACATTTTTCAGAGTCAATACCATTTTTTTTTAATACAAGGTTAACAATAAATTGATAATTTATATTTTTTACCCCCTAAACGTGCGTTATTCTTAAAAATAATGCAAAAAAATGTATTTTTTACACATACTGATTTTAACATATTTTAACACATAAGACACTTAATTATTCATGACGAAAAAAAACAAACTACATTTTACAAAAACCTCAAAATATACACCTGATTTTAAAATATTAACAAAAGCAATAGTATTTTTAAAAATATCCTGATATTTGTCATTATAATCAGCCATTGCAACTATGCTTGAAAGAAATTTCTCAGGATTTATTTTTGAAACCGGTACAGATGAGGCTGGACGTGGCTGTTTAGCTGGTCCGGTAACTGCTGCTGCTGTTATTTTACCTGCCGATTTTAACGATGAAACTTTAAATGACAGTAAACAATTATCCGAAAAAATCAGGGAAAAATTAAAACCAATTATAGAGAAACATGCCGTTTGTTTTGCTGTAACTCATTTACATCCGAATGAAATTGATGAAATAAATATCCTGAATGCTTCAATGAAGGGTATGCAGGAATGTATCCTGAAATTAAATCAGATACCTGAATTTATTATAGTGGATGGCAATCGTGCCCTAAATGCAAAATTGGGTATGAAAAATACTTTTGGAAGACAATTTTCTGCAATCGAAATGGAATTATTAAAGTCTATTCCAAATCAGAGTATAATAAAAGGGGATTCTAAATTTCTGAGCATTGCAGCTGCATCTGTTCTGGCAAAAACCTATCGTGACGAATACATGGATAAGATCCATGAAGAGTTCCCAATGTATAACTGGAAGAAAAACAAAGGGTATCCGACCAAAGAGCATCGGGAAGCCATCAAAAAGTATGGCCCAACCAAATACCACCGAATGAGTTTCAGACTTTTGCCGGAACAACTGAGCTTAGATCTTTAAGAAAATAAATACCAAAACCAAATAAGTTAGAAAAAGCAAGCAACAATATTCCTATTAATGAGATTTAAATCATTAGTCAAATATTTTAATTGCTTTTTTACTTTTTACTTTTCAAAAATTCAGCAAATTGCTTTGTATCAAAATAGAAAGGCCTGATTGCCGTAATTTTTCCGTTTTTCAAATCAAAATGTTCTGAAATTGGCATTGAAAGCATTTTTCCTGATCTTTTCGCCTTACACTTTATAGTAAAATAAATAATAACTTCATTTTTGGAAACATCACTAAAATAAACAGGTTCTTTCTCTATTTGCAACTCAAAGAATTCTGCTGACTTAGCATACATTTTAGTCCATTCTTCAAAACCTGTAAAAGTTCCGCCATAAGGTAATCCTTCTGCCTGGTTATAGATTGCACCCTGTTCGATTAAGGTTGCCATTGTTGTAAAATCCCTGCTTTTAAAAAGACATTCATAATATTGTGCGACAACTTTTAAATTATCAGTTTCAAGATTTTTTAAAATATCAGACTCTGATAAAGTGACTTCCGGTTGCCAGAAACCGATAATCTTACTCACCTGACCTTTGCCATTTAACCTCGCAAAATCTCGACCTGACATTATCAGTTTGTTTTTTGAATCCAGGATTTTCCAATCCCAGGTTACATAATTGTCTTTTGTGACTTTTGCCCCGGATGTCAATACAGCATCCGGGAATTTTTTATAAAATTCATTTATAACATTATTCAACGCAACTGCTCCTTTTACAGATGCCGAAGGATCTTCGAAAGTACTGTCGTCCAGCCAGATTGTTTTGATTAATTTTAACCTTGCATCGCTGTTATGCTCCAGCCAGGCTTTTTCATAAACTGCCACCGGAGTTAATTTATCCTTCTTTTGAGCAAAAAGACTATTAAACATAAAAAGGAGATAAAGGAAGTAGATTTTTCTCATAAGTCATTAGTTTATATTTAGTCAAAGATGTTTTTAAAAGTATATAACCAAATTTAGCATAAAAACATTACAAAATAACAACGCTTCCATAATTTCTCCTCTACTCGAAATTGAGCCAGTTTAAATCATTTTTATCCTTATTCTACTCAACTAAAACTGCATCGATGCATTTAAGACCTTTTTCTATCTGCTTTTTCCAATCCTCAATAGCTTCAACAGAAGCTCTGTCGGCTTTATCAAAATAGAAATGTTTTTGAATTTCTAATCCGCAATAATTAAAAATTCCGGCATCTGAAGTTAAAGCCAACGCTTTATCCATTCCTGTTGCTTCATATTCTGCATTAGATTTTCCGTGGGAATTTACAATAATTGTCTTTTTCCCGGTCAGCAGCCCTTTTTGAATTCCCTGATCGTATCGGTATGCAAATCCGTAACTAAAAACACGATCGATATAACCTTTCATAATAGCCGGCATTCCGGTCCACCAAATCGGGTAAACAAAAATTATCCGGTCTGCCCAGGAAATGAAATCCTGCTCTGTTTTTACTTCATCAGCCACTTTCCCTATTCGCTGTCCATTCATATCACTTAAAGAAAGAACCGGATCAAAATTAATCTGATACAAATCACGAACCTCAACTTCCTGATTCGATTCCTGAAGACTTTCAACAATAGTCTGTTTAAAAAAATGATTTAAACTACCTGAATTAGGATGTGCATAAACGACTAAATTTTTCATGTTTTTATGTTTTAAAGATTAACAGGACAAATGTAGAATAGGACGCTCAGGTACAATTGTAAGAAAACGAAATACACGAATTGTCTAAAACAAAAATCCCTGTCGATAAAGATCAGGGATTTTGTGTAAAATTGTAATTGAATTAAAAAGCTGTTGCAATAGTCATAGCTTTCCAGGCTTCTAAATCAGCTTCAACTTCTTCAATTTTAGCATTCGCCATATTGTAGGCATCTTCACCTAAAAACAGATGTAATGGTGGATTTTGTTCCTTACTGATTTGAATTAAAGCTTCAACCGCTTTCTCAGGATCTCCCGGCTGATTTCCATTAATTTCATTCTGATGCGCCAACACAGACTGACGGGCTTCTTCATAATCTGCAATCGGGTTTTTAGGTAATCCCATAGAATCCGCAGACAAGAAACCGGTTCTGAAATATCCCGGATAAACCAAAGTTACATTTACTCCGAAAGCTTTTGCTTCTGCTTTTAAACCTTCCGTCAAACCTGAAACGGCAAATTTGGTAGAACAATAAATCCCCCAGCCCGGAAAACCTCCGTGATACCCGCCAATAGAAGAAATATTGAAGAAATGTCCTGATCTTTTCACTCTGAAATGAGGCATCGTGTTACGGATAACGTTTAGCAAACCAAAAACATTTACATCAAAATTACGTCTTGCTTCTTCATCAGAAAGCTCTTCCAAAGTACCAATCTGTCCGTAACCGGCATTATTTACCACAACATCTATTGTCTTAAAATGACTGATTGTTTTGGTAACTGCATCCTGAACACTGCTTTCTGTTATAAGATCCATTTCTAAAGGTAAAAACTGGTCTGATGTTTCGCTGACTTCTTTAATGAGTGAGTTGATATCTCTTGAAGTTGCGGCAACTCTATACCCTTCTGCTAATAATTTCTGAACCAGGATTAACCCCAAACCTTTTGAAGCACCTGTTACAAACCATACTTTTTTAGTTTCCATAATTTATATTGTTTTAATTACAAGGCAAAATTAGGTCGGAAGTCAGGGTTCAGGCTAACGAAATTCAAACGTTTAATTACGAAATTCAAACAGTCCTGAATTGTCGGGGTGTAAGCTGAATATTCTTCTTGAAAAAATTATTAAAATGAGTCGGTTCTTCAAATCCCAGACTATAGGCGATTTCAGAAATGTTCCAATCTGTATGTTTGAGAAGAATTTTGGCTTCCTGCAAAAGGCGTTCTGCAATAACTTCTGAGGTTGTTTTTTGAGTGGTTTCTTTTAAAGCCCTGTTCAGATGATTGACATGGATCGTTAGTTGACTGGCAAAATCTGCCGCAGAACGCAACGTAAAACGCTGTCTGGAATTTTCGATTGGAAACTGTCTTTCCAACAATTCCAGAAACAAGGATGAAATCCGGCCTGAAGCATTAGAATGCTGGTTTACAGAAAGATTTGCAGGCTGCATTTTCATCGCACTGTGAATTAATTCGAAAACCAGATTGCGTAAAACATCATATTTATAAGCATAATCAGAATTGATTTCTTCGGTCATCTGTCTGTAAATCAATTTGATTTTTTCTGTTTGTTCGTCATTGACAGAAAAAATAAAACTCCCGTTAGGCTTAAAAACAGGATATTCTTTTAAATTTCCAAACTGGTGAAAAAAAGCTTCGGTAAAAACACAGAAAAAACCGGTTTGATGTTCTTCTAACTGCTCCCAATTATAAGGAATCTGTGGATTTGCAAAGAACAATGCCTGATTCTCAATCTCAACAATCTTATCAGCATAATGAACTCTGTTCTTACCAATGATCAAACTGATTTTAAAGTAATCTTTACGGCTGTATGGAATTGGTTTTGCACTGCATCCCATAAAATCATCCAGCTCAAATACATTAAAATGACCGATTTCCTTTTTAAGGTTATCAGGCATAAAATTGAGTTTGGTACGATAAAAATCTTCTATAGTTTCTGTCTTTTCCATTTAGCAAAGTTACAAAATTCAAACAAACTATAAATCTTTAGCGCAACAGATATCTTCCTGGAATTTTACAAATTGGGTCGGAGACAAATTCATATAGTGTTTAAAATCATGGATCAACTGACTTTGGTCGTAGTACCCGCAGTTCTCCACTACGGTCAGCCAGTCTGTTTTTGCAGCTGTCTGAGCATTTTTCTGAATTTGCTCTACTGCTTTTAAGAAGCGTTCATAACGGCCAGCTTCTTTAACAGTATAGCCAAATAGCTTTTTTTGGTTAAGCTGAATGTTTCTTTCCGTCTGATTGGTTTTGGAAGCAATAACTTTTATTGGATTTAATCCCTCCTCTTTAAAATCCGCCAAAAGTGCCGTAATGCTATTTTGTTCCTTTAAGTACGGTTTACAAAACTCTAATACGTAAGTGACACGTTCTTCTGTATTCTGAATTATGTTTAATTCTTCCCATAAAGCAGTGAAACAATTTTCAGAAAGTAAGGCGTCCGGATGAATGGGTAACGAATGTGTTAGCAGCGCATTCCCAAAAAACCTGTAAAAGGCATCTTCTTTAAAATTGGCAACCAGAATTTCAGAATTTGGTTGTAAAGTGTAGTCAAAAGCTTGTTTTATTGGACCTAGAACAAGGCATTTTTCAGCTTCAAGGATATTGTTTTGTTGTGATTTTAAAGACACATCAGCTCCAAAACAAAAAACCATGATAGTCTGAAAACTGGGCAGTAAAGTCTTTGTTACAGCAGAATTAGTTTTGTTTTCTGCAAAGTAAAAATGAGTAAAAACAGATTCAAATTCTGAAGGAACAGCAATTCTGTAATTGTTATTTTCTTCAGAATTCTTCATCTTATGTGTTTTTAAAGTAAATTATCCGTGAATGAATTCAGCTTCGAATAAAGTCGTCAGATGTTTCAGAATTTTAGCTTTCACTTCCTCTTCATCCACTTTTTCGACGCCTAATTCTACTTGTAAAGAGGTAACCCCTTTTCCGCGAATTCCACACGGAATTATATTATCAAAATAACCCAAATCTACATTTACATTTAAGGCAAATCCGTGCATGGTTACCCAGCGTGAAGCGCGTACCCCAAGTGCACAAATTTTTCGGGCAAACGGAGTTCCGGCACCAAGCCAGACACCCGTTTCTCCTTCGCTTCTTCCACATTCCAGGCCATATTCAGATAAGGTCAGAATAATGGCTTCCTCCAGAAAACGTAAGTATTTATGAATATCGGTGAAGAAATTTTCTAAATCTAAAATCGGATACCCAACAATTTGTCCGGGCCCATGATACGTAATATCGCCGCCACGATTGATTTTATAAAAAGTTGCTCCTTTGGCTTCGAGTTGTTTTTCGTTTAAAAGCAGGTTTTCAAAATCGCCGCTTTTTCCCAATGTATAAACGTGCGGATGCGCTACAAAAAGCAGATAATTGGGCGTTGGTAAATCAAGTTCTTCTCTTCTGTTTCTTATTTTTAAGTCGACAATAGCAGCAAAAAGTTCTTCCTGATATTCCCATGTCGATTTATAATCTTTACTTCCTAAATCCTGAAGTTGAATTTTTTTATTCATTTTTATTATTTTTCAAACTCAACCTCAAAGTTAAGTTTGTCGGGATTCTCCATATAATCCGTAAAGGGGTACTGAATTGTAATTGTTTTTCGGTCTTCGCTAAACAAAGCGTTCGGATTAGATACTTTTTTGATTTTTTTCGGGAAATGATATTTTAAAATATAATTAGACGAAGCAAAAATCATTTTTGACATATCCGCTGCTGTATCTTTTGCTTTTTCTGCCAGTTTCTGCTGATCAATTACTGCCGTTCTTGTAAATTTCTTTCCGGTATAAGTATAACTTAATTTACTGTTATTGTTTCCAAAATTACCGCCGAAAGGAGTCGCTGCAGCACCGCCCTGTTCTAATTTCTGAAAAGTACTCAACGTTTGTAATACATCCTGTAATTCATTTACATTTTTAAAATCGGTAGAAAGCGTCATTAAAAACTCTTTCTTTTCACTGCTCATTTTAGTATGAACAACGAAGTTTTCTATTTTTTTAAGTTCTTTTTGGGATTCCGGAGAAAGCTTGGCAATACTATCTTTTTTAGCCTCGAATAATTGTTTGAAGGTAAATGTAGAGTCGATATCTTTTTTTGCTTCAGCTCCCATTTGACTCCCAATCTGGTCACCGGCCATTGCCATCAGGGAAGAACCATCCATGTCTACAGAAAATTTTCCACTTCCGTTATCGTTTACATAAATATCTTCTGTGAAAGTACAACTTGTCAGAGTTACTAATAAAAAAGAAAAGGCAAGTAATTTATATAATTTCATATTAGGTTAATTTTTCATCAAATATACAAAGACTATTTTTAATTGGTTAATCGTTGATTTAGTTAATTTTTCTAAATGAGTCTTAATATAAGTCTGGTTTCTCTTCATAGAAATACTCAAAAAATCTATTCTAAAACGACTTCAAGGCTTGTACTTTCGGGATTTAATAAACAATCTGAAATCTTAAATTCTACCGTAACTGTTTTTTTATCTGAACTTAATATTGCTTTTGGACTTGAAACTGATTTTATTTTTCGGGGAAAATGATAATTCAACGTATAAACCTGAGTCAGTTTTAAGGCTCCGTAGTTAGCCTCCATTTTTTTTAGCTGTTCTTTCGCTTTTTCAAATTCGCTTTGACTTGTTACAGATACCAAACGGTTAAAAACGGTTCCATTAAAAGCATAATTTATCCTGTAATAATGGTTTTCTGCAGTTAGAGCGTAGTTATGTCTGATATCATCTGCATACTCTTCAGTTTTATATAAATCCGCAATAGCTTCAACTTTATTGAAGTCTTGTGTAAATGTAGTTTTAAATTCTTTCTCAAATGAGCTTTCTTTAATGTGAACTTTTACATTTTTATATGGATTGAAAACGGCCTTTTCGGATGCCGGGAGTTTGGCGAAATTCTCTGCATATTTTGTAATGTATTCCTGAAAAACATAAGTTGTATCCCGGAATCTTTCTTCTTTTGAATAATTTTCTCCGGCCAATTGCATATAACTGTTTTCTTCCCGAAGATTAACAACTTCTATAGTTCCGCTTCCGTCTGGATTTAGGTTTATGGTTTCTGTAACCTGACAACTTGTTAGTAGCATAAAAGGCAAAAGGACTAGTAATTTTTTCATGTATTTTTTTTGAAGGCTCTGAGATTTTGGCTGCTAAGGTACTTAGATTTTCACATTCATTTCTTACATTTTATTATGCTATTACTTTTATTTTATTGATTTCTAATTTTCGCAATCATTTTTAAAACTATAAAAGAAATCATTTTTAAAACGTCTAACTAAAACGTCTTTTGAAAACTAAATTTCTGGAATAGCCCCGATAGAAACGGCATCCTTTTTTGCTTTTTCTGCAAAAAAAGATAGAGTGGATAGCGGGACAAATAGCGATAAAAAACTGGATTTTTCTGCTCCTGAAAAAAAACATCCTTCTATTATAAAACTTTAGACTTTATGACTTTGCAACTTTGCGACTTAAAAACTATCTTTGCACACTTAAAAAACAGTATATAATGGCCTTATCTGAACAAGAAATCATCCGAAGAGAAAAACTTCAAAACTTACGCAACTTAGGAATCAATCCTTATCCTGCTAATCTTTTTCCTGTAAATCATACTTCAAAGCAAATAAAGGAGTCGTTTGAAGAAGGTAAGAAGGTGATCGTTGCCGGACGTTTGATGAGTGTGAGAGATCAGGGAAAAGCTTGTTTTGCTGAATTGCAGGATAGCGAAGGACGTATTCAATTGTACGTGAATCGTGATGTTTTGTGTGTAGGTGACGACAAAACTTTATACAATACTGTTTTCAAAAAATTAACCGATTTGGGAGATTTTATTGGTATTGAAGGGGAATTGTTTACTACTAAAGTGGGTGCACAATGTATTCGTGTTGACGGTTTTTCTTTTTTGAGCAAAACGTTACGCCCGCTTCCTCTACCGAAAGTGGATGAAGATGGAAATATTCACGATGCTTTTAATGATCCCGAATTGCGCTACAGAATGCGTTATGTGGATTTAACAGTGAATCAAACGGTAAAAGAAACTTTCGTAAAACGTACAAAATTGTTTAACGCAATGCGTGAATTTTTTAACGGTGCCGGCTACCTTGAAGTTGAAACTCCGGTTTTACAGCCAATTCCCGGTGGAGCTGCGGCGCGTCCGTTTACTACGCACCATAATTCGCTTGACATTCCGCTTTACATGCGTATTGCGAACGAGTTGTATTTGAAAAGGTTAATTGTTGGTGGTTTTGAAGGTGTTTATGAGTTTTCGAAAAACTTCCGTAACGAAGGAATGGACAGAACGCATAACCCGGAATTTACCGCTATGGAAATATATGTAGCCTACAAAGACTACAACTGGATGATGAATTTTGCCGAAGATCTTCTCGAACATTGTGCGGTTGCTGTAAATGGTTCTTCAGACGTAGTTTTTGGAGAACACACCATTAACTTTAAAGCGCCTTATGCCAGAGTGACAATGACAGATTCTATCAAACATTTTACTGGTTTTGATATTTCTGGAAAAACCGAAGAGGAGCTTTATGAAGCTGCCAGAGGAATGGGAATTGAAGTCAATAAAACTATGGGGAAGGGAAAATTGATTGATGAGATTTTTGGAGCTAAATGTGAAGGAAATTATATTCAGCCTACTTTCATTACGGATTATCCGAAAGAAATGTCTCCATTATGTAAAGAACACCGTGACAATCCTGAACTGACAGAACGTTTTGAATTAATGATTTGTGGTAAAGAAGTTGCAAATGCTTATTCTGAATTGAATGACCCAATTGATCAAAGAGAGCGTTTTGAAGACCAGATGCGTTTGTCTGAAAAAGGGGATGACGAAGCTAACGGTATTATTGATGAAGATTTCTTAAGAGCTCTTGAATACGGAATGCCGCCAACGTCTGGAATGGGAATTGGAATGGACCGTTTGATGATGTACCTTACTAATAATGTTTCTATTCAGGAAGTTTTATTGTTCCCGCAAATGCGTCCGGAGAAAAAACAAATCGCTATTGAATTGACTGATGAAGAGAAAGCGATCTTAGACTTACTGAAAGGAAGCGAGAATAAAATGGATTTAGCGCAGCTAAAAATTAAGGCTAATCTAAGCGGTAAAAAATGGGATGCTTCTATGAAAAACTTATCTAAACATGGTTTGACTAAAGTTGCTGTTGAAGGTGATTTTAAAATGGTTGAATTGGTGGGATAATTTTTTATTTGATATAAATGCAAACCCGACAGGTTTTAAAAACCTGTCAGGTTTTTTATTAAATTTATATACCTTTATAATTCAAAATTATAGTACCATGGGAACTTTAGAAATTAAACTAGAAATATTCGACAAACTAAAAAATATTGAAGATTTAACTTTACTTGAGAAGATAAAAAATCTTTTAAACAGTGCTGACAGTTCTAAAGTCTATCAATTAGAACAATACGAAATAGATATGATCAAAGAAAGTGAAGAAGATCTAAAATATGGAAGAGTTATATCTCAAGAGGATTTAGACAAAGAGGATTTAGAATGGCTCTCAAAATAATCTGGACTAATACCGCCGTTCTTCAAAGAAGAAAAA
>JBDTNT010000237.1:0-22996 GCA_039933615.1 Flavobacterium sp. | reverse complement strand
AAAAAAAATCTCAAAAAAAAACAGTAAATCCGGACTAAAATAAATCCGGATTATATCCAAAATAAGGCATGGTCTGTTCGTTGAATATAACGCCATACTCTTCTAATTCTTTTAAAACAGGTAAATAAACTTCTTTGTTTATAGGAAGCTGTACTCCCGGAGTGGTGATTTTTCCATTCAAAATCAATAAAGTAGCCATGGCAACCGGTAAACCGACAGTCTTTGCCATTGCAGTGTAGGTCTGGTCGTCTCCAATACAAACCATCTTAGAATCGATTTGCTTTTTTACACCGTTTATCTCGTATCCAAATTTGTGATACATTACAATCATATCTTTATCGTCAGGCTCTAATGTCCAGCTGTCTGAAAGTATTTTTTCTAATATCTGAGCAGGAGTTGCATTTGGTAAATCCACTTTTTTGTCAGGATTGAATAAATCCAGTTCCAAAAGTTTGTCCCACATTATATCATCCTGATCAATTTTTAAGATCAGTCGTGTCTTGATTTCAACAGAATCAGTTGGATGATATGGTAAAAAAGAATTCACAAACTGACGGTAACTCATGTTCTCGGAATCTTCCATGATATAACTGTCGTCAGTCATGCCGAGCTGTACAAACATATTCCATGCCTTAGAGTAACCAACCCTTCTGATCGTTCCTCTGTACAAAGTCAGGATATCATCCAAACCATAAATAGACCGGTATTTTAGGGAATCACGATTCGAATAGGCTTCGAATTTCCCGTAATCTTCCACCTCAAGAAATTCAGTTCTCCTGAATAAATTGCAATACGGAATGTATTTATAAGTTCCTTCCTGCACAAACTTGGCTGCACCGCCCTGTCCAGCTAAAACTACATTTCTCGGTGCCCAGGTAAATTTATAATTCCATAAATTATTGTCGGATTCGGGAGCAACCAATCCACCGCAAAAAGATTCAAAAAGGAGCATATTACCGCCTTTTATCCTTATTTCGTCAATAACTTTCATGGCACTCATATGGTCAATTCCGGGGTCAAGACCAATTTCGTTCATAAAAATCAGATTGTTTTCTTTGACTTCTTCATCGAGTGCCTGCATCGCGTCACTGATATAAGAAGCAGTAACAAGGTGTTTTTTGAATTGAATACAGTCTTTTGCAATTTCAATATGCAAATGAGCCGGCAGCATCGATATTACAATTGATGCTTTTTCTATTGCTGCTTTTCTTTCTGTAATATTAAATATGTCTAAAGCTATTGGAGTGGCGTTTGGATGCTTCTGTGTCTTTTTTTCGGCCAAAGACAAAGACAAATCGGCTACAATTAGATGTAGGTTTTCACTCTCTGATTTTGAGAGTAAATAACGGATCAGTGAAGAGGCAGAGCGTCCGGCTCCAATAATTAAAATGCTTCTCATATTTAATATTTATAACACAAATATATTAAATTGTTATAAATATAACATTCCGAATAACTAAAAAAAATCATTTATTTTTAATTTTAAGAATATAACTAATAAATTCCTTTAACTGAAAAAGATTTTTGAAAAGAGAAAAGCTTTTTAAATTGTTTGAAGTATTTTTGTTTCAATATTCAAAAGACATAGAAAAAATGAAAAGAAAAATTGTTTTAACAGGTGCTTTTATGGGGATGTTAGCTATTATTTTGGGGGCTTTCGGAGCTCATCTTCTTAAAAAATGGTTATCGGTTGAACAATTAAATACTTTTGAAGTTGGAGTGCGTTATCAGATGTACCATGCTTTTTTTCTGTTTTTTCTTTCCACCAGAAAAGACATTGCAGAAAAGACTCTGAACACAATCTATAATCTGGCAGTTGCCGGAGTTGTTCTGTTTAGTGGATCAATCTATTTATTAGTTACAAAAGAATACACTGTTTTTGATTCAAAAATTATCGTATTCGCAACACCTTTAGGAGGATTTCTATTAATCCTTGCATGGTTGGTATTATTTGCAACTATTTTGAGGAAAAAATCATAAAATCCCGAATAAAAAATTCTATCTAAAAATTAATCTTTAATTTTGTCCCATAAATAACATATAAGATTACTTATGTGAATTTTTATTGTTTTTTGTCTCTATTGATAAAAAATATAACAATTCGTACTTTTTAAGTATAACAGCTTAAGAATCATAGTAATTATGTTTGTTCACTAAAAAAAGAAACACACACAACAACAAAATTTATGGACACTAACACACTTTTCTCGCAATCGATTTCGTTAAAAGAACTAGGGATTGAAAATGCAACAGTTCGTTACCAATTATCAGCAGATGAATTGCATGCGATTACTTTGCAGTCAGGCCAGGGTGTTGAGAACTCTACGGGAGCTTTAGCAATTAATACAGGGGAATTTACAGGGCGTTCTCCACAGGATCGTTTTATTGTAAAAGACAGTATTACAGAAGATAAAGTTTGGTGGGGAAATGTAAATATTCCGTTTTCACCGGATGCTTTTGAAAAGTTATATACTAAAGTAACTAAGTTTTTATCTAATAAAGAAGTATTTGTCAGAGACTCTTATGTTTGCTCTGATGCCAATTACAGATTGAATGTTCGTGTAGTAACAGAAACGGCATGGTCTAATTTGTTTTGTTACAATATGTTCTTAAGACCGGAAGAGTCTGAATTAGCGAACTTTACCCCGGAATGGACGGTAATTTGTGCACCAAGTTTTATGGCAGATCCTGCTGTAGACGGAACACGTCAGTCTAATTTTGCTATTTTGGATTTTACCAAAAAAGTAGCTCTTATCGGAGGGACAGGTTATACAGGAGAAATGAAAAAAGGAATTTTTTCTGCTCTTAATTTCATTTTACCGGTTTTCGAAAATACATTACCAATGCACTGTAGCGCCAATGTTGGTGAAGCAGGAGATACTGCAATTTTCTTCGGATTATCAGGAACAGGGAAAACAACTTTGTCTGCAGATCCGCAACGTAAGTTAATCGGGGATGATGAACACGGATGGACAAGCGAAAACACTGTTTTTAATTTTGAAGGCGGCTGTTATGCTAAAGTTATTAATTTAACGGAAGAGAACGAACCGGACATTTTTAGAGCAATCAAAAAAGGGGCACTTTTAGAAAATGTAGTTTTCAAAGCGGGAACAAACGAAGTGGATTATGATGATGTTTCTATCACTCAGAATACACGTGTAAGTTACCCAATAACGCATATTGATAATATTCAACCGGGATCTATAGGACATAATCCTAAAAATATATTCTTCCTGACGGCAGATTCTTTTGGAATTTTGCCTCCAATCTCCAAATTGACTCCAGGACAGGCTGCTTACCATTTTATCTCCGGATACACTGCAAAAGTTGCCGGAACTGAAGCCGGAGTTACAGAACCACAACCTAATTTTTCAGCTTGTTTTGGTGCGCCATTCATGCCTTTGCACCCAACACGTTATGCCGAAATGCTGACTAAAAAAATGAAAGACGCAGATGTAAAAGTTTGGTTGATCAATACAGGTTGGACAGGTGGTGCTTACGGAACAGGAAGCCGTATGAAACTGAAATACACGCGTGCCATGATTACTGCAGCATTAAACGGGGAACTGGATAATGTGGAATTTAAAAATCATGCAGTTTTTGGAATTGCAAAACCACAAAGTTGTCCTAATGTTCCAAGCGAAATATTAAATCCAAGAAACACTTGGGAAGACAAAGATTTATACGATAAAAAAGCAATTGAACTAGCTCAGAAATTCAAAGCTAATTTTGCCAAATTTGAAGAGTTTGCCAATGCCGAAATTTTGGCTGGCGCACCGGTTACAGAATAAGGAAATTACTAATTCAAATGAAAAAAGCTGTTCTTTGTGAACAGCTTTTTTTTTAGTCACAGTTTTCAGTCGCAATCTTCAGTTCAGGAAAACTGAAGATTGCGACTGAAAACTATTTCTTGCCCTCAATACGTTGCTGCATCAAATCCCAGGCGTAGTAATGAAAGGTCATTCCGTTGCTCATGGCTACAAAAAGGCCGTTTTTATATTTTCCTCCTAAATTAATACTGGTGACATCGGCGCCATCACATTCGATTGTCGAGGTTGGAATTTCTGCCAGCAAAGGATAATGGTTTGGATTTCCATTTGCACCTTCTCTCGGGTAAACCATGAAAGTATTGGCTTGCTGGTTGGATACTAAAATATAACCTGTAGAATCTGTTTTTTTGTAAATTGCGATTCCTTCATTGTCCGCTTTGAATCCTGTTTTTCCAAAAAGGGCCAATTCTTTATTATCATTTAAAGCCGGATCGGCCTTATATTTTCTGATTCCGAATTGCTCATCACAATACAAAACCGTTCCTAATTCATTATCAACAGCAATTGCTTCAATTTCTTTCTTTCCGCTATAGACTCCAAATTTCCTGATTACTTTTGCAGTTGCCACTTTTCCGGTTCCTGAAAGTTCATATTGCCATAAATAACGCCCTGATGGTCCAGATTTTCTTCCTACGATAACAAAAATTTTCTTATCAGTTGAGCGGGTATACAAAGCAATTCCCATTGGGTCGCGCAAGGTTTCGCCTTCAAAAACAGGAATCCCGCCATTGTCAATTGGCTCTAAATCAGGTAAACTGAAAATTCTGATTTTGTTACTTTCGCGTTCTGTCGTAACGGCAATGTCTGTTTTTTTTCCGTCAATTAATAAACCGTAAGCGATATCTACGTTATTCGGTCTTTTTAATGGAATTGATTTCTTTAGGATTTTTCCATTCAAATCAAAAGCATACAAACCACCATCAGTATCTTTATCAGTTCCCACAATAATACTTTTTGAAGGATCTGTCGGATGAATCCAGATGGAAGGATCATCAGTGTCATGAGGTAAGGCTTCTGTAACGGTTGTTGGTTTTACTGCATTTGCTGCAACGGGCGCTAATTTGTCGTCTTTACAGGCAATCAATAAAATGCTTAAAAGTAAAAAAGACAGTATAGATTTATTTTTCATTATGATTTCATTTTAATGCAATTAGACAGAACCGCTAAGTCCTGTCTAATTTAAGAATATATAAATTGATTATTACAAGTCAAGTTTCAACCCAAAATTGTATCGGGCCTGATAGTACTCTGCTTGTTTGGTATGCGCTTCAATACCCTGATAATAGCGCAGTGGCTGGTTGGTTAAATTGTTGGCTTCAGCAAAAAGACGAAGTTTCGGTGTAATTTTGAAAGAAGCATTGGCATCAACAAAAAGTTGCTTGTCATAATAGCTGTCTTTGTAAGACTCTGAACCTAATTCATCTAAATAATCTGAAGTAAAGTTGGTGGAGACCCTTGCAGAAAAACGTTTGTTTTCCCAGGATAATGATCCGTTGAACATGTGTGGAGTTGTACCCGGAAGACTGATGTCGTTTCTTTCGTTTCCATCTTCATCGGCAATTCCTTTTGCTTTAGATTTTGTGTAGGTATAGTTCAAATAGATCCCAAAACCTTTCAGGAATTTACCCGGCAGGAAATCCAACTGACGTTGAAAAGCAAATTCAAAACCATAGACATCAACATTGTCTCCGTTTCTTGATTGAACAAAAGACCAGTTTTCACCCGCAGGAATTGGATTTGACTGGTTTGGGAAATCATTTGCAAATTTTGCATCCGTATATTGATTGTCACTGTAATTGTAAATGAAATCGTTTAATTTTTTATAAAAAACACCTCCTGAAATTAATCCAACCGATTTGAAATAATTTTCTACCATGAAATCATAGTTATAAGAATAGGTTACGTCAAGGTCCGGATTTCCGGCTGTAATTTCTTTGTCGGCGGCAATATTATTTACGTAAGGAGCTAATGCATAATAATTTGGTCTTGCCAAAGCTGTTGTAGCAGCAGCCCTTAAGACTAAATCTTTGGTAGCATTATATTGAAAAGAGATACTTGGCAATACATTGGTGTAAGAGTTTGTATTGTTGATTTTACTTTCTAATTCTTCTTCATCCAGTACACGATTTCCGGTATAATCAATGTGCGTATTCTCAACACGGAAACCTAAAACCATGGATAATTTATCATTAAAATCCTGATCCCATCTTATATATGCAGCGTAAATGTTTTCTTTGGCATTATAGTTTACTGCCAGATATTCTGCTGCATCCGCTTCTTTATCAAATAAGGCAGGATTATTCAAATCAAGACTTCCTAAAAAGCTGGCAGAAGCAAAAGCTCCCGGAACATATTTACTGCCAGGATTGAAGTTTTTACCATCAAAATAACTGTTTGGAACTTCTGATAATAATTCCATTCCGTCACCTGTTGGTTCGTAAGAAAAGAAAATATTGTCTCTCTTTTTTTCTTTTAGACGCAGTCTGAGACCCGTTCTAAGTCTTCCTTTTTGAGATGGAATAATAGTAAATGGAAAACGGATGTTTACTTTAGCACCAAATTCACTTTCGCTGGTATCATCTGTATTTTCTGTAACCGAATCAAATTTGAATTCATCTGTAGATTCTCCGGCAGTAGTTAATAACGGAAATCTCAAATCAGATAAATCTTCACTGATTTCCAAACCTTTCTGACGGTATTCGATATAACGCTCACCCGGGCGGTATTCTCTCGCTTTGGCGTAATTCGCAGACCAGTCCAAATCTAATTTCGAGTTAATTAAATGCTCTCCGCGAAGAGAATAATTCTGCACGCGCTGATCTTCCAATCTTCTGTTTTTGTTTCTGCTGCTATCAAGACCACCTTTTGTCTGGCGTTTTACACGACCTTCAAAACCAGTAATTGTTTCGCCGTTATAAATAGGTTCGATATCATCGTAAGTTGTTCTGAAACGATTTTCGCGGTCATCTCTCCAATTGTAAATTGCATTTGCGAAAATGGTATTGTTTTCGTCGAATTTATAATCTAAAGCAACAGATCCACTGCGGCGAATACGTTGCACATCGTACTTTCTAACTTCTGATGCCTGTAAATATTCATTTCCAAATTCATCTTTTACCCATTCGTTTTCGATGTTGTCAGAACCATAATCTACATTATTGTAAGATCCGCTGAAAACAGCTCCTAATTTATTGTCAAAAAAACGGTTTCCGTATACTAAACCTGCAGTATAACTAGCTTTTTCACGTATTGGTAAATATCCACCTGCCAGAGTAGCAGAAATTCTTTCGCCGTTTGGAGTAGCTCTTGTAACTAAGTTTACAGAACCTCCAATAGCATCCGCATCCATATCGGGTGTAAGCGTTTTGTTCACTTCGATAGTTGAAATCATATCAGACGGAATCAAATCCATTTGTACATTTCTGTTGTCTCCTTCAGCAGATGGAATTCGGTCTCCATTTAAGGTTACAGAGTTCAATGACGGAGCCAGACCTCTGATGATAATATTACGGGCTTCCCCCTGATCATTTTGCATTGTGATACCCGGAACACGTTTTAAAGCGTCTCCCACATTGGCATCCGGAAAACGGCCCACCTGATCAGATGAAATTACGTTTCCTATGTTTTTATTGTTTTTCTGTTGATTTAAGGCTTTGGCCTGACCTTTTAAGATGTCTCCAACAACTACTTCATTCAATTCAGTTCCTGAAGTTTTCAGGACAAAATCAAGCACGTTATTTTTTCCTTGTTCTACAGTAATCTCATGAGTTATGGAGGTATAACCAATATATTTTACCAAAACCTGATAAGTACCAGCATTTATATTAAGCAATTCAAATCGGCCATTGTAATCTGAAACAGTGTATTTGTTTTCGCCTACAATCTGAATCATCGCTCCAGGCAGGGGAAGTGTGTCATCAGCATCCAATACCTTTCCTGATATTATCGCTTTTTGAGCATAACCTGATAAGGTTAATAAAAAGAGTGTAACTACTACATAAAAATTCTTCATTGTATTTTTTGGTTTGATTTATTGCGAAACTAAAGCCTGAGTATTATTAAACTTGTTGAAAAAAATTAACATAGTGTTATGCTTTCCTGTTTATAATAAAAACGTATTAATGTTTAAATAACATTTAACAAATACAAGTATGAGGTTGGCTAAGTGAAAACAAATCAACTATTTGCGTGAGAATCAAAAATTTGGCGCTAAATTTGCCCTATCAATCACAATCAAAAATCATCAATCATGTTAAAACAATTTTTTATCCTTTGTTCAGGAGTCGACCGAGACCTTCTGGATGGCTGTTCAGAAGGGGAACAAACCAAATATGTTGGTATTGGGGCTACCGTTTTTTTTACTGCAGTTATGGCTTTCCTGGCCAGTGCGTATGCGCTTTTTACTGTTTTTGACTCTATTTATCCGGCTCTTATTTTCGGGTTTGTATGGAGTTTGTTAATCTTCAACCTGGACCGGTTTATCGTTTCTACTATTAAGAAAAGAGATCATTTCTTAGATGAATTTCTTCAGGCGACACCCCGAATTATGTTGGCGGTTATTATTGCAATTGTTATTTCGAAACCATTGGAAATTAAAATTTTCGAAAAAGAAATCAATACCGTTTTATTGAAAGAAAAAAACGAAATGGAATTGGCCAATAAAAAGCAAATTGGAACCTATTTCAAATCAGATTTGGACAAGAATAAGGCCGAGATTACAGCTTTGAAAAATGATATTCTGAAAAAAGAGAAGGAAGTAAATGCTTTATATTCAACTTATATTACCGAAGCTGAAGGAACTACAGGAACTAAAAAACTAGGCAAAGGTCCGGTTTATAAAGAAAAACGCGAGAAACACGATGCGTCTCTAAAAGAATTTGCCACGCTAAAAGCAGCCAACGAAGCTAAAATTGCGGAGAAGGAAAAAACAGGTAAACAGCTTCAGGCCGATCTTGATAAAAAAGTATCGCAGACACAACCCATAATAGAAGGTTTTGATGGTCTGATGGCACGAATAAATGCTTTGGATAAATTGCCATGGTTGCCGTCATTCTTTATTATGTTATTGTTTCTGGCAATTGAGACTTCTCCGATTATTGCTAAATTATTAGCTCCAAAAGGCGAATTCGATTTCAAACAGGAAGAAGCTGAAACAGCTGTAAAAGCCACTTTAGCCCAGAATAAATACCAACGTGATTTATTGATTAAAACCAGCGCATCAATGCATGACAGGGTTTATGCAGATATAGCCGAAGATAAAAGTCTCTACGATTTGCAGCGTAAAAATGCAACTGAATTGTTAGAAATGCAATCGCATAAATTTGTAGAAAAACAGAAAGCGACACTTTAAGGTGTGAAATGTGATTTGTAAAATGGGAATCTGATGAGACTGCCAAAACACAATAAAAAAAGTCTTAATATCAACTGATATTAAGACTTTTTTTATAACCATTTTATATTTTACAAATTACATTTTTACATATAACTCAAAATTTCTTTTTTGAATGTATCATATTCCCCTTGCATGATCAATCCGTTATCGAGTAACTTTTTGTAATTCTGTAATTTATCAAAAAGTTCTTCTTTAGATAATTCACTTAATTTACGGTCTCCGGTTGGAGTTGAATTTTGCTGAATCGGCTCATAAGTTTCATAAACAGGAGCAGCTGGTAAAATTTCTGCAAAATGGGTTACTTCTTCGGTTTCAACTTCTTCGATTTCATCTTCAATTTCAATTTCTTCTGCCTGAACTTCTTCAATTACAGGAGTTGCAACAGTTGGATTTTTTAAAATATCCAATTGCTCTTTGGCGTAAGTAAAAATTTTACGGGCCTGAATTTTAGGAATATAATCAATAGAAGTCTGAATGTCAGTTTTTGTAGAAAAAGAAAACTCTGAACCCAAAATGCCTTCTTTTACAAAAGTCCCAACAATTTCATCCCAGGTATAATCTGTAAAATCCATAGAAAGACCAAGGTTTTTCGGTTTACAGATAATGATTCTTTTGTTTGTTAATACAATACTATCCGGAAAAACAGTGATTGCCGGCTTTTTCTGAACCGCTATATATCCAACTTCTTCGCCTTTCATCAATAAATCGTTGAGTTTTGAAGTGATTTTTTCAATCGCTTTTGGATCTTGTTCTTCGTTTAAAAACTTTTTAAATTGTTCTTTCATGTGTTATAAGTTGCTAATTTACAATCCCGATAGCTATCGGGACTGAGTGGCTAAGTTTTTTTCTTACGGTGCAAATGTAATGCCTAATTTTCTAATTCAATAATTTCATTTTGAATTTTCTTTGTCAAACTTTTGAAAACTAATTCATAGGAATGATCTATCAGTTCTTTTACAAATTTGGCAGGCAGATTTCCGTTTAGGGCAATTGTATTCCAATGGACTTTACTCATATGGAATCCCGGTTTTATCTCCTCGTATTCGGCTCGTAGTTCCTGAGCGCGTTCAGGATCGCATTTTAAATTTACAGAAGCTTCATTTTTTTCCCATTGTGATAAGGAGGATAAAGCAAACATTTTTCCGCCAACTTTAAAAACCAAAGTATCTTCATCAAACGGGAAATGTTCAGTCACTCCTTTTTTCGAAAGACAATATTCGTAATACGTTTCCAGGTTCATATTTTTATAATTTCATTTTTTCTTCAATTTTTTCTGTAGGTTTTGCTATAAATGCAGGCGCATCAAAACGATATCCGAAATATAATAATCCGTATACTTTGTCATTTTCAACAGAACTTTTACTGCCGTCATCATACCAATTGACATTAAAATTAAAGCTAGCCCCAAAAAGGATATCATTAGAATTATAACCCATTTTAATTCCGCCTTCCAGAAATCTTGTAAAGTAGGTTTCATTTTCAATTGTATTTCCGTCAGTGTCTCCTGATTTATCTTTAGAAAACCGTACTCCGACTGAAGGTGTCAGATTTGGAGCAATATAAAATTTATCATGAATGACAAAATTATAATAATAACTCAGACCCAATCTGATATTAAAGTTATCTTCTACACTTTTATTTCCTTCCTGATCAAAAGAAAAACGGTTGTAGTCGTACCATAAAGTCGGAATGAAACTTCCGGCGCTTTGTTTTTGCCATTCGGTAAATGAAGTAATACTTTTAAGTGAAAATTTCGGATTGAAAACATAAGAAGTTGACATTCCGAAGGTTTGGTTTTTAAGATTTGGAAATAAGTAATATGGGTCTTTTCCTTTTGTCCAGTCCGGTACAAAATCGGCGGTATTTTCTACGTAATAACCCCTGACTTTGCTGTATTGGAAATTCTGGAGCCAATGTCCTAAAAATAGACGGAAATTATAATCTGAGAAAGAAGATTTACCTTTTAAATCATTGTCGTTGTTTCCGCCAAAAAACTTCGGAAAAAAACCATAACTGAAACCAATGAATTTATAATCGACAGTAAAGAATAGCTTGTAAACGTTGTTTGGCACAATTTTCAGATTCAGACCCTCTTTTGTTTTATAGAAGTAAGTATCCGTTTGTGTACTCACATTGGCTTTTACCATTATTTTATCCGGATAATAGACAAAATTGACGGTATCTTTTTTGGAATGGTTTTGAGAAAAACTGAGATTAAAAAGGAAGAAAATAACGAATAGAAAATTATAGGATTTGAATAAACCTAAGCAATTAATTATCGAATCTTGTCTGGCAGCTATTCTCATTTATAAAAATGATGAGTTAATAAAAACAGTCTAAATATAATGTTTTTATTACGAAAACACAATTCAGTATTTTTCAAAAGGAATAATAGTATTGGGTTTTAAAACTTAACTCTTACCGATTTCACCAAGATGGGTATATTTAAATCCTGTCTCATATTTAAGGCCATAACCAAAAATCCTGTCCATTGCAGCATGAGAAAATAATATTGAACCAATAAGTCTTAAGGGTTCTATTTCTAAATAACAGCCTAAAATATAGACCAAAACCGCAATTGCTCTATGATGAAATAAATTATATAAAAAAGCACCGATTTTGGCATTAACAGCATAGCCGAACATTGATAAATCGGGTGCTAAAATCAAAGCCGGAAACCACCACCACTGATAATCCAGGAGGCTAAACAAATAGACTCCGAAAATAAATAAACCTAACTCTTCTAATTTTATAACTGTTTTCATTTTATTACTTTTTCCATCATTTTCTCAGGATGATTTAAGGCTGTGAATCCGAATTTCTCGTATAAAAAATGCGCATCGGTCGTTGCCAGTCTCCAGATTTTAATTTCTTTTAATTGAGGTTCCTTCATCATATTTTCAATTAAAACAGAAGAATACCCTTTACCTCGATGTTCTTCTGTTATAAAAACATCCATAAGATAAGCAAAAACTACATAATCGGTTATCACGCGGGCAAAACCAATTTGTTTTTCGTCAAGATAAATTCCAAAACAAAATGAATTATCAATCGTAATCTGAACTTCTTCCATTGTACGCCCGGCAGCCCAGTATATATCTTTTAAAAAATTTTGAATAAACGGAACATCAAGTTTGTTTTTGTCAGTTGATACTTTAATCATTTGAATTTTAGAATATGGATTTCTGATTTGAATTTTTGTATGATTAGGAATCTAAAGTACAATTTTATATAAAACAGGTTTGCTTGGACTTGCATCATTTTCGAAAGAAGCGATTTGCAAGTTCAATAGATAATTTCCGTCTTCAATTTCTTCAGCCACATAAATCATTTCTGTAATTGTTGCATTTATCCGCGCATCCGGATTTAAATGAAGCGTGTCTTTTACATTCCAAAAGGCCTTATGTGCCAATAACTTTCCTTCATCATGTTCTTTGTCAACACTTGGTAAATCAATTAGTAAATGTTGAATTTCGCTTTCGCGGATAAAAATAGCAGCATCTTCAGCCAGATAAGGCGGATTTGTATTCGAATATTTTCTGGATTTTTTGTCTTTTGAATTTGGAAGTGTCCGAATGATTAAAGCTTCAGTTTTTATACGGAGCAAAGGCGAAGTATGCAACGCATTCACAATTTGCTCTTTAGTAATCACAAAATCATCTTCAATACTTTCGGGTTCAACAGTAATTAATCTGGCAAAAAAGAAAAACTGCTTCAAGGATTGATTAATACTATAAAAATCATTTGTAATATGACCCAAACATTCCGTGTGAGTCCCATGTCCATGTGGATTGAAGAAAATATTATTGAAATTTGTAGATGATTTTCCTTCTGAAACTTTTCCAATCCAATCCCCAAAAACAACAGGCTCAATAGCTGGTTTTTCGATATACCACGCAATTGGATTTTCATCTGTATTGGTTAATGGAATTGAAATGTCAATAGGTTTTGACAGGTCGATTTTATATTTGTTATCAATTAATGCTTGCATATGGAACACAGATTTTACGGATATTCTAACGCAGATTTTACGGATTTTTATCAGCGTTCAATTTTTATTCTTCCAAATTTAAGTAAAATAGATCTGATGCTATTCCATCCGTTAGGAATTTACCTTTCGCAGTTGGCCGTAATGTATTATCAGAAATATAGACCAACTCATCATTCAGGAATTTCTCGGCTTGTTTGTTCAGATAATCGAGATATTCAGATCCGAATTCATTTTGAATTCTTTCCAGTGAAACGCCCCAAATGGTTCGTAATCCCGTCATAATATATTCGTTATAACGATCTGATTTTGATAGAATTTCAGTTTCGATTGGCAGGATGTTTTCCTGAATGGACTTTAAATAAAGGGAATTATTCGCCACATTCCAGCCTCTTTTTTCGCCGTCATAACTGTGTGCCGAAGGACCAATTCCAATGTATTTTTTACCCAGCCAATAAGCAGAATTATTTTTAGAGAAGTAGTTTTCTTTTCCAAAATTCGATAACTCGTAATGAATGAAATCATTTTTCCGGAGCATTTCTGTCAAAATCAAAAAATGATTTGAAGCCGCTTCATCTTGTGGTTCTGCAATTTTTCCGGTATCAATAAGTTTTTTTAAAGCCGTTTTTGGCTCTACCGTCAGGGCATAACTTGAAATATGTGGAATACCGAAACTCAAAGCCGTTTCAATATTCTGTTTCCACATTTCGTCAGTCAATCCGGGGATTCCGTAAATTAAATCCAATGAGATATTGTCGAAATATTTCGTCGCTTCCACTAAACAATTTTTGGCTTCTGCCGAATTATGGGCTCGATTCATTAGTTTTAAATCTTCTTCAAAAAAAGACTGGATTCCGATACTCAAGCGGTTTATTGGACTTTTTGATAATTCAAGAATTCTATCTTTAGACAAATCATCAGGATTGGCCTCAAGGGTAATTTCCGGATTTTCGGAAACTTTATAGTTTTCATAAACCGTATCAATCAATAGCTGCAGTTCTGAATTTTCTAAAACAGACGGAGTTCCTCCGCCAAAATAAATGGTTTCAACGATTTCATTTTCAAATTCACTTTTGCGCATCTGAATTTCTTTGGCAATTGCCAAAACCATTTCCTCTTTCCTCTTCATCGAAGTCGAAAAATGAAAATCGCAATAATGGCAAGCCTGTTTGCAAAAAGGAATGTGAATATAGATTCCGCTCATTTTTTTAAATTAGAGAATTAGAAAATCTGATAATTAGAGAATTATCAAATTGCCACATCATCTCATTAACTCATTTTCTAATTTTATCCTCGTTCTGTTTTACAAAAGCATCCCAGCCCGTGTAACTTTTTCCGGCAACGATTTTTCCGGAGTTGAAAAAATGACAAACCGCAGCCGCTAAGCCATCCGTTGAATCGAGATTTTTAGGTAATTCTTTTAAGCCTAAAAGCTGTTGGAGCATTTTAGCAACTTGTTCCTTGCTGGCATTTCCATTTCCGGTAATCGCCATTTTTATCTTTTTAGGTTCGTATTCTGTAATCGGAATATCTCTCGAAAGTCCAGCCGCCATAGCAACGCCTTGTGCACGGCCTAACTTCAGCATCGATTGTACATTTTTACCAAAGAAAGGTGCTTCGATGGCGATTTCGTCCGGATGATGTGTTTCGATTAATTCTATGGTACGCTCAAAAATGATTTTAAGTTTCTGATAATGATTGTCATATTTTGAAAGCTGCAATTCGTTGAGCTGCAGGAATTCCATTTTTTTATTGATCACTTTTATCAATCCAAAACCCATAATCGTTGTTCCGGGGTCAATACCTAATATGATGCGTTCTTTTGTCAAGAGATTTTTTGTTTCAAGATTTTTTGTTTCAAGTTTCATGTTATCTGAATCTCGAATAATTCATTTTCTAATTTTCAAATTGCCACATGACCAAATTGCTTACTTTTGCGGCATGATTTCAATTCCTCACAAAGCTAAACAATTCCTTGTTCTTCTGGTCAAACTTTTGATTGTTGGCGGCGCATTTTATTTTATTTACGATCAATTGGCACACAATGACAAACTCGACTGGCAGAAATTTATCACTTTATTTCGTAAAAATCAATCTGTTTTAGGAATTGCCTTCATCTTGCTTTTGAGTGTTTTGAATCGTTATTTTGAGATTTTGAAATGGCAGAACCTTGCCGGAGTAATTCATAAAATTTCATTAGGAGAAGCCACAAAACAGGTACTTGCTGCTTTGACAGCCGGTATTTTTACACCAAACGGAGTGGGAGAGTACGCCGGGAAAGCATTGTTTTATCCCAAATCTGAGGCTAAAAAAGTGGTTTTCCTAAATCTGATCTGCAACGGAATCCAGATGATTCTGACCGTTATTTTTGGTGTTTTCGGATTATTGTATTTTAATGCAAAATACAATATAATTACAACCAGAACAGTTGCCATTTTATTTGTCGCTTTCTTTTTGTTTTTTGTGATTTTATTCTCTTTGAAAAAGATAAAAATCAAGGGATATTCAATAGAAAAACTGCTTCATAAGATTAACGAAATTCCAAAGTCAGTTCATCAGAAGAATATACTTTTGGGTATTTTCCGTTACTTGGTTTTTTCACATCAATATTATTTTTTGTTTTTGGCTTTTGATGTTGAACTGCCTTATTTTACACTAATTGCAACAATTGCAGTAGTGTATTTTTTAGCTTCGTCATTACCAACTTTTCAATTTTTGGATTTCGCTGTGAAAGGAAGCGTTGCTATTTATTTCTTCGGAATTTTAGGCGTAAACGAATGGATAGTTGTTTTTATCTCCACTTTAATGTGGTTTCTTAATGTGGTTTTGCCGGTGATTTTAGGAAGTTATTATGTGTTGAATTTTAAAGCAAAAACGGTAAAATGAGCTTTGTTTTGTTTATCATATTAACCATTTATGTGATTACAATCGGCTTGTTGATTTATGGTTTTTTCAACGTAAAAAAATACAGGAAAAAGAATTTAGACCCTAAGACGGGTTTTACGATTATTGTTCCTTTTAGAAATGAAGCGGATAATCTACCGAATCTTTTAAACAGTTTTTCTAAACTTAATTACCCGTCGGATTTGTTCGACGTTATTTTGGTTGATGATGAATCTGCAGAGAGCTTTCAAGTTTCAGGTTTTAGGTTTCAGCTTTCCGTAATTGACAATATCAGGGTTTCCAATTCTCCTAAAAAAGATGCTATTTCTACGGCAATGAAACACGTAAAAACCGATTGGGTTATTACAACCGATGCCGATTGTACAGTCCTTGAAAATTGGTTGCTGACTTTTGATAATTATATTCAGGAAAACGAAGTTTCAATGGTTGCAGGTGCTGTAACGTATGACTGCGGGAATTCGTTTTTACATCATTTTCAGCAATTAGATCTCACAAGTCTGCAAGGTGCTACAATTGGCAGTTTTGGAATAAAAAAAGCTTTTATGTGCAACGGAGCAAATTTCGCCTATAAAAAATCATTATTTGAAAAAATGAATGGTTTCGATGGAAATAATACAATTGCAAGCGGAGATGATGTTTTTTTACTCCAAAAAGTTGTAAATTTAAACCAAATCGGAGTTCATTATCTAAAAGCCGAAGAAGCAATTGTACATACAAAACCAACTCAGGATTGGAAATCACTGTTTTACCAAAGAGTGCGATGGGCGGCTAAAACAAGTTCGTATCAAAGCCTTTTTGGAAGATTTTTAGGCTTGATTGTTTTCTTTGGAAATCTAAGTTTTGTAATCGGAACGGTATTTTTATTCTTCGGAATCTTGTCTTGGCAGCTTTTTACTTTATATGCCGTTTTAAAGTTTATAATTGATTTTGGACTGCTTTATATCACAAATCAATTTTTAACAAATTCAAAGATTAAGTATTTGGTTCTGAGTAGTTTGTTTTATCCTTTTTTCAGCTCAGCTGTTGCCTTGTATAGCTTGTTTGGTTCTTATAAATGGAAGGGAAGAAGTTTTAAAATTTAAAAAATAAATTATTTCAGCTTCAGTTTAATTTGAATCCTGTAAGTTTATTTAAGACAAATTACAGGCTCCTAAATAATTTATATGGTGTAAAGCGATTTGATTTACTTAGTACTTTTTTCTTTAATAATTACCGGAAGGATAAACTGTGTTTTTACCGGAACTCCTCGTTTGATAGCAGGATTTACTTTTGGAAAATCAACAAGACGCGCATGCAGAATACTATCGATTTTAATGGTGTCGTAAGCAACAGAATCTTTTGGGAATTGTGGCTCAAATTTCATCGTAGCGTTAGGGAAAACGGTTACTTTTACCTCGATGGTATCAAGTTCAGGATAGAGAATAGAAAGAGAATCAACGTCTAGTTTTTCCTGAATAAGCTGTGCCATTTTTTCGAAAAAACATTGCTGACGCTGTTTTTTATCGGCTACTTTTTCGCAATCCACAACTGAGGGAAACTCATCGACTTCTTTCCAATTGATAGATTTCAATTCTTTTTGAAGTAAATCTTTTTCAGACGGAACCTGCTTTTCAAAATATTGACAAGAGTTGAAAAGTAACGCGATTAAAAAAAGTGGGAAATGCTTCAAGATTTTGATATTGAATTGAACTAAATGAATTAAAGTATAAAAATACAATTATTTTTTTTGAGAAGCTTTGTATTACAGATATTCTTCGTAGCTTTCTAAAAGACAATGTTGTTTTAAGTTACAGTTTCATTTTTTCAAATAAAAAAATATTCTTTTTCGTATGGATTTAGTATTATTATTGCTGGGTTTTGTATGTATTATTGTTGGTGTTTTCGGCAGTTTTATGCCGGTTTTACCAGGATTATCCAGTTGTTGGGTAGGCCTATTGTTGCTGTACTTAACCAAAGCGGTCGAAAATAATTATTGGATTTTAGGTATTACACTTTTAATAACTGTGATTATTACTATTCTGGATTATGTAATTCCGGCAAAAGGAACTAAGAAGTTTGGAGGGAGTTCGTACGGGGTTTGGGGAACAAATATTGGTTTAGTAGTCGGAATTCTTGCTCCAATTCCTTTTGGTGTAATAATTGGCCCTTTTGTAGGAGCTTTTATAGGGGAGCTTATTTACGATTCTCAAAGCCATGGCAGGGCATTAAAAGCGGCAACAGGATCATTACTGGGATTTTTGGCTTCCAGTTTTATTAATTTTCTGTTTTGTGTCATTTTTCTTGGTATTTTTATCAGTATAGTGTGGCAAAACCGAAGTGTCTTGTTTTAAAACCTTATTCAGGGTTTAAGCTTTTTCTTATTTTTTTATTTTTTTTGAAAAATATTTAAATTTTCTTTTACTTTTTTTTTATTTGATTTGATAACGAAAGGGTTATGTTCATTGAGACTTTTAGAATTTACTCCTAAATACAAAATAAATGCTTTAGTAAATTTTTAACTTATCTTTTGGAAATGTTAAAATATTTTATATTTTTATCCTGATAAACGATTAAAAGCCCCACTTTGTCGGTTATTTTGAATGGATTTAAATAAATTTCTTAAAAAATTAAATATTATGACTCCAAACCTACAAATTGAACTTAGACGTTTTATATCTTCTAATGTTGTTTCAAAGTTAAATAAGTTTTATTTTGAAAATGATGCACTTTTAATAAAAGGAATTGATGTTTCAATAGGTACAGTTCTGATGGGATTGTATAATAAAGCTGAGGAGTCGGGTTTTTATAAAGAAATGGTTTCGTTAATTGCTGAAGATTCAACATTCTACGGAGAAGTTGATTTTACTTCCGGAAGAATCCTGTCTGTAGACGATTGTTATCGTGTTGAAGGAAATGATTTATTGAAAGAAATTTTCGAAAATAAAAAAGGGCGGATTTCTGAAATGATTTCAAATGAAGTTGGAATCAAAAGTGAAACAGCAAGAGAAATTCTAAATTTTTCAGCACTACTGGTTATTTCTTATCTTAAAAACAATATCCAGCTTTTAGACAGTTTAAAACTCTTGTTAGAGGAACAAAAAAGAGATATCTTAAATAGTATTCATCCGGGAATCAAGATTATACTTGGATTTTCATGCTACGAATCGGTAGATGATAAAAACCAGGCTAATTTAGGAAGATCAATCTTTACACTTTTCGGTCACAATTTCTTTTAATATTTTTTCAAAATATTCTAAAATAAAAAATCCCATTTTACAGCAGTAAAACAGGATTTGTATTGGATTTATTTGAATCTTTTTAATTAAACGTTTTTCAGATTAATGATTTCCTGGTCAGTCAGGAAACGCCAGTTACCTCTTGGTAAATTCTTTTTGGTAAGGCCGGCAAATGAAACACGATCTATACGTAAAACATCATAATCGAAGTTTTCGAAAATCGCACGAACCACTTTTACATTCGATGAACGTAATTTAAGTCCAACTTCACTTTTCGCTTCTTTTTCAATATAACTGATTTCCTCAACAAAAACGCGGTGTCCGTCAAGAACAAGACCTTTGCTGATTTTTTCTAAATCTTCAAATTTTAGATTTTTATCTAAAGAAACCTGATAGATTTTAGATGATTTCTGACTCGGTAAAGTAAATTTACGAATCATATCAGTATCATTTGTAAACAACAACAAACCAGTTGTGTTTTTATCCATTCTGCCAATTGGAGCAATTTTTGCGGTAGTAGAACCACGAACTAATTCCAGAACATTACGATATTCCTGACCTTCATCTAAGGCAGTTGTAAAGTTTTTAGGTTTGTTCAACAAGATGTATTCTTTCTTTTCAGGAGTCAGAACAACACCGTCAAAGTTTATAACATCATTTAATTTTACTAAATATCCCATTTCAGTAACCGGAATACCATTTACTTTGACGTTTCCAGACTGAATGTATATATCGGCATCACGACGCGAGCATACACCAGAATTTGAGATGTATTTGTTCAGACGAATTTCGTCAGCAGCTTTTTGTCTTTTTGGCGCCTGATTTTGTTTCTTAATTTTTTGTGCCGCTTCTTCTTCAGCTGCTTTCACAGCAGGTTTCACTTTTTTCGGCCCTTGAGCACGCTTTTGCATGGCAGGTTTTGGCTTGTTAGAGTTTGGTCTAGAGCTATTTGATCCAGATCCACCTCTTTTATTATTGCCTTCCTTATTGTTCATATAATTCTGTAATTTGTGCAAAGATAGTTTATTCTTGCTAAATAATCCTAAGTTCAATGTTGTTAGATTGATAGCCTGATTTTTTTCGAGCCCGGAAGCATCATAAATGGCTTTTTTTCTGTAAGTTCTTAGTCTCAGCTTCTAAGTGTAAAAAGCTAAATATAAAAAAGTAAAAAATCTGCTAAATATTTGTCCTGTAAAAAAGAGTAACAGCTATTAAATCTTAAGTAATAAAGTCTTACCGTGCCATAAAACACTTGGATTAATTAAAACAATACAGAAAACCCCAGAGACAATCAGGAATTTTAATACGTTATGAAGCAGTAAATATTGTCCTTTTGAGTTTGATCTCCAAAGGTATAGTAGAAAGAAAAGCATTACGACAAAACAGATATAAAAATAAATATCCATGTAACCCACATCGTAAACATTAATCAGGATATAAACCGGTAAAACCGTCAAAAAGGTCAAAACACTAATGATTTGTTTCGAAATGGTTTCGTTATATAATATTGGTATCGTCTTGTAATTGTTTGCCAGATCACCTTTCAGATTTTCCAGATCTTTTATCATTTCGCGAATTAACAATAGTAAAAATAGAAACATCGCATGTGCGGAAATTACCGCGAAATGACTCATGTGATCTTCAATTTCTTCAAAAGATATTTTGTTGTAAAAATATAACAAGATGGCAAAAAACGGAATAACAGCCAGTAAAGCGGCAGTCAAATTACCAATAATTGGATATTTTTTTATTTTATGCGAGTAAAACCAAATTAAGAAAATGTAAAGGGAAAAAAATAAAAAAGCACGCCAGGAAACAATGAAGGCCATTAAGACTGCGATAAAATTTAAAGTAAAATACACTGATAATTTAGTCTTCTGACTCACCAATCTGTCTAACATCGATTTATTTGGCCTGTTGATTAAATCTTTCTGGCTGTCGTAAAAATTATTGATAATATATCCCGAAGCAATGGTAATCGCCGAGGCAAACACAATTAAAAATAAGTTGAAATCAAGCAAAATGTCGAGGGCTCTTTTTTCCGGAGCCAAAATAAAAATCGCGGATAAATACTGTGCTAAAACAATAATAGGAATGTTGTAACCTCTCACCACAGAGAACAAACTAATAACTTTCATCGCTAAAATTTTATTCTTTCTGCTTAACATTTTTGGTTTAATGGTTACTGTTTTTTATAAAATAAGATCTGCCTGTACCGCTAAAGTACAGTTTTATAGTAAAATGATAAGTTGTATCGTGAATTTTCTTACTTAAAAAAGACTTCTTATGTGAAAATAGAATTATAACTAAATTTTTATAAACCCAACAGACAAATTAGTAAAACCTTAAAATTGATAAACAACTTCAAGTTTGTAATCTTTCAAAGAAATTTTAGCACGTTCCAGATCTTCTGTGAAGCCAAGGATATAACCGCCACCGCCGGAACCACAAAGTTTTAGGTAATAATCATTTGTGTCAATTCCGTGTTGCCAGATTCCGTGAAATTGTTCCGGAATCATTGGTTTGAAATTGTTTAAGACAACTTTAGAAAGTTTTTTAGTGTTGGTAAATAAAGACTTCATATCACCGTGTAAAAAGTTTTCTACACAGGCATCCGTATATTTTACAAATTGGTTTTTAAGCATCGTACGGAAACCTTTGTCTTTCAGGTTTTCCATAAAAATGTTTACCATCGGAGCCGTTTCACCAACAATTCCTGAATCTAATAAAAACACAGCACCTTTTCCGTCAAAACTTTGAGTCGGAATACCGGTTGCTTCAATATTATCTTTGGAATTGATTAAAATCGGAATACTCAAATAACTGTTTAAAGGATCCAGTCCAGAACTTTTTCCGTGGAAAAAGCTCTCCATTTGAGAAAATATGTTTTTAAGCTGTAATAGTTTTTCGCGGGTTAAATTTTCTAAAACGGTAATCTTGTGTGTCGCATATTTATCATAAATTGCTGCAACAAGAGCACCGCTGCTTCCAACTCCGTAACCTTGGGGAATACTGGAATCGAAATACATACCAGTTTCAACATCATTTTTTAATGCAGCCAAGTCAAAAGTAACCAAATCAGGTTGCTCTGTCTGCAAAGTTTCAAGATACGTTACAAAACGTTTTAAACTTGCGTTTGATGCAATAGCTTCCGCCGAAGGTTCTTCGGTTTTCTTCAAAGCACCATTGTAAAAATTATAGGGAATAGAAAGTCCTTTTGAATCGCGGATAATTCCGTACTCTCCAAAAAGTAATATTTTCGAGTAAAATAAGGGTCCTTTCATAGTTTATTTAATGTCTTTCTTTATTTTATTTGGGTCTTGTCGTGTGTCAAAAAATGTTATTATTTCAACTCTTTTTGTATTGAATTTATAATATATTGTTGTTTGTTTTGACAAGACGCCTTTGTGATAGTTTTTATTTAGTTCCGATTTAGGAAAAATTTCAGGTTCTATTTGTATTAGATAAATTACTTTGTCCAGATTTGATATGAATTTATTTTTGACCATTTAATTCCCAGGTACTCAAACTAATTCAAATAAACTTTTTTCTGCATTTTTTGAAAAGATTATCGTTCTTTTCATTAACGATGTTTTTTCATCATGTCTTCATATAAAACAAATTCACCTCGTTCAATTTGTTTTTCCCCTTCTTTAATTTCTTCTTT
>JBDTNT010000236.1:0-14180 GCA_039933615.1 Flavobacterium sp. | reverse complement strand
TAATTGTTGGACACAGAATTCCTGCGGGAACTGGTATGAGAGAATACGATAATACTATTGTAGGTTCTAAAGATGATTACAATGAAATGATGGCTAATAAAGAAGAATATATTTATTAATTTAGGTAACTATGAGTAATCCGAAACAACAACAAGAGCAAATTAATATTGAGTTAGATGAAACTATTGCAGAAGGAATTTATTCTAATCTTGCAATTATAAATCACTCATCATCAGAGTTTGTTTTAGATTTTGTGAGCATTATGCCCGGTATTCCTAAAGCCAAGGTAAAGTCAAGAATTGTCTTGACACCACAACATGCTAAAAGATTATTGAAGGCAATTGGTGAAAATATTCATCGTTTTGAAGCAGCCCACGGCGAGATTAAAGACACTGAACAAGCACCAATACCGCTTAATTTTGGTCCGGCAGGACAAGCATAAAATAAGAAAGCCCCAGTAATGGGGCTTTTTTTATATAAAAAATTCAAATGAGTATTAAAGTGTAGTTTGTCTGATTTTATTTGCTTTTGTCGACTAAATTTCTTTCTTCTTTTCTATTGTGCTAATTTGGCGCTTCCTAATAGAAAGATTTATTTTTTAGAATATAATGACTTAGTAAAGGTTGATTAATTCAAATTTAAAAAAAAGCGCTAATATATCATTAGCGCTTTTTTTATTTCTTATTTGAAACAAAATTATTAGTCAAATTCAGAAGTGAAAAATAATTTTACAGTTGGGTATTTATTTTGTGTCATTTGGATTGTAAAGTCAGAATCCGCTAAAAATACCAGCTGACCATACTTATCATGCGCTAAGAATTTTTGTTTGATACGTTTGAATTCTTTGAATTCATCATTCTTTGCATCATCAGGTTTTACCCAGCAGGCTTTGTGTACAGGGAAATTTTCATAAGTACATTTTGCACCGTATTCATGTTCTAAACGATACTGAATCACCTCATACTGAAGTGCTCCGACAGTTCCGATAACTTTACGGTTATTCATTTCTAAAGTAAATAACTGTGCAACACCCTCATCCATCAGCTGATCAACTCCTTTATCTAATTGCTTAGCTTTCATTGGATCAGCATTGTTGATGTATCTAAAATGTTCGGGAGAGAAACTTGGAATTCCTTTGAAACTCATTACTTCACCTTCTGTTAAAGTATCTCCAATTTTAAAGTTTCCGGTATCATGTAAACCTACAATGTCACCAGGATATGAAATATCTACAATTTCTTTTTTCTCAGCAAAAAATGCATTTGGACTTGAGAATTTTAAATTCTTCTTCTGACGAACGTGATAATAAGGTTTGTTTCTTTCGAAAGTTCCGGAAACAATTTTTATAAATGCTAAACGATCTCGGTGTTTTGGATCCATATTGGCATGTATTTTAAACACAAAACCAGTCATTTTTTCCTCTTTAGGATCCACCAAACGAGTTTCCGAATCTTTTGCTCGCGGTGAAGGTGCAATCGCAACGAAACAATCTAAAAGTTCACGAACTCCAAAATTATTCAAAGCAGAACCAAAAAACACTGGCTGGATTTTTCCATCTAAATAATCCTGACGCTCGAATTTTGGATAAACTTCATCAATTAATTCTAATTCTTCACGAAGTCTGTCAGCAGGTTTTTGACCGATTATTTTTTCTAATTCGGGACTTTTAACGTCTGAAAAAGCGATAGTTTCTTCGATGTTTTTACGGCTGTCTCCACTAAAAATATTGATATTTTGTTCCCATAAATTGTAAATTCCCTGAAAATCATAACCCATTCCGATAGGAAAACTTAGAGGAGTAACTTTCAAACCCAGTTTTTGCTCCACTTCATCCATCAAATCAAAAGCATCTTTACCTTCACGGTCCAATTTGTTGATGAAAACAATCATTGGAATGTTTCTCATTCTACAAACAGCAACCAGTTTTTCAGTTTGTTCCTCAACCCCTTTTGCAACGTCAATTACCACAATGACACTGTCCACAGCAGTTAAAGTCCTAAAAGTATCTTCGGCAAAATCCTTGTGACCCGGAGTATCAAGAATATTGATTTTTATATCTTTATAATTAAAAGCAAGTACAGAAGTTGAAACCGAAATACCTCTTTGGCGTTCGATTTCCATAAAATCACTCGTAGCTCCTTTTTTAATTTTATTATTTTTAACTGCACCGGCTTCCTGAATAGCTCCTCCAAATAACAATAATTTTTCAGTTAGTGTTGTTTTACCGGCATCTGGATGCGATATAATTCCGAATGTTCTTCTGCGTTGTATTTCTTTTAAAAAACTCATATTTTCGTATAAATAGGATGCAAAAGTACTATTAATTAAGTGGTAATAAAAATATTCACTTCTTAATTTGGAAGTCTTTTTTTTAGAAAAAGAAAATTTTTAGCAGAAAAAAAGGCTGTTTTTTTAGAACAGCCCTAGAATAGTCATTTTTAAATTACTGATTAATTGACCAAACTGAATATCCTTTTGGAGGACATTGTATTTTTACCCATTTATCGGCCTGTGTAGTCGGCACCCAGGCTGAATTCCCTGTAAAATCTTTGATCTGAGTATTCGCCCAATTGGTTTGAATCCATCTTTCCTGCCATGTAGTAGAATTATTGATGTAAACTACTAACCCCGGATTTCCATTGTATCCGTTTCTTCGGGCAACATACTCGTCATTATCTGAATACAAAATAGATGTTGTCCCTGTTGCTTTGTTGTTGTGAATCCAAATAAGGTTGTTTAATTTGTTTTTATCAAGCCATTCCTCATAATCTCTGTAGAATATTGTCGGATATCCTTCGTGAGTCAAAATATAGGAATACGCTAATAATTTGTTTGAAATCTCATCTGTATCATGATTGCTGACAAAAGTTACCGCTTTGTATGGATTTCTTTTCCACATCATGTCATCGTTTAAGAGGGCAAGATTATTTCCGTCAAAAGCATCATTCATTTTGTAATAACAGGCAAAATCAAAAACAGAACTATTGGCATTGTTCGCCCACCATTCAAGTGTATTTACATTGGCATCCCAATATTCTCCCACAGAGAAACCGCCAACATTGGCATTCCATGCATTGATGACCCATGGACCGAAACCTTTTACATAGTCAAATCTCCAGCCGTCAAATTTCATAGTGTTTTTGTAATATTTACCAACTCCGTCGGCTCTTAACCACAACCAATCCTGTACATAAGGATTTGCGTGGCATAAATCCGGGAATCCACCGAAAGCACCTTCGTCATTATTTCCGTAGCTGTTTTTATAAAAGTCATTATAAGTACGTTTGAATTTTCCGGAAGCAACTCCGTTAAAATTGGTCCAGGTATTTGTTCCGGTAAATGGATTAGCTTCTGATTGACCTCCACTGTTGTGATTAATTACAATATCAGCATAAACCTTCATGTTTTCGGCATGTGCTTTTGTGATCACGCTAACCAATTCAGCTTTTGATCCAAATCTGGTTTCTACAGTTCCGTTTTGATTGTAATCTCCGAAATCAAAATAATCAGTAGGGTCATATCCCATAGAAAAAGCTCCGTTTTGTGCTTTTGAAGCAGGAGGAAGCCATATAGATCCAATTCCGGCATTAGACCAGTCTGTAATTTTGGTATTGATAGTATTCCACCAGTTTCCACCGGCAGGAACATCCCAATAAAAAGCCTGCATCATAACCCCGCCGCCAGGATTCTCAACGTATTTTCCTGTAAGTGATGATTTAGAATCTCCAGTACTAAAGGGCTTTCCGTTATGATTCGTAACATTAATAATTTTAAATTGCTGGCTTTCAGCTTTCGTGTCGATTTCATTTGTTTCATTCTGTGAACACGAATAAAAAAATGCTGTAATTGCCAAAAGAGAGTAAATCTTTGCAGTTGGTTTTTTCATAATAAGATTTGGTTTAGATTAGTAAAGTTGTAATTGCTAATTATTAGATTTAAAATAGAAATATTCGTAATTTTTAGGCTAAAAAATTATTGATTACGCATCTAAAGTATGTATTTTTTGTATAGGTCTTATTTATAAGAAAATATTTATATCACGAAAACGTTGTAGTGTTGAAAACTTTTTTTATCTGACTGTGAAGTAGTGTTTTATGGATTGTTAATAGAAGAACGAAATTATAAACTAATAATCTTATATATTTGGGATTTTATCTGGCTTTTTAGAGCTTTTTTTATTTAAAAACAGCACTTTATTTGTTGGATTTAAGAACTATCATATAATTTTTTGTTAATAGTATAGCCGATAGTTGTATTATGTAATTGAATTGTTATTTTTGTTCGTTATAAGTTAAAAGAAACCACGTCTTAACTATCTGAAATTTCCTGAAAATTCAGTTGGGATAAATGGAGTTACTATTTGGTTGAAAATGAAATTTTAAAGCAAGATCTTTACATTCAAATTAAAATTAAAATAATGTTATTAAAAAAATTACAGCTAAAATCAATTGATTACAGATTTGGGCTAACAATGTGTTTTTTACTTTTTTTCAGCTCTGTCATTTCAGCACAGGAAATAATTAAAGATGTTGTAGCTGAAAAACCGGCTGAAGTAGTGCATACCGGACAAAGACAAAAAGTGGATGGAATTATTGCTACTGTTGGAGATTATATTGTTTTGGATTCTGATATTGATAAAGGATTTTTAGAAATTACTGCTCAGGGAGGTTCTGTAAAAGATATTACAAGATGTCAGATGCTTGGTAAGCTTTTGGAAGATAAACTATATGCACATCAGGCTATTCAGGATAGTATTATTGTTAGTGATGCTGAAGTAAGAACTATGATGGAAGAGCGTTTGAATTATATGCTTCAACAAGTAGGTGATATTAATAAAGTGGTCGCATATTACAAGAAGAATTCAGTTGAAGAATTTAAAACTTATTTTTCTGATATCTTAAAAGAGCAAAAATTAGCCTCAGAAATGAGAGATAAAATTGTTAAAGATGTTGAGATTACCCCTGAGGAAGTTCGTAATTTCTTTAAAAAGATACCAAAAGATGAATTGCCAACTTTTGGAGCTGAGATGGAAGTAGCGCAAATTGTTATTGAGCCTAAAGTTTCAAAAGAAGACAAACAGAAAGTAATTGACAGATTAAATGCTATCAGAAAAGATGTTTTAGAAGGTTCAAGTTTTGCTACTAAAGCAGTTTTGTATTCACAGGATCCCGGTTCTGCACCAAATGGAGGTTATTACAAAATGACCAGAAAAACTCCATTTGTAAAAGAATTTAAAGATATAGCTTTCAGTTTGCAGGAAGGAGAAATCTCTGAGCCATTTGAAACTACTTTTGGGTATCATATTATAATGATAGATAAAATTAAAGGTCAGGAAGTAGAATTAAGACATATTTTAATTTCACCAACTGTTTCTGAGGATGCTTTGAAAGAAGCAAAAGAAAGAATTATCAATATAAGAAGTAAAATAATAAGCAAAGAAGTTTCTTTTGCTGATGCTGCAAGAACGGAATCTGATGAAAAGGAAACAAGAGCAAATGGAGGAACTTTAGTAAATCCTAACACTCAGGATACCCGTTTCGAGCTGACTAAAATGGATCCTACATTATACAGTCAGGTTTCAAATTTAAAAGATGATGAAGTCTCTCAGCCTCTTTTAAATACAGATGATAAAGGTAAAAAAACATACAAATTAATCACTGTTACAAACAGGATTGATGAGCATGTCGCTGACTACGCTAAAGATTATACCAAGATTAAAGAATTAGCATTAAAAGAAAAACAAATCAATGCAATTGCTAAATGGTTTGATACAAAAATAAAAGATACTTATATCAAGATTATTGGCGAATACAGAGATTGTTCTTTTGCTAATAACTGGTTGAAAAAATAATTTTTATTAAATAAAGAAAAGAGTTAGTTTTATGAATTCATAAAACTAACTCTTTTTAATTTTAAAACATACTTAAATGTCTGATGTAACAGCAATTCATAATTTAGTTCAAAAAAGAAATGAATTAAAAACAGAAATAGCGAAAATTATTGTAGGCCAGGATGAAGTTATCGATCAAATTTTGATTTGTATTTTTTCTGGTGGACATGCACTTTTAATCGGTGTACCGGGATTAGCAAAAACATTATTGATTAATACCTTATCACAGGCTTTAGGGTTAGATTTTAAGAGAATTCAATTTACACCGGATTTAATGCCTTCGGATATTTTAGGAAGTGAAATTCTGGATGAAAACAGAAAGTTTAAATTTATAAAAGGGCCAATTTTCTCTAATATTATTCTGGCAGATGAGATTAACAGAACACCGCCTAAAACACAGGCCGCTTTATTGGAGGCCATGCAGGAGCGTTCGGTTACCATTGCTGGTGAAAACCATAAATTAGATTTGCCTTATTTTGTACTGGCAACTCAAAACCCGATTGAGCAGGAGGGAACATATCCGTTACCGGAAGCACAATTAGATCGTTTTATGTTTGCCATAAAATTAGAATATCCTAGTTTTGAGGAAGAAGTACAGGTTGTAAAACGTACAACGTCTGATACTAAAACAAATATAAATCCTTTGTTTTCAGGACAGGAAATTATTGATTTCCAACATTTGATCCGCAGGATTCCTGTGGCCGACAATGTTATTGAGTATGCGGTAACCTTAGTTAGCAAAACAAGACCGGATAATGCTCTATCTAATGATTTTGTGAAAAATTATCTGGATTGGGGAGCAGGGCCGAGAGCATCTCAGAATTTAATCTTAGCAGCAAAAGCACATGCGGCTTTTAATGGTAAATTTTCTCCGGATATTGAGGATGTGAAAGCAGTTGCAACCGGGATTTTGAGACACAGAATTATTAAAAATTATAAAGCGGATGCTGAAGGAATTACAGAAGAAATTATTATTCAGAAGTTAATGTAGTTTTTAAAACATATAAGAATTAAAACCCAAATCTGTAGCAATACAAGTTTGGGTTTTTATTTAATTAATTTTTGATGTTTTATTTATTAGCCGAATTGATTTACCAGAGATTAACTTTATAAACATCACTTCAATAAATGAAGTATATTTTTTATTTCCACATTCGTACCACCAGTAAGAATTATATATCGAACTGTCTTTCTCCATTTTGTTTGACCATATCTCTTCCTTATTAATTATGACTTTCTTTGACTCGATAATTTTATATCCATTTCCTGTCCAGCAAACTAAAGGATTATGTGACGGAGTTTTTATATAAGTCAAACAGTTTTTGCTTTCAATTTTAAACACTTCACTGTTTACCCAAGTTCCCATTTTTATATTGTATTCCGAATTAAATTCAAGAAACAAATTATTGGGAGTTTCATTTTTCATTTTTAAACTAACAATAAGTATTAATGAGAATGCGACAAACAATGTGATTGCTTTAGTTTGAATTTTAACAGAATTATTTTCAGCCGATTTAGGTTTTAAATAGCTCACGATAATCAATATTGGAATAATTTGATAAATGATAAAACATAATAAGCCAATTGTATGATGCAAAGTATTCTCTTCTCTGCAATTGAAAATCAGCAATGTTATAATTCTGAAATAATTTGAAATGATATTTAAAATTATTATCAAAAAGCAGAAAATAAGTATTTGAAAAATTCCATAATAATGTTTCTGTTTTTTTTCTTCTAAAGTCATCAATATTGCTCCGAATAAAAGCCCGGTTTTGAACATTGACAGCCCCATGCAAGCGGTATCAATTGTTATTTTGGCATTATTGATATAAAAATTAACGCCTTCTATTTTATCAAATGATATGGTGCTTTTAAGCGTCAAATAAACAGCATAGCATAGAAACTGTTTTATTTCGGTTATTAAATTATTGAAAAATGTAGTGAAAAGCGTTGAAAACAATAGGATACAGATAAAAGCGATAAAAGAGAATTTTCCAGTAAAATAATGAAATGCCAAATACAAAAAGAAAATTATAGCCAAAAAATGAACCGACTTTGTATTTAGTCGATAGCTGATTAATTCTAGTAATAGGATTAGTACAATTAGAAAATAATTTATCTTAAAATTTGTTTTTCTTCCTCCAATAACAAAAAGAAAACATGAAACAAGTACTCCGAAGAAATCACTATATAAACCTGAAAATAATGTCTTGCCGTTGATTGTAAAAACAAGAAGAATTGCAATAAAGGCAAGTATTGATTTCTTTTTAGAAATAAAATCTTTCATCTAATTCGTTAGTTTTTGTTTTCTGTAATAGAACAAAATGGCTGACAAACCTATAATAAGCATTAACCATTCGTGTGGTTCAGGAACTGCTCCGTCATTATTGATTGAGGCATTTCCTAATGTATCGATGTTTTTCTCAATTCCATTATTTTTATAATCTTTATCAGTTTCTAAAACAATCAGTGATGAAATTGGGGTTACAATATTGGCATCTTTTGCCAGATTAACATATTTGTTTTGTGTCAGCGTATCATTTTGTATTTCGACCTGCTCGGTTAAAACTTTTCCAAAGCAAAACATTCTGTACAAATGATTAGAGCCATTATTGGTTGTTTTTTCAATTATTGGATTTTCATGAATTGAAATACTGGCAGTTTCTATGTTTATGCTGTTCTCCTTTGTCTGAAGTTTTATAAAATTGTTTTTTGAGATAAGTTTTGAACAGTTAGTAAGGTCTGTTTGAATATAATCGACATATTTCTGTTCTTTCAGGGTTTGCCAGAAAGGATTTATTTCATCAGAGATATTAATAACTTTTATGTTTTTATCTTTTACTGAAGTTTTTATCTTTTTTAAATAACCAGAAGATTCTAATTCTTCAAAATTGGAAGAGAATGTACCGCATTTGGTTATAACCAAACTATTTTTCTTTAAATCAAATAATGGTAAAAGCGAATAATTCAATTCATCAAATTGATGGAATAGGTTTTCATAGTTTGAACTATTGATTTCCTGCTTTGAATTGTTAATTATAATGTAATATTTTTGTTTAGGAAGATTTAGTACTGTTTCAACTTCTTCAATTTTCCAGCTGTTATTAATATCCAGAATAATTTCATTTGGTGTAAAAGCTATTTTCTCTTTAATAATTGGTTCCACTTCATAGCTTTTATTTTTCCATGTAAAGGCACTTTTTAAAGACTGTTTACTTAAAGGAAATTCAGCTTCCCAATTATCTAAACCTTTTGAATTATTTATATGATAATTGTTTGCAAAATCAAAGTCTTTTGTAGCTTCAAATTCTGTGTTTCCACTTACTTGTATTCTCGATATTGTTGATGCGTTATTGATATTTGGGCCTTTTATATTCAGACTTTTATAAACCATTTTGTTATTAGTGACTTTTAACGGAGTTGTAAAACCGCATTTAAAAGTTCTCGGTAAATCATTGGTAACTGGAAAAACACGAACAGTTACTCTATTGCCTTCTTTCCATTGCATTAACGAAGGATCACGGGATTCTACATCAACAATTTGATTGTATGCTTTTTTTGCTTTTTCTTTTGTAGTCAGGACGCCTTTTCTTTCAAGACCATCAACCCATAATGATAATGAGGTTGCTACAGAACCTTCAGGAAGCTGAAAAGAATAAATAGCCTCTTTTTGACCCCAGCTTTTTTCGTCGCAGGCAACATCCATTGTTATTTCGGTATAAGCCAATCTATCATTTGGATAGATTTTCACATCTTCTTTAATGTTTTTAGTGATCAAATCTCTGCCGTTCCACAATTGTTCTTCGGTTTCGAGTCTTTTATCAAAATTTGATTTTAAAATTTTTATTTGATCGTCAGTGCTTAGATTTATACTCTCAGTAAAATAGTAAGCAATATTTATTATCGGATTATGCGTTTTTCTTTCATTGTATTGTTTAGTTCCAAAAGCATTAAAGCCTCTCATATTAAAAAAGTCTTCAGTTGCTATATATACGATGTGTTTTTTTAGCAGAATTTCATTTAAAAAGGTAGGTTTTAAATTTTGAGAAACCGTAATGTAGGTTGGTAAATCACTCTTGTGGTAATCAAAAGACTTTGTAATTCCGGTTTTATTTATCTTTTGACTTTCTACATTTAATAATACTATAAATAGAGTTAATCCCATTATTACAGCTGCTATCCCAGAACAAAAAGCATAAATATAGTTTTTATTCTGTAGTATTTTTTTTGATAGTATTATAGTATGGACTATAAGTACAATTGCCGGAACCAAACCATAAAAACCTAATCCTAATACAATAATTCCGATTACAGATATAACGCTTATTGGAATCAAGAAAAATGCATAATAAATTATTAACAAATAAGAACATCCATTTATAAAATAGGAAAGAACGTTTACGTAATTATTTTTTACCGGACTGTAGAGTACAAAATTGGTAAGACAAAATAAAAAAGTTGTACAATACACCCAAATTGGCAGGTTCTCAAAAATATTTATATAGATATTAGTAGAAAAACATCCAATAAACCAGTTTAGAAATATAAAAGGCAAGAGATGAATATATTTATTATTATTCCTTAAAAACTTATAAGTAACAACAATACCAAAGGTAAATTCAATAAGAAGATTTGCCACCGCAAGAGTTTCGAAGCTTTTATAATCTAAACTACTTCCTATTAGAGCTCCAATAAGTATCATACTGCTCAATAGTGTAACTATCATACTGATTTTTACTCCAATTTTATCATTCAAAAAAGCGTTTATTTCCATTTTTTTCATTTGTTTAATTTTAAATTAAAAGTACTTTGAATTGCAAAGTTATAAGAAAATTTGAAATATAATCTTTTTATTTCAAATTATTTTGAATTGGAGATTTTCTCTAAGTTTTGTTTGAAAAGCAAAGTGTTAGAACAAAAATGTCTAACTATAACGTTATAAATTCTAATTTAGAAAGGTTCTTGCTTTATAATAGCTTTAAAATGCCACTAATCCGTAACAACAAATTTCGACTTTGTTAAAGAAAAGATTTTAAAATGTTAATAATTCATTTTTTTAATTCAAAATTGAGGTTTTGACAAAAACAAGCAATGAAAATCGTTTTTTAGCAATAATAATTTTTGAAAAGGCGAGTTCTATTATATTTTTTTTAATTGTCGGCTTTAATTTTTAAATTTGCGTACAAAAAAATAAAAGACTTCTATATATTATGAATACTTACAACGATTACATTAAAGAGATCGAAGAACGTAAAGTTCAAGGGCTTCATCCGAAGCCAATCGATGGTGCCGAATTATTAAGCGAAATCATTTCGCAAATTAAAGATTTGGATAACGCAAATCGAGAAGATTCTCTTAAATTTTTTATTTACAATACCCTACCTGGAACGACAAGTGCTGCTGGTGAGAAAGCAGAGTTCTTAAAGGAAATTATTCTTGGTGGATCTGTAGTAAAAGAAATTACACCTGCTTTTGCTTTTGAGTTATTATCACACATGAAAGGTGGGCCTTCTATAAAGGTTCTACTTGATTTAGCATTAGGTATTGATCTTTCTATAGCAAAAGAAGCTGCAAAAGTTCTTAAAACACAAGTTTTCCTATACGAGGCAGATACAGATCGTTTGGTAGAGGCATTCAAAAATGATAATGAAATTGTTAAAGATATTCTTGAAAGTTATGTACAGGCTGAGTTTTTTACAAAACTGCCAGAAGTAGCAGAAAAAGTTGAGATCGTTACTTTTATTGCTGGTGAAGGAGATATTTCGACAGATTTACTTTCTCCGGGTAATCAGGCTCACTCAAGAGCAGACCGTGAACTTCATGGTCAATGCATGATTACTCCTCAGGCACAAGCTGAAATTAAAGCACTACAAGCAGCACATCCTGATAAAAGTGTGATGTTGATTGCTGAAAAAGGTACAATGGGTGTAGGTTCTTCAAGAATGTCAGGTGTAAACAATGTGGCGCTCTGGACAGGTAAACAAGCAAGTCCCTATATTCCATTCGTAAATATTGCTCCAATCGTTGGAGGAACAAACGGGATTTCTCCGATTTTCCTGACAACTGTTGATGTTACCGGTGGTATTGGTCTTGACCTTAAAAACTGGGTAAAAAAACTGGATGCAAATGGTGATCCTATTCGTAATGAAAATAATGAACCAATTCTGGAAGAAACATATTCTGTTGCTACTGGGACAGTTCTTACAATCAATATAAAAGAGAAAAAACTTTATAAAGGTGACCAGGAGCTAATTGATATTTCTAAGGCATTCACTCCTCAGAAAATGGAATTTATAAAAGCTGGTGGATCGTACGCAATTGTATTCGGTAAAAAACTTCAGACATTTGCAGCGAAAACTTTAGGAGTTGAAATTCCACTTGTATATGCCCCATCAAAAGAAATTTCTATTGAAGGACAAGGTCTTACTGCAGTAGAAAAAATATTTAACAGAAATGCTGTTGGGAATACTCCAAATAAAGTATTACACGCTGGTTCAGATGTTCGTGTAGAAGTTAATATCGTAGGTTCTCAGGATACAACTGGTCTTATGACTGCTCAGGAATTAGAGTCTATGGCTGCGAAAGTAATTTCGCCAATCGTTGATGGTGCCTACCAATCTGGTTGTCACACTGCTTCGGTTTGGGATAAAAAAGCACAGGCAAACATTCCAAAATTGATGAAATTTATGAATGATTTCGGTTTGATCACTGCTCGTGACCCGAAAGGCGTTTATCATGCAATGACTGATGTAATTCACAAAGTATTGAATGATATTACGATAGACGAGTGGGCGATCATTATTGGGGGTGACTCTCATACAAGAATGTCCAAAGGTGTTGCTTTTGGTGCTGACTCAGGAACAGTTGCTCTTGCACTTGCTACCGGTGAAGCTTCAATGCCAATTCCGGAGTCAGTAAAAGTGACTTTCAAAGGAGATATGAAAGAATACATGGATTTCCGTGATGTTGTTCATGCTACACAAGCTCAGATGCTTCAGAAATTTGGAGGAGAAAATGTATTTCAAGGTAGAATTATTGAAGTTCATCTTGGAACGCTTAATGCTGATCAAGCCTTTACGTTTACGGACTGGACTGCAGAGATGAAAGCTAAAGCTTCGATCTGTATTTCTGAAGATGATACCTTGATTGAATCACTTGAGATTGCAAAAGGCAGAATCAAGATTATGATCGACAAAGGGATGGATAATGACAGACACGTTCTTCAGGGATTGATTAATAAAGCGGATAAGAGAATCACAGAGATTAAAACATCAGAAAAACCAGCTCTGACTCCGGATGCTGATGCTAAGTATTATGCTGAAGTTGTTGTTGATCTAGATCAGATTGCTGAGCCAATGATTGCTGATCCAGATGTAAATAATATTGATGTTTCTAAAAGATATACGCACGATACCATCAGACCTCTATCTTTTTATGGAGGAGAGAAAAAAGTAGATTTAGGATTTATCGGTTCTTGTATGGTGCATAAAGGCGATATGAAAATCCTGGCTCAAATGCTAAAAAATATAGAGCAACAACAAGGTAAAGTTGTATTCAAAGCACCGCTTGTAGTAGCGCCGCCAACTTATAACATTGTAGATGAGCTTAAGGCAGAAGGTGACTGGGAAGTTTTACAAAAGTACTCTGGTTTCGAATTTAACGATAATGCGCCTAAAGGTGCAGCACGTACTGAATACGAAAATATGTTATATCTGGAGCGTCCGGGTTGTAACCTTTGTATGGGTAACCAGGAAAAAGCAGCAAAAGGAGATACTGTAATGGCAACTTCTACTCGTCTTTTCCAAGGAAGAGTCGTAGAAGATACTGAGGGTAAAAAAGGAGAATCTTTGCTTTCTTCTACACCAGTTGTGGTACTATCTACAATTCTTGGCAGAACTCCAACAATCGAAGAATATAAACTTGCTGTAGAAGGTATAAACTTGACTAAGTTCGCACCTTCTAATAAACAGTTGGTACTATAATCGAATGATTTGTTAATAATAATTCAAAAGCCCGAGTATAAACCCGGGCTTTTTCTTTAATAATTACTCTATTTTTTGTACCTTGGGATGTTCAAAACAGAATAAAAAACAAAACAAATAAATTATGGCTTTTGATATTGAAATGATTAAAAAAGTGTATGACAACATGCCAGGTCGTGTTGATAAAGCACGCGAAATTGTTGGTCGTCCACTTACTTTAACGGAGAAAATTTTGTACAATCACCTTTGGGATGGAAATCCGTCTAAGGCGTTTGGAAGAGGAGTTGATTATGTTGATTTTGCACCGG
>JBDTNT010000235.1:0-1671 GCA_039933615.1 Flavobacterium sp. | reverse complement strand
GTAAAAACAGTATCGAAAGTGTACATCCATTTTTACGTCAGAGTAACTGGATGCATCGTAATCTTATTTTGGCCGGTAACTTTAATATGACAAATGTTAAAGAACTTTTCGAAAATTTAGTTGAGCTCGGACAACATCCGAAAGAAATGGCCGATACCGTTACTGTAATGGAAAAAATTGGTCACTTCCTTGACAAAGAGGTAATGCAATTATATCAGGACTGCAAACAAGAAGGTTATTCAAAAAGAGAAGCTTCGCCAGTTATTGCAGAACGTTTGGATATCGCAAAAATATTGGCCCGTTCGGCTAAAAATTTAGATGGAGGTTACGCAATGGCCGGTTTATTGGGTCATGGTGATGCTTTTGTTTTTAGAGATCCGGCAGGAATTCGTCCGGCTTACTTTTATCAGGATGATGAAGTTGTTGTAGTAGCTTCTGAGCGCCCTGTTATTCAAACGGTATTTAATGTTCCTTTTGAAAGCGTTCAGGAAATTGAACCGGGAAATGCTTTGATCATCAAAAAAAGCGGAAAAGTTTCGATGGAACAAATCCTTGAACCAACCGTTAAGAAAGCATGTTCTTTTGAAAGAATTTATTTTTCAAGAGGAAGCGATGCCGAAATTTATCAGGAACGTAAAAACTTAGGTAAATTAATTCTGCCTGCCGTTCTTGAATCTATTGAAAGCGATACAGACAATACTGTTTTCTCCTATATTCCTAATACCGCAGAAACTTCTTTTTACGGTTTGGTTGAAGCAGCTCAGGATTTCCTGAATCAAAGAAAAAACAATCACATTTTAGCGAACAGAGATACTCTTACAGCCGAAACTTTACAGGAATTATTAGCTGTAAAAATCCGTACAGAGAAAGTAGCTATTAAAGATGCCAAACTTAGAACCTTTATTACAGAAGACAGCAGTCGGGATGATTTAGTTGCTCACGTTTACGATGTGACTTACGGAGTAATAAAACCTACAGACAACCTGGTTATCATTGATGACAGTATTGTTCGTGGTACGACTCTTAAAATGAGCATCATTAAGATGATGGACCGTCTAAATCCAAAACGTATTGTAATCGTATCTTCAGCTCCACAAATCCGTTACCCGGATTGTTACGGAATTGATATGGCAAAACTGGAAGGCCTTGTTGCTTTTAGAGCTGCACTGGCTTTATTAAAAGAAAGAAACTTATACCATATAGTAGACGAAGTATATACCAAATGTAAAGCACAGGAAAACTTTGCTGATACAGATGTTGTAAATTATGTAACTGCGATTTACGATCAGTTTACTCCGGAAGAAGTTTCAGACAAAATCGCGGAAATGTTAAGCTCTCCGGAAATCAATGCAGAAGTAAAAATTATTTTCCAAAAAGTAGAAGATTTGCATATTGCATGTCCTAAAAATCTTGGAGACTGGTATTTTACCGGAGATTATCCTACTCCTGGTGGAAATCGAGTTGTAAACAGAGCTTTCATGAATTTCTATGAAGGAAAAGATGCAAGAGCATATTAGACAAATATTAACAAAAGGTTAATTTGTGCAGTTCATCGGTTTTTTTTGCCGTTTATCTTAAATGTTTGCGAAAATCGAAAAGCTACAATACTTTTGAGAAACCATAACATTAGTAGGTTAAGTTTATGGTAGATTTGGGGCAAAAAAGGTGGAA
>JBDTNT010000234.1:0-5353 GCA_039933615.1 Flavobacterium sp. | reverse complement strand
AAACCTACCAAAAAATCTCCAACAGCACCTTTTACAACGTCGACTTTACAACAGGAAGCGGCCAGAAAATTGTATTTGCCGGTTGGAATCACGATGCAGTTAGCACAGCGTTTATACGAAGCAGGACTTATTACTTATATGAGAACGGATAGTGTAAACCTTTCTAAAGATGCTATGGATGCTGCAGAAGCTGAAATTATAAAATCATACGGAAAAGAATTTTCTAAGCCACGAACTTTTGCTACGAAAAGTAAAGGGGCGCAAGAGGCTCACGAGGCAATTCGTCCTACGGATATGTCACGTCACACGGTAAATATCGATCGCGATCAGGCCCGTTTGTATGATTTGATCTGGAAAAGAACGTTGGCATCTCAGATGAGTGACGCGCAATTGGAAAGAACTAATGTGAAAATTGAGGCTAATAATCATGGTGAAATTTTTACGGCTTCCGGAGAAGTTTTACTTTTTGAAGGTTTCTTAAAAGTATACTTAGAAGGACATGATGATGACGAGGAAGAGCAGGAAGGTATGCTTCCGGCATTGAAAGTAAATGAAAAATTAGCCAATAATTATATTACGGCTACCGAAAGATATTCAAGACCACCGGCACGTTATACAGAAGCTTCTTTAGTGAAAAAATTAGAAGAATTAGGAATTGGGCGTCCGTCTACGTATGCACCAACTATTTCTACTATCATCAACAGAAATTATGTTGAAAAGGGAACTCTTGAAGGTCAGGAACGTAATTATACACAACTTACTTTGCAAAACAGTAAAGTTGGAGAAAAGCTGCTAAAAGAAAATACAGGTTCTGATAAAGGAAAATTAGTTCCGACAGATATCGGAACAATCGTAACGGATTTCCTTGTTAAGAATTTTGGGAACATCCTTGATTATAATTTTACTGCAAAAGTAGAACAGGATTTTGATGAAATTGCCGAAGGAAATATTGACTGGGCAGTTATGATGAAGGAATTCTACGATAAGTTTCACCCGAATGTAAAAGAGGTTGAAGCGAATGCAGAACGTGAAAGCGGAGAAAGAATTTTAGGAAAAGATGCAGATGGAAGACAAGTTTCTGTTCGTTTAGGAAAATTTGGACCAATGGCTCAAATTGGAGAAGCCGATGATGAAGATAAAAAATTCGCCAGTTTAATGTCTGATCAGAATATCGGAAACATTACATTGGAAGATGCGCTTAATTTATTTTTACTGCCAAAGAGTTTAGGTGAATATAAAGGAGAAGAAGTTGAGGTAAGTAATGGTCGTTATGGTCCTTATGTGCGTCACGGAAGTGTTTTTATTTCTTTGCCGAGAGGGGAAGATCCTTTGGGTGTTTCTAATGAAAGAGCTCAGGAACTGATTGACGAAAAAGCACTTGCAGATGCGCCAATCGCGGTTTACAAAGGAGAGGCAGTTCAGAAAGGTGTGGGGCGTTTTGGTCCTTTCATTAAATGGAATGGTCTTTTTGTAAACGTAAGTAAAAAATACAATTTTGATAATTTATCCCAATCTGATGTTGAAGAACTGATTGAAGATAAATTGCAGAAAAATATAGACAAAGTACTCCATAATTGGGAGGATGAAGGGATTTTGGTTGAAAAAGCGCGTTGGGGACGCTCTGTGATTACAAAAGGTAAAATCAAAATTGAATTGAGTAAAGATGTTGATGCTGCAAAACTGACATTGGAAGAAGTTCAGGAAATGATTGCCAAAAAAACACCGGCAAAGAAAACGCCGGCGAAAAAAGCAACAGCAACTAAAAAAGCCCCGGCTAAAAAACCAGCTGCTAAAAAGAAATAAAAAATGGAATTTGATTTTTTAGAACCGGTTAATGATGGGATTTTAAAATTCATTAGTTCGTTATCTTCTCAGGAATTAGGCAGTAAAGTTGCTTTTCATACTCAGGATCAGTTTCCTGATATTAGTAAAATTACAATTGCAGTTGTCGGAGTTTTAGAAGACCGACGAAATACAGATGGTTTTAATGATGTAAATCTTAATGCTGTCCGAAAGAAATTTTATGGAATGTTTCCTGGTAATTGGGATGCGTCTATTGCTGATTTAGGGGATATTCTTGCAGGAGATTCAGTAGAGGATACGTACTTTGCGCTTAAGAAAGTAACAGCTGCTTTAATTAAGAATAAAGTGATTCCGATAGTTCTGGGAGGTTCACAGGATCTGACCTATGCTTTGTACCGCGCTTATGATGATTTGGAGCAGATGGTAAACATGGTTTCGGTAGATAATAAATTTGATTTTGGTAAGGAAAATGAACTGGTTTCAGCTAATTCCTATCTTACAAAAATAATTATTGATGAGCCAAATAATCTCTTTAACTATTGCAATATTGGTTATCAGACGTATTATAATTCTCAGGAAGAGATTGATTTAATTGAAAAATTGTTTTTTGATGCTTATCGGTTAGGTGAGATTTCAAATAAGATTGCATTAGCAGAGCCTGTTTTCAGGGATGCTGATTTGGTAAGTATTGATTTAAATTCGGTAAAATCCTCAGATTCAGGAAATAATGTTTCTTTTGAGCCAAATGGTTTCAATGGAAAAGAGATTTGTTCTCTTGCCAGATATGCTGGTATCAGTGATAAGGTTTCCTGTTTTGGAATATTTAATCATAATAGCAGTATACAGGAATCAGCTATTATTGCTCAGATAATCTGGTACTTTATAGAAGGATATCATTATCGTTCGAAAGAATATCCGTTTGGAAGCAGGGCTAATTATTTAAAGTATATTGTTCCTTTGGAAGAGGAGGAATTAATTTTTTACAAAAGTGACAAAACAGATCGTTGGTGGATAGAAATTCCTTACGAATCTAATGGTCATAATAAATTGAAAAGAAATACGTTATTACCATGTTCTTACGACGAATATTTACTCGCTTGTAACCAAGAGCTACCGGAAAGATGGTGGAAAGCACAACGAAAAAATGCTTTATAGGAGCTAAATTTAACAGAAAACAGAATTTTTTAAAATTATTAAAAAAAAGTTAAAAGATATTAGTAAGAAAAGAAGTATATAATATAAAATTTAACGTTTTACGTCGGTTTTTCAAGTTAGTTTATCGACGAAATATTTTTTTTTTATTTTATTTAACATTATTTTTGAACGGTGAAATAAAATACGTGAGTAGTATTGTTTTTTAGCTAAATAATAAATACGTTTACGGACTTATAATAATGAATAGATAATCCCAAATTTATATGAAGAAGTTTATTGCATTTGCAGCAATGTTAACCCTAGTTATTGGCTGTGGAAAATCAGGTGATAAAGGTGAGTTAGTTGGTGTTACAGGAGGAAAATGGCATCCTGAAAAACCTTATGGAATGACATTGGTTCCGGGTGGATCTTTTATTATGGGTAAATCAGATGCTGATTTGGCTAATGTAGAAGATGCTCCAACTAAAACAGTAACGGTACGTTCCTTTTATATGGACGAAACTGAAATTACTAACAGCGAGTACCGTCAGTTTGTGGAATGGGTAAAAGATTCTACAATGAGAGTTCGTTTGGCTATTTTAGCTGACGAAACCGGGCAAAAAGCTGCAGGTGATGCTAAAGGTAAAAAAGCAGGCAGTATTGCTGATTATGCATTTAATGATTCAGATCCTGAAAAAATGACTGCGTATGATAAATACATGTATGATAACTACTATAGTGTAGGTACTGCAGATGATCCTTATGCAGGAAGAAAACTAAACAAAAAAGTAAAGTTAATTAAAGATACTAAGGCTTACCCGGATGAGTATTATACTGAGGTAATGGATTCTATGTATTTGCCAATAGAAGAATCATATAATGGTTTGAGAACAATTGATGTAAATAAATTGAAATTCCGTTATTCCTGGATGGATATTCAGGCTGCTGCAAAAGCTAAAGTTGGAAAAAGAAAAGATTTCGTTAAGACAGAACAAGTTGGTATTTATCCTGATACAACAGTTTGGATTAAAGATTTCGCTTATTCTTATAATGAGCCAATGCATAATGATTATTTCTGGCATAAAGCTTACGGAGATTATCCAGTAGTTGGTGTTACATGGAAACAGGCAAAAGCATTTTGTGCCTGGAGAACTTTAAATAAAAACAGCTATATCAAATCTAAGAAAAAAGGACGTGACTTAGTAAATGCTTTCAGATTGCCTACAGAGGCAGAATGGGAGTATGCTGCAAGAGGAGGTCTGGAATCAGCAACTTATCCTTGGGGAGGTCCTTACACTAAGAGTGACAGAGGTTGTTTCCTTGCAAACTTCAAACCAAGCAGAGGAGATTACGCTGCTGATGAGGCTTTGTATACAGTTGAAGCAAAATCTTATGAAGTAAACGGTTATGGTCTTTATAACATGGCTGGTAACGTTTCAGAGTGGACAGATTCAGCATACAATCCAAATGCTTACGAATATGTTTCTACAATGAATCCAAACGTAATTGATGGAAACAATCAAAGAAAAGTGGTTCGTGGCGGATCTTGGAAAGATGTTGCTTACTTCCTGCAGGTAAGTACCCGTGATCACGAATATGCTGATTCAGCAAGAAGCTACATTGGTTTCAGAACTGTACAGGATTACATGGGAACTCAGGTAACTGGTAATAGAAAAAAGTAAAATTATAATTATAATAAATTCAATAACCAAATCAAATCTATTTCAAATTTAAAACCTAAAAAAAAGTATTATGGCATTATTAAGTAAAAAAGCAATGAATTTCGCTTATGGTATGGGAGCGGCAGTGGTAATCGTTGGAGCATTATTCAAAATTACTCACTTTGAGATTGGACCATTAACTGGTACAGTTATGCTTTCAGTAGGATTATTGACTGAGGCATTAATTTTTGCTCTTTCTGCTTTCGAACCTGTTGAAGATGAGTTGGACTGGACTCTTGTGTACCCTGAATTAGCTAACGGTCAGGCTAGAAAAAAAGCTGACAAAGCAGAAACCCCTTCTGATGCTCAAGGATTATTGTCTCAAAAATTAGACGTAATGTTGAAAGAAGCTAAAATTGACGGTGAATTAATGTCAAGTTTAGGAAACAGTATTAAAAATTTCGAATCAGCTGCTAAAGGAATTGCTCCTACTGTAGATTCTATCGCTTCTACTAAAAAATACAGCGAAGAATTGTCAATGGCTGCTGCTCAGATGGAATCATTAAACAGCTTATACAAAGTTCAATTAGAAAGCGCTGCAAGAAACGCTGACGCTAATAAAGAAATTGCTGATAATGCATCTAAATTAAAAGAACAAATGCAATCTATGACTGCAAATATTGCTTCTTTAAACAATGTTTACGGTGGAATGCTTTCTGCAATGAGTAACAAAGGATAATTAGTTTTTAACTATT
>JBDTNT010000233.1:0-18775 GCA_039933615.1 Flavobacterium sp. | reverse complement strand
ATCTAGAATATTGGCGCTATTTACATTATGATATTATTTTTTAAAGACCATAAGCAACATCTGATAATTTCAAATCATCAACATCATTATAATGTACTTTCTGAACTACAGTTCCTTTGTGTAAAACTACAATACTTGGATTTGATCTTTCAATAGTTTTTAATGCAATTGCGTCAGAAAAATAAAAATCAACATTTAAGCCGTATTGTTTTTTAGCTTTTGCAATTTCGTCTGGTCCGGAAGCCGTCATACCGATAACTTTGTATCCTTTAGCTTTAGCTTCCTGATTTACTTTTTCCAGTTTTTTCATTCCGTCAGGATTAGATAAACTTAAATCGTAGGTAACAAAAATTACTAATTTTGGCTCTTTCAATAATTCTTCCTTATAATCAGAATCATCTTTTACCATAGTAAAATCATGAATTGGCGGCACATAACCTTCTGTGATTACTTTATCTTTTCTGTCAACGAAAACAGCACCAGCCGGGATATTTCCTAAATCTTTTTCGGTAAATTCTTTATCAGCTCCGTTTACTTTATAGATGAAAATCATCTCCACCACAGATTTCGGAGCTCCATCCGGTATTTTCATTCCTTCTTCGATATTATTTCCAACTTTAAATGGACGGAAATCTTTTATAGGATTATGATTTAATACCCAAACGGCCATAAAAACACACAAAATAACGCTTAGTAAAGCGATAATATTGGTTACAAGTTTTGAAAATAGAGGTTTTACTAATTTTTTATTGATAAATAAAATCAGAATAAAGAAAAGCAAAACAATATCTTTTGTAAACGATTGCCAAGGGGTAAGATGTAAGGCATCTCCAAAACAGCCACAATCTTTAACCACATCGAAATAAGCAGAGTAGAAGGTAAGGAATGTAAAGAAAACGATCAATAACAATAAAAACCAAATTGTTGCTTTCGATTTATAGCCGATCAACAACATTACTCCTAAAACGACTTCTAAAATCACTAAAAATAGCGCTAATCCTAAAGCCAATGGCTCTAAAAATGGCATATTGAAAACCGGTTCACTAAAATATTCTGCCAGTTTATAAGAGAAACCAACCGGATCATTAAGTTTGATTAATCCTGAAATAATAAATAGTACGCCGACAAATAGTCTTGAGAATTGGGTAATGATGTTTTTCATGAGGATAAAAATTTTGAATCTGTTTTTCTGCCAGGAATTTCAAAAAGTGACACAAATTAATTCGTGAATATTTGTGAAATTAGTGGCTTATATTATTTTTTTGGGTTTAGTATCAATGCAAAAATCGAATAATTGATCATGTCCTGATAATTGGCATCAATACCTTCAGAAACAAGCGTTTTTCCTTTATTATCTTCAATTTGTTTGACACGAAGCAGTTTCTGAAGAATCAGATCGGTAAGGGAACTTACACGCATTTCGCGCCAGGCCTCGCCGTAATCATAATTTTTGGCTTCCATTAATTCCTTGGTCAGTTTAATTTTGGCGTCGTATAATTCGGTTGCTTTTTCTAAGTCTAAATCGGGCTGGTCAACAACACCTAATTCTAACTGGATTAAAGCCATAACAGAATAATTAATGATTCCGATAAATTCTCCTTTTTCATCCTCATCGACTTTACGGATTTCATTTTCCTGTAAACTTCTGATTCGTTGTGCTTTTATAAAAATTTGATCCGTAAGTGAAGGCAGTCTCAAAATGCGCCATGCACTGCCGTAATCTTTCATTTTATTGATAAATAAAGTACGGCAAACCGTGACTACATTATCATATTCTAAGGAAGTATTCTTCATTTATTGCTGTATATTTGCTTAAATTTCTTCAAAAATAAGGATAAAATTTTTAAAAGTTTTGTTTCAGGTTTCAAGTTTTCTTTGTTTCAGGTTAAAAATCTGTTCGAAAACGTTCGACAACTTAAAACTTCAAACTAAAAAAACTTGAAACTATGTTGATTAACTGCAAAGGACAGCTTATAGATTTGTCAATTCCTAAAGTAATGGGAATCCTGAATGTCACACCAAACTCTTTCTTTGATGGAGGAAAATACAAAAACGAAGAAGAAATAATAGCCCAGGTACAAAAAATGCTGTCTGAAGGTGCAACTTTTATTGATATTGGTGCCTATTCAAGTAAGCCAAGTGCGGAATTTGTTTCGGAACAGGAAGAGACAGACCGGATTGTTCCTGCCATCGAACTGATCTTAAAGCATTTTCCGGAAGTATTACTTTCAATAGATACTTTCAGGGCAGAAGTTGCCAGGGCAAGCATAGAAAGCGGAGCAGCGATTATAAACGATATTGCAGCGGGAGAATTAGACGATAAAATGTTTGATGTGATTGCCAAATACAATGTTCCGTACATTATGATGCACATGCGTGGAAATCCGCAGACGATGCAGAGCATGACGCATTATGAGGATATTATAAAAGAAATGCTTTTCTATTTTTCTGAGAAAGTACAAAAAGCAAGAAGCCTTGGAATTAATGATTTGATTCTGGATCCGGGTTTCGGGTTTGCAAAAACAACAGATCAGAATTTTGAAGTGATGCAGAAAATGGAACTTTTTAATTTTTTGGAATTGCCTGTTTTGGCCGGTATTTCAAGAAAATCAATGATTTATAAAACATTAAATAATACGGCTCAGGAAGCCTTAAACGGAACAACGTTTTTAAATGCAATTGCTTTGACAAAAGGTGCCAAAATATTGCGTGTTCATGATGTAAAAGAGGCAATTGAATGTGTTACTTTGTTTAATAAAATCAGTTTATAATTGTCTGTTTGTCATTTCGACGAAGGAGAAATCGCACTAGAAATTCCGCAATAATAATCGACAATCTTTGTGGTTACTTTTGTGATTTCTCCTTCGTCGAAATGACACACGATATTCGACAAAGATTAAAGGTTTACTTAACGGAGTTTCAAATGCGATTTCTCCTTCGTGAAACGACAAATATGTGAAAATGCAGTTGTTTTCAAAAAAAAATAAAATAAAAAAACATGAAATACTTTATTTTAATTAGTGCGTTTCTTCTATGCTCTTGCGGAAAAAAAGAAGACGTTTTATTACCAAAAGCTAATGTTTCTATTGTTAAAAATGTAGAAGATCTTTCGTCAATCTACCTCTTTTTCAAAGCAGATGGCAAAGATACCATTGCTGAAGTAAACCGAAAAAACAGCATCATTTCAACCAATTGGATTTTCAATATAGACAAGCGACTGCCGTTACGATTAGTAATTCCCGAAGTCATGAAACTTCAGGAAAAGAAACGTGCTGAAAAAGCCCATAAAAATGAAAAAGCAGAGAATTATTATTCGTATGCCGATTCTGTCGGGAAGAATTTAGCCTTCTTACCTTTCACGAAAGTGTATTATAAAATGGAAATTGCGAATAATAGAAGTCAGCTGTATTTTAAGAAAAATGGAATGATACAATACAGCGGAAGAAAAATATATGATTTCCCTAAAAGTAATTTAAAACGATTTTTGGATAGTTTAGTAATCAATCCTAAGGCTGAAATTAAATTTTCATATGATAAAAATATGACTTACGGAAATTACATTCAATGCAAAATTCTTGTTGAAGAAATAGTACAGAAAAAAATAAAGTATGTTTTTATAAATTGTGAAGAAGAGTTTATTTTTTAAAATCTACTCTTCAACTTCACTCAAGATGACATTTTGATTTTGTCTGGCTTAGCGAAGTCGAAGCCTCTCCAGAAAAACCTGAAACAAAGAAAACCTGAAACTAAAAAAAACAAAAATCCTCTATTGATGATGATAAGGCTCATTCCTTAAAATCGTAAAGCCGCGGTACAATTGTTCGATAAAAAATAAACGCACCATCTGATGGGAAAATGTCATTAGGGAAAGAGAAATTTTACCTTGTGCTTTGCTGTAAACAGTATCTGAAAATCCGTAAGGGCCACCAATTACAAAAACAAGCGTTTTGATTCCGGAGTTCATTTTCTTTTGTAATTCTTCGGAAAAACCAACGCTAGAGAAGTTTTTTCCGTTTTCATCCAACAAAATTAACTGATCAGTTGGGGTGAGTTTGGATAGAATCAATTCGCCTTCTTTTTCCTTTTGCTGGCTTTCCGATAAATTTTTTACGTTTTTTATATCCGGAATAATTTCCAGGTCAAATTTGATATAAAACGACAAACGTTTCGTGTAATCGTCAATTAAAGTCTGAAGCGATTTATTGTCGGTTTTACCAATGGCTATAAGTTTGATATTCATCTTGATGTTGAGTTTTTTTACACGAATTTTAATGAGTGCAAATCTGTTTAATCGGCAAAATCTGTGTTCAAATTATTTTTGTTTTTTGCCACGGATTAAAAAGATTTAAAAAGATTTTTTTGATACATCTACTTTTTAAATTTTTTAATCTGTGAGAATCTGTGGCCTAAAAAACTATTATTTTTTATTCTCAAAAACAGTTTCAAAATGTTCTACAACAGGAAATGGCTCGTAATAATTATGTAACAGCTTCTTCCATTCCAGATAGGCATCAGAAGTTCTAAAACCTATGGTATGATCTTCCAGCGTATTCCAATCGACCAATAACAGATATTTGTTTTCGACTTCAAGACATTTCTCTAAACGATGCCCTAAATAACCATCAATCGAAGAAATATATTGACTTGCCGTTACAAAATCAATCTCAAATTGAGTTGTCAATTCTGGTTTTATATAAAGAAAAGCAGCTTCTATAATCATATTTTAGTTTTTAGAAAACTGATTTTCAAAAGTTTTAAATCTCGCATCCAAATCTTTCAGTAATTGTTTTTTTACCGAATCATCGGGAATGAAACTATAATTAATACTGTTGTAAACGTATTTTTTGATCGTTGCATAAGTCACATCAGGATATCTTTTCGCCAGGAGAACATATTGTTCCGTCATGTTGGTTCTTAGAATTCCGGCGTCGTCTGTACTGATTACGATTGGTACATTAAACTCCTTATAAAGCGAAAAAGGATGTCTGTTTTCTTTTACTTTTAAGATGAATTCGTTACTGGTCAGGTTAATCTCAATAGGAATATTATTTTTTGCCATGTAGCGCAATAAATCATAGGAGTTTGCTTCGTAGGCAATATCAACTCCGTGTCCGATCCTGTTTGCTCCGGCGATATAAATGGCCGAGTTGATATGCCAGGTTAAATCTTCCGGCTGTACTAAACCTAACGTTAATTCTCCGGCGTGAAGCGTATATTTTACGTCAGCAAATTTTGAATGACAATATTTAAACATGACCATGTGCAGCCAGTAATCTTTCATAGAATTTTCTCCATGCTCCGGAGAAACGATATTTACACCGGCAACCAATTTACTTTCATTAGCCGAAATAAAAGCAATAACAAGATTTTTGAACAAATCTACCGGTTCCATAAAACGAAGCACAAAATTCTGATAGCGCATGGTAAAGCGGTCATCATCAATTTGCAGGTCTTTGTGTAATTTTGCTATGAAATTGGTATTGAAGTCTTCCGCGTATTTTTTAGCATCTTTTTGCTGTATTGATTTGTACAATTCATCTAAATATTTCAGGACTGCTTTCTCGTCTTTTTGCGTTGCAGCCTGACGAAGTTTGGTATTAAAATCAGATAAATCAGAAACATTCATATCGCACGGAATCGTAGATAATTGTGTTTCGATATAACTTACATTTTCGGAGATGGCACGTTTTTTTAATTCCAGCATTCCTTCGGCAAAATGTCCTTCGATCGTTGGGGAAAACTTATTGAATGAATCAAAAAACAAATCATCGGAAGGAACAGATACACCATTGTAATCTTTTGCAGACCAGGTTTGCATCACTTGTTGTTTGTAGAATTGGAGTTTTCCGTTATTTTTAAGAGAAGAAAAAGTTTCCCAGTTTCCTTTTGAAGGTTTTGTTTTGGATACTTCCATCGTTTCTAAATTCAGGTAAAAATCTTCAGAAATGGCTCTTTCCAAAAGAGGTTCCGCATAAATTGATCCTGAAAAATGATGGTGTAAATCGCCTCCTTTAGGCATTTGTTGAAAAAAAGCAGTAGAGAGTGCTTCGTTGTTTCTGATTTTTTCTAAATAACTTTCAGCTGATTGAGAAAAGCCGATTTGTGCTATAAAAAAACAGAAAAATGTAATTATCCTCGTCATAGTCTAGGTTTAAATTACATGCAAATGTAGTGCTTTTGAACGACTTTTGAAAATGAAGATTGAAATCAGGTAAGAAATGACTGTTTTTGGAAATGAATTTTTCTTAATTTTTGTCATTTCGACGAAGGAGAAATCACATTCGTAACCACAAAGATTGTCGATGATTATTGTGAAATTTCTAGTGTTATTCCTCCTTCGTCGAAATGACAAATTATGTGTTATTCTGTTGTCTACAATAGATGCACAGCTGTGCATTTCTACGGAAAACCTTTGAACCTTTGCAACTCTGAACCTTTTTCAAACCTTAAGAAAAAAGAACATCATGCATATCCGTATTCTTATCGAAAACACTTTTCGCAAAAGGACAAAGCGGAATAATTTTTAAAGCATTGGCTCTGGCATATTCAATTGCGGCCATTACCAGTTTTTTTCCAACCCCTTTTCCGTTAAATTCTTCGTTAACTTCTGTATGATCAATGATGAATTTAGAATCTCCGGCCCAGGTATAGGTCATTTTTCCAGCTTCTTTCCCGTCTTCGACGGCTTCAAAAGCTCCTTTTCTGCTATCGTTTATTTGTTGTATTTCCATGAGGTTATATTAATGTCGTTTTGATTTCTATTGAATGGGTTAATATTTTATGAATGGGACAGCTGTTGGCAATGGTTTCCAATCGTTGTCTTTGCGTTTCGTCGACTTCGCCAACTATTTCGATTTTTCTGGTAAATAAGGAAACGTTTTGTTCGGTATCTCTTTCAAAATCAATCTTAATATTAATTTCAGAAACCTCCCATTGCTTTCGGTTGATATACATGCGTAACGTAATCAAAGTACACGAAGCCAGTGAGGAAGCCAAAAGTTCAGACGGACTAAAGCCTAAGTTTTTACCGCCAACTTCCTGCGGTTCGTCTGCAATAACGATATTTCCGCTGGCAGATTTTATCTCGGTGCGATACAAACGCGTATCGATTTGTGCTGATATAGTATTCATATATTATTTAATTCGGGGTTCAGGTAAAGGAACAAATTCAGTTTCTCCGGGAACTTTAGGAAAAGTCTGAGCTGTCCAGTCTTTTTTTGCTTTTTCGATTAATTCCTTATCAGAAGAAACAAAATTCCAAAAGATAAAATGCTCTTCCGGGAATGGAGTTCCTCCAAAAATGTAAACGGTTGAATTTGCTGTAATTTCAAATTCACATAAAGTGCTGTCGTTGGTAATCAGGATTTGTTTCGGGTCGTAAACATGTTCTCCGCTTTTGATGCTTCCTTCTAAAATGTATAATCCGCTTTCGCCAAATAAATCTTTTCCAATGTTTATTTTTTGAGTGGTTTTGCTTTTGATTTCAATAAAATACAACGGACTGTAAACAGGAACCGGTGATTTTTTTCCAAAAGCCTTTCCGGCGATTAACTTATAAGAAACTCCGTTTTCTTCCCAATGTGGAATATCTTCTGCCTCAACATGCGCAAAATTCGGCTCCATTTGCTCTAATTCTTTTGGAAGTGCCACCCAAATCTGCAAACCATGAAGCATTTTATCGGAAGTTCTTAAATATTCCGGTGTTCTTTCAGAATGTACAATTCCTTTTCCAGCCGTCATCCAGTTTACGGCACCTGGTTTTATTTCTAATTCTGTTCCCAGACTGTCACGGTGCATAATGCTGCCTTCAAACAAAAAAGTCAAAGTGGAAAGTCCGATATGAGGGTGAGGCGGAACATCCATATTCTGATATTGGTTTAAATGCGCGGGTCCCATATGATCGATAAATACGAATGGTCCAACGGCTCTTTTTTCGCGGAAAGGCAGTAATCTTCCCACCATAAAATTGCCAATATTGGCAGCGCGTTCCTCGATAATTAAACTGATGTTTGACATGATAATGGTTTATTTTAGTTGAAAACAAAATTAGAGTTGTAGTGCTAATCTGTAACTTAATTTAGATTAAGAAAATGGTTTTTTAAAGGAAATAAAATTTTTAAAACTTCATCCTCTGAATTCTCACCGCATTTAAAATGGCTAATAAAGCAACACCTACATCTGCAAAAACAGCTTCCCACATTGTTGCTAAACCGCCGGCGCCAAGAATTAAAACAACAGCTTTTACCACAAATGCCAAACCAATATTCTGCCATACAATCTGCTTGGTTTTTTTACCAATATTTATAGCCGTGTATATTTTTGTGGGCTGATCGTTCTGTATTACGATATCGGCAGTTTCAATAGTGGCGTCACTTCCCAAACCGCCCATTGCGATTCCGGCATGTGCCAGCGCAACAACGGGTGCATCATTTACACCGTCTCCCACAAAAGCAATTTTCAGGTTTTTATTTTTTAATGCAGTAACCTTTTCAACTTTGTGTTCTGGTAGTAAATCTCCGTAGGCTTCGTCTATGTTTAGTTCTTTGGCCACGGCATTTACAACAGCAGTTTTGTCTCCAGAAAGCATGACTGTTTTTACATTTATTCGGTGCAGGCTTTGAATGGCCTGTTTGGCATCTTCTTTTATCTCATCGGCAATCAGAAAATAGCCGGCATACTTTTGATTGATGGCTATTACGATTATTGTGAAAGGTGTATTGTCAATTTCGGAATCATAATCAATATTGAATTTCTTCAATAATTTGGCGTTTCCGGCAAGGATTTCGTTTCCGTCGACTTTTCCTTTTAAGCCATGACCTGCAATTTCTTCAACGTCTGTAACGGTGCTGGTTTTCTCCGTTCCCTTGGCATAGGCGATGATGGCAGTTCCGACAGGATGCGTTGATTTCGTTTCGAGTGCAGCGGTGAATTTCACTAAATCTGCTTCCGGAATAGTTACAGCAACGACTTTTTGAACTTTGAAAACACCTTTTGTCAATGTTCCGGTTTTATCCATAACAACGACCTGAATCGCTGCCATGATATCTAAAAAGCTGGAACCTTTGAACAGAATTCCGTTTTTGCTTGCAGCTCCAATTCCACCAAAATAACCAAGAGGAATCGAAATTACCAATGCACATGGACAGGAAATTACAAGAAAAACTAAAGCACGATACAGCCAGTCACTAAATATATAATGCTCCACAAAAAAATAGGGCAATAAACAGATTGCAATTGCAGCATATACAACGATTGGGGTGTATATTTTGGCAAATTTCCGGATGAATAATTCGGTTGGCGCTTTTTTAGAAGTCGCTTCCTGAACCATTTCGAGAATTTTAGACAATTTACTGTCCGTATACAAAGCAGAAACTTTCACCTCTGTTACGGCATTAAGATTGATCATCCCGGCAAGAACACTTTCGCCTTTATTTTTGGTGTCGGGCTTACTTTCGCCTGTTAAGGCTGCTGTGTTAAAGGAAGCAGTTTCTGAAAGAAGTTCACCGTCCAAACCTAATTTTTCGCCCGGTTTTAATTGAATTATAGTTCCGATTTGGGCATCTGCAGCTTTAATGATTCTGGGCTGATTGTTTTCGAGAATGGTCACTTCATCCGGACGCTGGTCCAGTAATGTTTTTATGTTGGCTTTGGCACGCGTTACAGCCAGGGTTTGAAATGTTTCCCCAATAGCATAAAAAAGCATTACGGCAACCCCTTCCGGATATTCACCAATGGCAAATGCACCGACTGTGGCAATACTCATCAGTAAAAATTCCGAAAAGAAAGAACCACTTCGGGCACTTTCCAAAGATTCTTTCAATACAGGAAAACCGACAGGTAAATAAGCAACTGCATACCAGACTATTCGTACCCATCCTGTAAACCAGGATTGGGGTAAATAATTATCGAAAACAATAGCAATAATCAATAAAATAAAACTGATTATAGCCGGAAAAAATAACTGAAACGTAGTCTGGTTTCCTATTGAATGATCATGTCCGTCGTGATCCTCGTGATCCTCGTGACCATGGTCGTCATGCGAGCAACAATTTGCCTTTTTGTTCTTTTTAACTGCTGCGTTTTGATTTGTTTCGCAGCAATCGGTATCGTTATTATGTATCATAAATTTAGATTAATGGGTGTGCTCTCCACCGCCTTTTTGGGCAGATAACAGATAAAAAGCACCTTGTGTAACAATTTTGCTATTATCAGGGATTGAAGTTACAAATTTTATTTCGGTAAATCCCATATCAGTAGTGCCGGGAATAACTTCAATCGCTTTAAAATGTATTTCTTCTCCTTGTTCTTTAGATTCGTGTTTTGTTTCTTTTTCGGCATGCCCGATTTCCTTTATAAAGATAAAATATTTATCACCATTTTTAACAATAGCAGCTTTTGGAAGTGCCTCTACTGTAGCATTGTTAAGATTGATATTGGCAGAAACATACATTCCGGAGATTAGTCCTTTGGCGTCATCCGGATTTATTTTGGCGTGTACGGCTACCGTTTTACTTTCATTGGAAAAAGATTTATTAATACCGAATATTTTTCCTTTTATAGATTTATTCGATTGATTGGTCAGTATAAAATCAACTTCCTGACCTATTGAAATGGAGCCTAAATCTTTTTCATACACATTTAAATCCAAATGCATCTGACTGTTGTCTACCACTTCAAACAACGGGATTCCAGTTTCAGCAAATGCGCCTTTGGCAATACTGATTTTCCCGATATAGCCATTTATCGGTGATAGGATTGGAATTAATGAACTGTTACTGCCGGGACTAATATTGAGTGCCTGTAATTTGTTTTTTGCCGCTTGCGCTTTTGCTCTTTCTACCGCTAATTTTGCTTTTACTTCCTGAAAAGTTTTTCGGGGATTTACATTTTCATCAGACAATGTTTTCTGGCGGTTGTATTCCAATTGCAGATATTCAATATTGGCTGTAGCTGATTTATAATCTTCCAGCATTTCTACCACTTCCAGATTTTGAATAGTGGCCAGAACTTTACCTTTTTTTACATAAGTTCCTTCCAATACTAAAATATCTTTAACGGTACCGCCAAGCAGTGTCGCAATTTTGGCTGAATTTTGAGGAGGAACCGTCGTGTAGCCATTTGCTTTAATAATCGTATTAAGGTTGCGGTTTTCTACATTTCCAAATTGAATGCCCACTGTTTTAAATTGAACTGCCGTTAGTGTTACTTCATTTTCTGATTTCTCTTCTTCATAAACTTCCTCGGCTTTTTTATCATTGCAGGATGTTAAAAACAATAAGAGAAAAGCAACTGGGAAGAGAAAATGAGTAAAACGATTTGTTGTATTTTTTATATTTTTCATTGATAATGAATAATTAGTTATTAGAAATTGAAGGGAATTGTAATCGGATGGCACTTTGATTATAAGTATTCAGAGTCTCGGCATATTGTTTTTTGATGTCAATGGCCTGATTTAAAAAACTGATGTACGTCCAATAGCTCATGTCGCCATTTGCATAACTTTTTTGGGCTGTAGTAATAATTTGCTCTGCATATTGCAAACCTTCCTTTTGATAATAGGACAAACCTTTTTGCTGTTTTTCAAATTCATTTTTCAATTCCTGCATTTGCAGCTCCAGCGAAAATTTATTTTTCTCTAATTCCAATTCTGATTGTGTAATGTTGATTGCTGCTGCCTCAGCCTTAGCGGAATTTACACCGCCAAACAGCGGAATTTGCAAGCCTGCCGTAAACCCCTGGAACAAAGATTTAGTATCAATGGTTTGTGCAAAGTATCCTAAACCCAGTTTCGGTGTGCGTTGTGCTTTATGCGTATTCATTTCTTTCTGATACACCGAAATCTGTTGCTGGTAATAGGCTGTAATCAGGTCTTCAACTTTAGATGTATTGGAATCAACAAGAGCCGTAAATTGCAAAGATGTAGCTGTATCTGGTACAATATTTTCTTTGGTTTGAATGAAAAACTGCAACTGCTTTTGATAAATAGCCAAATCGTATTCTAATTGTTCTTTTTGGGTTTCAATTTCTTTGACTTTGGCTTTTGCACTAATAACTTCAATATTGCCGCTTTCCCCGGTCTTAAAACGAAGCTCTGCATTTTTTAAGAATAAAGCATAGACATCGAATAATTCGGTATTTAGTTTTTGAATTGCAACACCATGTAAATACTGATAATACGCTAATGTTACAGCTTTTCCAATTTCATATTCCGACATGGCTTTTCGTTTTTCGGCCAGTTTTACCAGTTCTTCCTGTAATTGTCGGTTAGCCTTGGTGATTTTTCCAATAGGGAAATATTGCTGTACAGAAACATTACTGTCATAATCTACACTGTTGAACTGCCCGCCCTGATATTGTACCTGTAAAGGATCTGCCTGAAAAGCAGTCTTTTTAAGAACCGTTTGTTTTTCTATTTCCTTATCGGCAATTTTTAGGCTGATATTATTAGATTTCGCCATTTCGATTGCTTTTTCCAAGGTAACCGACTGCTTATCCTGGGCAAAAGAAAAACTGCCTGTTACTAATAGAAAAATTGTTACTATTGGTTTTATCATTTTTGATTTGATTTTAATTCTTCTTTCGGACAATAAATAGAGTATGGGCAAAACAATGAGGGTCAGGAATGTTGCTGAAAATAAACCGCCAATTACGACCGTGGCCAATGGTTTCTGCACTTCGGCACCTCCACTTGTAGATAAGGCCATTGGCAGAAATCCTAAAGAAGCTACAGCAGCTGTCATTAAAACGGGACGTAATCTTGTTTTTGTCCCGATTAAAACGCGTTGTAGTGCATCTTTAATTCCTTCTGATTTTAACTGATTGAAATAAGAAATTAAAACAATCCCATTAAGAACTGCAATTCCAAATAAAGCTATAAAACCAATTCCGGCCGAGATACTAAAAGGCATTCCACGCAGCCACAAAGCGACAACACCACCGATCGCTGAAAGTGGAATTGCAGTAAAAATCAAGGCTGCCTGTTTAATACTTTTGAAAGTAAAATAAAGCAGTACTAAAATCAGACCCAGTGCGATTGGTAAAGCTATGGAAAGTCGCTTGTTGGCTTCAATAAGATTTTCAAACTGACCGCCGTAGGTGACATAATATCCTGCGGGAAGAGGGAAGTTTTTGTCCAGTTTTTGCTGGATTTCCTCCACAACACTTTTAACATCACGTCCACGGACATTTAGTCCAATTGTGATTCGGCGTTTACCGTCTTCACGGCTAACCTGAACCGGACCTTGTTCATAATCGATAATTGCCACCTGCGAAAGAGGCACCTGTTGTCCGTTTGGTAACGGAATAAACAAATTACTGACATCATTAATGTCATTCCGGTTTTCCTTATTCATCCGGACAACAATATCAAATCTCTTGTTTTCCTCGTAGATTTTACCGGCAGCTTCTCCCGCAAAGGAGGAACGGATAATTTTATTTAAATCCTCTATGTTTAAACCATATAGTGCAATTTTATCATAATCGTATTTTATGGTAATCTGGGGCAATCCGGTTACTTTGTCGGCTTTTAAATCGCCAACACCTTCAATTGTATTGATTTTCTGAATTAGTTCATTCGCTTTTCTTTCGAGAACATCGAGATTGTCACCAAATATTTTAATAGCGATATCACTTCGGCTGCCGGTCATTAATTCGTTAAATCGCATCTGGATTGGCTGTGAAACTTCAATATTGGCACCCGGGATTTTTTCCATTTCTTCTTTCATCAGATGAGCTAAATCTTCCCAGTTATCAGCACTTGTCCATTCTTTTTTGTCTTTCAAAACAATAATCAAATCACCGCTTTCTATCGGCATCGGATCGGTTGGAATTTCTCCGCTTCCGATTTTCGTTACGATTGTTTTAATTTCCGGGAATTTGGCCTTCAGCATTTTTTCATATTCCGTTGTTGTTTTTATCATTTGAGATAAAGAACTTCCGGTCATAATAGTTGCATTAATAGATAAATCTCCTTCTTCGATTGTTGGAATAAATTCGCCTCCCATATTTTGGAAAATGACAACAGCGAAAACAAATAAAGACAAAGCGATTCCTAAAACTAATCTTTTAAAACGTAATGATTTTTCTAGAAACGGAGTGTATATTTTCTCCAGCCAGGCCATCATCTGATCACTGAAATTTGTTTTGTGTTCCGGGTTTTTAGACAGAAATAAGGCACTCATCACAGGGACATAGGTCAGCGAAAGTATAAAAGCACCCATTACCGCAAAGCCAACGGTCATAGCCATTGGTTTGAACATTTTTCCTTCCGTTCCAATCAAGGCTAAAATAGGGAGGTAAACAATAAGGATAATAATTTCTCCAAATGCGGCACTATTTCTTATTTTGGAAGCCGAAGCGTATACTTCCTCATCCATTTCAGATTGGGTTAATTTGCTTTTCTTTTTAAGTTTTTGGAGGTGATGCATAGTAGCTTCAACAATGATTACGGCACCATCGACAATAATTCCGAAATCAATTGCACCTAAGCTCATTAAGTTTCCGCTAACGCCAAATGCATTCATTAATATTACCGCAAACAGCATGGCCAGCGGAATTACAGAAGCGACAATTAATCCGGCGCGCAGGTTTCCGAGAAATAAGATCAGTACAAAAATGACGATTAAGGCACCTTCAAGCAGGTTTTTACTCACTGTTCCGATTGCATTATCGACCAATTTACTTCTGTCAATAAAAGCTTCGGCAGCAACACCTTCCGGTAGCATTTTGTTAATTTGTAACATTTTTTCTTTGACACGCTCGACAACGGCCTTAGAATTTTCTCCTTTTAGCATTAGTGTTAATCCGCCCACAATTTCACCTTTTCCATCTTTGGTCGTGGCACCAAAACGAATCGCATTTCCAAGTTGTACAGTGGCCACATCACGAATTAAAATTGGTGTTTCGTCCCGGTTTTTTACGACAATGTTTCCAATATCCTTAATTCCGGAAGCCATACCGACGCCACGGATAAAATAGGCAAATTCATCTTTCTCAATATAAGCCCCGCCGGTATTCTGATTGTTTTTTTCGAGGGCATCGAAGATTTGGGTAATGGTAACTCCCGCACTGTTCAATCGGTTGGGATCTACGGCAATTTCGTATTGTTTTACACTTCCACCCCAGGTGCTTACCTCGGCAACGCCTTTCACACCTTGCAATTGAGGCACAATAATCCAATCCTGAATAGTTCTTAAACTGGTTGCATTGTATTTGTTTTCATAACCTTTTTTAGCATAAACATCATATTGATAGATTTCACCCAAGCCAGTTGTAATAGGAGCTAATTCCGGTGTTCCGGCATATTTTGGAATGTTTTCTTCGGCTTGTTTTAACCGCTGAAAAACTTGTTCCCTTGCCCAATAGGTATCTGCATTTTCTTCAAATACAACCGTAACAACCGACAGCCCAAAACGGGAAATACTTCTGAGTTCGATTACTTTTGGGATCGTTTTTACGGCCTGTTCCAGCGGATAGGTGATTAACTGTTCGACTTCCTGGCTCGCCAATGTTGGCGCCGTGGTTATAATCTGTACCTGATTGTTGGTAATATCAGGAAGGGCATCTAAGGGTAAATTTTTAAGAGAATAGCTTCCCCAGGCGATCAGAACCAGGGTAAATAATAGTATAATGAATTTATTCTTTATACTGAATTGTATAATTTTATCGAGCATTTTTTGGATATAATGAATGAGAAATCAGACGCAATACGCCTGTTTTTTGTTGTGATTCACAACACATTTAACCGAAATTATCCGGGTTTCATTATACTATTTGAGGCGGCTGCCAAATACTTCCACAGAAATTAGAAGTAAGAATGGAATGATAAGAAGTTAAAGGTTTTTTGATGAGAGTCAAATTTTCATCAAAAGAAAATGTAATAATCGGAGTTGTGTTTAATACTTGTGCTGCACAACAGTTACAAGTACAAAAAGGTGGACAAAGATCTGATTCCTTTTCATGGGATTTACTATCAGTTTTGGATACTATTTCGCTGGTATGCGAAGTCGCATCACTTTGCAACGAATCTGCACAAGGCAAAGACGATAGCACGATTAAGTAAACTGATAATATGATGTTAATCCATTTCACGGGAGTAAAGATAAGGATAAATCTCTGACGGTAAAATTATAATACTGTGTATTTAGTCAGTCAGATTTCTATAAATTTAAATCAATTCAAAACGAAGCGTTTTACTTTCTGTACCATTTATAATAATCGATAATTCATGAATTCCGGTATGAAAAACACGCGTGGTAATTATCTTGAAGGACTGATTTCTCTCGACTTTAATCAACTGGTTGGACGGATACACTTTCTCACTTATTTTGAAAACTTTTTTTGCTAAATGCCCTTTTGCCTTTTTATAGTGAACGGCATATTCCAGACGTACAGTTCTAGGTTCGTCATTTATATTTTTTAAATGAAATTGAAACTGTAAATAGTCTCCAATCTTTACTAACGGAGTTTTAATTTCAAAATCGGAGAGTTCAATATTGGAACTTTCCAATCCATAATGGCTCAGGATTTCCGGATGTCCCTGTTTCAATAAAGTACGACAGCCGTGTTTGATAATTCCGTCTGTTTCTTTGCTGAAACCTTTCCATTTAGCAGCAATTTCAAGAACTATGTGAGGGTTGTCTTTTGTAATATCATTCAAATTATTGGCAACACTTCTACGCACATATTCAGAAGAATCATTTTTAAGATTTTCTAAAATCGGCAGCATAGAAGCAGGGTCTTTTTTCAGGAACGGAATTGCCATGGCCCACGGTAATCTAGGACGGCTTCCTTCGCTGGCCAGTCGGCGTACATGATGGTTTTCATGCAACGACCATTGTACCATTTCTGCGATCATTTTTTCTTTATATTTTAAAATGAAAGGACGAACGGCAAATTCACAACTTATAAATTGAGTGATGGAAACAAAGGCTTTCACCGAAGTTTTAAAATCGTCCAAACCATATATTTCGATATAATCGGCAAAAAAGATGAAGGCCAGATTGCCATCCGTCAAATTGTTTTTTCTAAGATTTTTAATGATTTTATCAACAAGGGCAACTGCTTCCTTAAAATCCTGAGGCATGAATTGATGCAGAACAACCGTAGTGTGCTTCATGCGTTCTTTCCATTCTTTCTGAGCAAAATCGCTTTCATAAATCGTATCGATAAATTTTTGTTTATCAAATTCCGGATGTACTTCGGCTACAGCCTGACTGAATTTTTCGTAAAAAGCAACCGAATAGATGTCTTTAATTAAGCCCATAATTTTGTTTGAATGAACCTCAAAGATATTTAATGCTGGTCGATTTTTCAGCCATTTCGGAATTAAAGTTTTGGGTGCTATTTGGCAGCTGGGATTATAATTAAAATTGAAGAAAGAAGAAAGAAGAAAGATTTTCAGATAGTTTCATTTTTTCATCATGTACCTATGGTCATTATTTTGAGTAAAACAGCTTGTAAGACTATTAAAATAGATGTCTGTATGTGTTAGGATTTTTACTATTTTTCTTTCAATAATTAGTGAGCTTTTTGTTGTTTTTAAATTTTTAGATTTTGTTTAACTTTCAAATCCACAAAATATATCCTACTTTAGCATCTTATTAAAATTTAAAAAAATGATCAGCGAAGTACAATTTCAAACAGAATTACAGTTATTAATCAGCAATGCCATCAGAGAAGATGTTGGTACGGGCGATTATAGTTCGTTGGCTTGTATTCCGGAAACGGCGCATGGTCAGGCAAAATTATTGGTAAAAGATCAGGGGATTATTGCAGGTGTTGCACTTTCCAAAATGATATTTGAATATGTAGATCCTGCTTTAAAGATTAAGACTTTTATAGAAGATGGTACTCATGTAGAATATGGCGAAGTTGTTTTTGAGGTTTCAGGCAGCTCCCAGTCAATTTTGAAAGCAGAAAGAGTGGTTTTGAATACCATGCAGCGTATGTCGGCCATTGCGACGAAAACCGGTCAATATGTTCAGTTATTGAAAGGAACCGGTGCTAAAATATTAGATACACGCAAAACAACTCCAAATTTCAGAGCTGCTGAAAAATGGGCTGTAAAAATTGGAGGTGGTGAAAATCACCGTTTTGCACTTTATGACATGGTGATGCTGAAAGACAACCATATTGATTTTGCGGGTGGAATTACACTTGCCATCAAGAAAACCAAAGAGTATTTGAAATCTAAAAATTTAGATTTGAAAATCATAGTGGAAGCCAGAAATTTAGATGAAATTCGTGAAATTTTACTAAGCGACGGGGTTCACAGAATTTTGATTGACAACTTCAATTATGAAGATACAGCGACAGCCGTACAGTTAATTGGTACCAAATGTCAAACTGAATCTTCCGGAAATATCAACGAAAAAACAATTCGCGAATATGCTTTATGTGGTGTAAATTATATCTCCTCCGGCGCTTTGACACACTCCGTTTACAATATGGATTTGAGTTTAAAGGCTTTCTGATTGAGTTAGAAATTATAAGTTTTAAGTTATGAGTTGAGGTTTCAGAAATCATTACTTTTTATTTAAAACAAGACCCGTCCACAAATTATAAAATTCTGAACTCTAAAAAACCTAAAATTATAAAATATGTCTAAAGAGATAGAAGACCGGATTGAAAGAATTCCGGTATTACGTTCTATAGTTGGGATTTTTAAGAGAATAAAATTACCTTGGTTAGAGGGCTTTTCCTTATACGACTTGCTTGAATTGTACACTTTAGGAATTCTTGAAGGTGCATTTTCGTATCATGCAAGTGCTGTTTC
>JBDTNT010000232.1:0-12466 GCA_039933615.1 Flavobacterium sp. | reverse complement strand
TTGGGACGTTTTGATAATTCTGATATTCGTGGGTGTAATTTGATGGTTTTGTAAAAATTTAATCGTTGATTTGTTTAATGGTTTAACTGAATTAACGATTAAACAGTTAAACAATTCTAATAACAAAATAATTTTTCTTTCCGCTTTGTAGTAACGCAAATTGATTATTAATCAAATCATTTGCAGTTAATACAAAATCTTCTTTGATTTTCTCTCTGTTTACCGAAATTGAATTTGCTGCTAACGCGCGTCTTGCTTCTCCGTTTGATTTAAAGAAACCCGTTTTTTCGTTTAACACCGTAACGATATCCAATCCGTTTTCAAGATCTGCTTTTGCAATTTCAGCTTGTGGAACTCCTTCAAAAACTTCTAAAAAAGTAACCTCATCCAATTGTTTCAAATCGTCTGCCGTAGAATTTCCGAACAAAATATTCGAAGCCTGAATTGCTTTTTCCAACTCTTCTTTACTGTGAACAAATATTGTAATTTCTTCGGCTAATTTTCTTTGCAAAACTCTCAAATGCGGAGCTGTTTTATGTTCTTCAACCAAAGCATCAATTTCTTCTTTATCCAGGAAAGTAAAAATCTTGATGTATTTTTCAGCATCAACATCCGTTGCATTTACCCAAAACTGGTAAAATTTATATACCGAAGTTTTATCAGCATCCAGCCAAACATTTCCGCCTTCAGATTTCCCGAATTTAGAACCGTCTGCTTTTGTAATCAAAGGGGTGGTCAGGGCAAAAGCTTTTGAGTTTTCTCCACCCATTCTACGGACTAATTCTGTACCTGTGGTAATATTTCCCCATTGATCAGAACCTCCCATTTGCAAAATACAGTTGTTGTTTTTATATAAATGATAAAAATCGTATCCCTGAATTAATTGGTAGGTAAATTCCGTAAAAGACATTCCCTCTCCTTCTCCACTCAATCGTTTTTTTACAGAATCTTTCGCCATCATGTAGTTTACCGTGATGCGTTTTCCAACTTCACGGGCAAAATCAATAAACGAAAATTCTTTCATCCAATCGTAGTTATTCACCATTACCGGAGCATTTTTATCCGTCGAGTTAAAATCCAGAAAACGGGATAAAACACTTTTAATTCCTGCTACATTTTTAGCAAGGGTTTCTTCGTTCAGTAAATTTCTTTCATCTGATTTTCCAGACGGATCACCAATCATTCCGGTTGCACCACCAACCAAAGCGATAGGCTGATGACCAAAATTCTTCAGATGAACCAATAAAATAATCTGAACCATGCTTCCAATATGAAGTGAATCTGCTGTTGGATCAAAACCAATATACGCTGTTGTTACTTCTTTCAGTAATTGTTCTTCCGTTCCAGGCATACTGTCGTGATATAACCCGCGCCATTTTAATTCTTCAACTAGATTTTTCATTTTTTTAAATAATTTGTGCAAATATAATTAATTCCAAAGTAGTGGTATAATATAAATTTACATGCCGGCAAGATTTATAGTAAAGCTTTATTTCAGGGATTAATTAGATATTTTACAAAATGCTAAACAATCCTGACCTTTAAATTTTCCATATAACAAAGAGAAACAGCCTAATACGATTTAATTCAAAAACGAAAAAAATATCCTAAAATAATAACCGCTTAATGTATTCCGTTAATTACATTTGGCAAAAAAACCAAAACCTTTTATGAAAAAAATTTTACTGTTTACCTTATTATTTTATTACACATTTTCGAACGCACAAATAGCATATGAAAAAGGATATTTTATTTCAAATGATGGAAAAAGAACAGAATGTTATATAAAAAATTTAGACTGGAAAAACACTCCAATAGATTTCAAATACAAAACAGAACTCACAGATCCAGAGTCTTCAACTGAAAGTATTGCAACAATACAAGAATTTGGAATTGACCAAGAAAGTACCTATAAAAGGTTTAAGATAAAAATAGACCGCTCCAATAATGACCTGACAAAAATAACAACAAATAGAAATCCGGACTGGAGAGAAGAAACCTTATTTTTAAAAACACTTGTAGAAGGAGATGCAACTTTGTATAGCTACACTCAAGACAATACTAACCGATATTTTTATGCTACAAAGGCAATTCCAGCAGAACAGCTGATTTATGTCAAATATATCCAGACTGATAAAAATGAAGGGGCAGAAACAATAGCTGAAAATAACGAATACAAACAACAGCTTTTTAAAAATGTATCAAACTCAAATACTACCGAGAAAGAAATTTTAAATCTTAAATATAAAAACACAGATCTTGTTGATTATTTTTTAAAATACAATAATATTACCTCAGCTTCTAATGAAAAAAGCGGCAAAAAAGCAGGCAAAAACTTATTCTTCATCAAAGTAACACCCGGAATAAGTATTGCGTCACTGTCATCAAAGAACAGTGCTGATCCTCAGCTTAACGCGCAGCTTAACAACAAGATAACATTCCGAATTGGTGCTGAAGCAGAATATGTACTTCCTTATAATAAAAACAAATGGAGCGCATTTATTAATCCAACCTATCAAAAATACCAGGATGAAAAGAACTATAGTGCTCCAAGCGGATTTATAGGTAATACTGAAATTCAACAACACATAAAAGTAAGCTACAATTCAGTGCAATTACCAATTGGTATAAGACACTATATGTTTTTAAATGAAAAATCAAAACTTTTCATAAATGCTGCATATACATTAGATATAACCAGTAAAACTGATATTACATATACAAATAGAGGCACTTTCAAAGGAGATTTAGCAAAAAATTTAGCATTTGGACTGGGTTATAATTTCAACAATAAATTTTCCGCTGAAATGAGATTAAACACAAAAAAAGAACTAGTGAATTATGTTTACCACTCTGCAAAATATAGTTCAATTGATTTTATTTTTGGCTATACTCTTTTTTAATAAAGAATAAAACCATTTTATCTCAAAGCAAGGAGAGCAAATTAACGTTTAATTTGCTCTCCTTGCTTTTTTTTTTAGAATACAGTTAAATGTATGAATATGAAATTCCACCATCAATAAATTTATCAAAAATACTATCTTTACCAAATGGTATTAGTTACAGGAGGAACAGGTTTAGTAGGCTCGCATTTATTACTTCATTTAATTGAAAATGGAGAAACTGTCCGGGCGATTTACAGAAATCAAGATAACATCCGGAAAACTAAGTCCGTTTTTGAATTGTACAAAAAAACGGATCTATTTGAGAAAATTGAATGGCTTGAAGCCGACATTCTTGATGTTCCTTCTTTGGAAATTGCTTTTACCGGCATTGAATATGTTTATCATTGCGCTGCATTTATTTCACTCAATCCAAAAGACGAAGACCTATTAAGAAAAACCAACATTGAAGGAACAGCCAATCTGGTTAATTTTTCTATTGCAAAACAAATAAAAAAATTCTGTTTTGTAAGTTCCATTGCTGCCTTAGGCGATTTGGCTCCCCATGAAACCATTATAACCGAAGAAACCGAGTGGAATCCTGAAAAACCACATAGTGATTATGCTATCTCTAAATATGGTGCCGAGATGGAAGTCTGGAGAGGACAACAGGAAGGTTTGGATGTAATTATTATTAACCCGGGGGTAATTTTAGGGCCGATTCCGAAAACAAAAACCTGCGAACAGGGAAGTGCCGAATTTTATGTAAAAGTAGCTAACGGACTTTCATTCTATACTCTCGGAAGTACCGGATTTATTACCGTAAGCGACGTAGTAAAAATTGCTTCCGAATTAATGAAAAGTGATATCAAAAACGAACGTTTTACGCTGATTGCAGAAAATATTGTATTTCGGGATATTCTTAATACAATCGCTGACACTTTGAAATTAAAAAGACCGGGCATTCACGCAAAGCCTCTTTTATTAAATTTTGCCTGGATAGCCGATGGACTATTTTCAACTTTGTTCTTTCAGAAAAGGCGGCTTACGAAAGCTACTGCAAAAGCCTCTTATTCTACAAATCTGTATTCTAACGAAAAAATAAAAACCGCTCTGGGAACGGTTTTTTTAGATGTACATCAATATGTAAGGGATATTTCAAAAATATAAATGATCACTTTTGCATGGTCCTTTTTGCCTGCATTGCTTTTCTGATAGAATCCGCATTAATCTTTACAGGTTTTATTTTATCCGTTTCAGGAGACTGTCCGGATATTTTTTCTTTAGCTTTTTTCTTTGCTTTAGCAGCTTTTTTCTCTTCAATTTTGACTAACGAATCAGCCACTCTTTGATTTTTTTCTAAGCGTTTTGCAATTTCATCAAACATCTCTTTATAACCATCATAATCTGCGGCATAATAGATATTGCTTTGTGCAAACTGAAGACTGTCTACTTTGTATTTCTGCAAAACAAATCTCTTTTGACTCGTGTCAACTGAATCCGCAGACAGTGGATGTTGGTATTTCATAGCTTCCAAAAGAGACAAATCATACATAATATCAATCATTTTTCCTTTCTCAATAAGTTTTTTGGGTTGCTTTACCAACTCTTTTTTACAACTTACAGAAAGAAACAAAACCAATATTATCAATACAAAATTCTTCATGTGTGCTTTTTTTATCTGTCGAACAATAATCTTTTTCCGTTACGGATATCTTTTACCTTGAAGTTATTGTAAACCAATTCTCCATTTACAAAAGTATGTGTAATTCTGGATCTGAAAGCAAAACCTTCAAATGGGGACCAGCCGCATTTTGACAAAATATTATCCGGATTTACACTCCATGGCAAACTTGGATTCACAATAACCAAATCAGCAAAATAACCTTCTTTTATAAAACCTCTTTTTTCGATTTTGAAAATTTTAGCCGGGTTATGGCACATTTTCTCTACGATTTTTTCAATTGAAATCTTCCCCTGGTGATGCGCTTCAAACATTGCCACAACAGCGTGCTGAACCAATGGGCCTCCGGAAGGAGCTTTTAGATAAGATTGTTTTTTCTCTTCTTTTGTATGTGGGGCATGATCTGTAGCAATTACATCGATACGACCATCATTTAGAGCCTCCCAAAGTACTTTTCTGTCGTTTGCAGTTTTTACTGCCGGATTCCATTTTATAAAATTTCCTTTTGTTTTGTAATCTTCATCGGTAAACCAAAGATGATGTACACAAACCTCAGCAGTGATCTTTTTATCCTCTAATGGAATTTTATTGGTAAACAATTCCATTTCTTTCGCAGTAGAAAGGTGGAAAATATGCAACCTTGCACCTGTTTTTTTAGCCAAAGCAACCGCTTTCGAAGAAGAAATATAACACGCTTCCGCACTTCTGATTAAATGATGTGCCGTTACCGGAACATCATCGCCATATTGTTCTTTAAATACAGCCAGATTATTCTGAATAGTCGTTTCGTCTTCACAATGTACTGCGATTAACATTGGCGTACTTGAAAATATCTTTTCTAAAGTCGCTTCGTTATCAACCAGCATATTTCCGGTTGAAGAACCCAAAAAGATTTTGACACCTGCAACATTCTTAGGATTTGTTTTTAAAACTTCCTCTAAGTTATCATTGGTTGCTCCCATCATAAACGAATAATTCGCAAATGATTTTACGGCTGCAATTTGGTATTTATCTTCTAAGATTTCCTGGGTTACTGCATTAGGAACCGTATTCGGCTGTTCGATAAAAGAAGTGATTCCGCCGGCAACAGCTGCCCTGGATTCTGATTCAATATCTCCTTTATGGGTCAGTCCCGGTTCTCTGAAATGCACCTGATCGTCTATAGCACCCGGAATTAAATAGTTTCCTTCGGCATCAATAACTTTACAATCGGATGTTTTTAAACTGATACTATCTGAAATTTCAACAATTAAGTCGTTTTCGATTAATACATCGCCTTCAAAAATTGATCCTTCGTTTACAATTTTAGCGTTCTTTATTAAAATTCTATTCATCACAGTAGCTTTATAAGGTATTGAATAATTTTTTCAATCGAAGTGATATTACGCCCAGGATTGCTTCCTTAATAATGGCGTTACTCATTTTTGAAACCCCTTTTGTACGATCTGTAAAAATAATCGGCACTTCGGTAATTTCAAATTTAGAACAATATGTTCTGTATTTCATTTCAATTTGAAAAGCATAGCCTACAAATTTAATTTTATTAAGATTTATCTTTTCCAAGACCTCTCTTTTATAGCAGACAAAACCTGCTGTGGCATCATGAATTTTCATTCCGGTAATGAATTTCACATAAACCGAAGCAAAGTAAGACATCAAAACCCGGCTTAACGGCCAGTTTACCACATTTACACCCGTTACATAACGAGATCCGATCGCTAAATCAGCACCTCCGAAATGGCAGGCATCGAATAATTTTTCAAGATCATTCGGATTATGGGAGAAATCGGCATCCATTTCAAAAATGAAATCGTATTTTCTTTCTAAAGCCCATCTAAAACCATGAACATAAGCCGTTCCTAAACCTGATTTTTTGGCTCTTATTTCTAAAAACAATCTTTCCGGAAATTCCTCCTGCAACGCAACCACCTTATTAGCAGTGTGATCCGGAGAATTATCATCAATTATTAAAAGATGAAAAGGTTTATGTTGAGAAAGTACAGCTCTGACTATACTTTCTATGTTTTCTATTTCGTTATAAGTGGGGATTATGACAATACAATCATTCATTTTTCTGGGTAATTTCACCGCAAAAGTAAACTTTTTATGGCATTTGATTCATAATAAATTTATAATAAAAGTATTGATATAAAAAATTACTAATTTTGTAACGTTATGATTGAACAACTTCATCCACGAATTCTAGAAAACAAAGATTGGGCGACATTTTTATTTGTGTTAGCCTTTGGTCTTGTTGCTGTTACTAAATCAGCATACGAAACGAGATTCAGCGAATTTAGCAAACTTATCTTTTCCGATAAATATGCAAAAATCTATCGCGATACTAGCAATCTGAAAGGCAGCTTCATTGTAGGTTTGTTTTTTGTACAAATTATTTCCTTTGCTTTTTTCATTCAGCTTACGATGCATACTTTCGGATATGCCTCCAAAACAGACTGGGTTTTATTCATTCAGATTGCCACATTTTTGCTTTATTTTATTCTGGCAAAATATTTAATCGAAAAGATCGTTGCCACTTCATTCAATATTGAAGACTTCATAGACCATCTTAACTTACAAAAAGCGACATACAGAACTTACATTGGCGTTTTAATCCTTCCTTTTAATGCTATTTTGTTTTATTATGACAATATTCCCAAAAGTGTACCACTAGCAATCATCGGTGTTTCACTATGTATAAGTCTATTCTCATACTTTATTTCGATTAAAACGCATCAAAATATAATAATCAGTAAGTTATTTTATTTTATTTTATATCTTTGCGCTCTTGAAATAGCCCCTTATTATTTTCTTTATTATTGGATAACGAAAGGGAGTGCTTAGAAAATGTTTATAATATGAAAGTGAAAACAATTTTGGTGTCACAGCCTGAACCTAAAGTGGAAAATTCTCCTTACTTTGAGCTCCAACAAAAACACAAAATAAAAATTGATTTCAGACCATTTATTCATGTGGAAGGGGTTAACGCAAAAGAGATAAGATTACAAAAGATCGATCTTAATCATTACACTGCGATTATTTTGACAAGCAGAAATGCAGTAGATCATTTTTTCAGGGTAGCAGATGAGATGCGCTATAAAGTACCTGAAGGATTGAAATATTTTTGCCAATCTGAAGCAGTTGCATTTTACCTGCAGAAATATGTAGTGTACAGAAAGCGTAAAATTTATGTAGGCGCAAAAGATTTTGCAGATTTATCTCCATTAATCAAAAAATATAAAGACGAAAAGTTCTTGCTTCCGGCTTCTGATCAGTTAAATGCAGATGCCCCTATTACTTTAAACAATCTAAAAGTAGACTGGACTCAGGCTGTTTTTTATAAAACTGTAATGAGTGACTTATCTGATTTGGCAGATGTTTATTATGATGTGCTGGCCTTTTTTAGTCCAACAGGAATCAAATCTTTATTTAAAAACTTCCCGGATTTCAAACAAAACGAAACCCGAATTGCTGTTTTTGGAAGCACCACTCAAAAAGAGGCATTGGATTATGGTTTGAGAATTGACATTCTTGCTCCAACTCCTGAAACGCCTTCCATGACTATGGCTTTGGAAAAATACATCAGTGAAGCCAACAAAGGAAAATAACTCCTAAACGAATCCTATCAAAAAAAGCTGCAAATCTGCAGCTTTTTTTTTGCTCTAATTTAAAACAAACATATTGAACCTGTTCTTTCATTTTCTTAAATAATTAAAAGTTTTATAGTTAAATTTGATTTCTATTTAAAACCAAACAACACTAATTAGTTTCAAATCACAACTCATGAAAATTAACTCTCTTATAATTGAAATTGACGGAATCGACAAAGAAATCCTCCGCTATTTAATGGATGATGCCAGAAAACCCATTTTACAAATTGCCAACAAAATAGGAATTTCCGGAGCTGCGATTCACCAGCGTTTGAAGAAACTGGAACAATCGGGAGTTATTTCAGGGTCAAAATTTACTGTAAATCCAAAGGTTTTGGGTTATAACACCATGGCCTTTATTGGGGTTTATCTGGACAAAGCTTCCCGAAATTCTGAAGCCGTTAAGGATCTAAAAAAGATTCCAGAAGTTTTAGAATGTCATTATACAACTGGAAACTGGTCTGTTTTAATAAAAATAATTTGTCGTGACAACGAACATTTAATGCAACTTTTAAACACTAAAATACAAGCTATAGAAGGGGTTTCCAGAACAGAAACCTTTATTTCACTCGATCAGCAAATTGACAGACAGATTCAGCTTTAGTTAATAATGAATATTCTAATTTGAAAATTAGATAGTCCATAAAAGAAAAACCCGACAGGTTTTAAAACCTGTCGGGTTAAAATTACCGAATTGACGAATTCTCCAATTAACTCAATTAATCAATTTCTTCTGCTTCCCGAATAAATCGAGATATAATACAACAGTGTGGCAATCGATCCGATAGCTGCCACAACATAAGTTCTTGCAGCCCATTTTAAAGCATCTTTTGCACCTGCCTGCTCTTCTTGTGTCAGCATGTGTTTATTTTCCAGCCACGCTAACGCTCTGTTACTTGCATCGTATTCTACAGGCAATGTAATTATAGAAAACAAAGTCGTTGCAGCAAAAATCACGATTCCTACCAATAATAACTGCGGAGCCACTTTAATCATTAGAATTCCGGCGATTAAAATCCATTGTACATAATTTGAAGCAACGCTTACAATTGGCACTAATTTAGAACGCATTGTCAGCCATTCATAACCTATAGAATGTTGCACGGCGTGACCACATTCGTGAGCCGCGACAGCAGCTGCGGCTGCATTACGATGATTATATACAGCTTCGCTTAGATTTACCGTTTTATCACCTGGATTATAATGATCTGTCAATTGTCCCGGAGTTGAAATAACACGAACATCTGTAATTCCGTTATCTGCCAGCATTTTTTCTGCAATTTCGGCACCGCTCATTCCGTTTCTTAATTGCAATTTAGAATATAACTCGAATTTACTTTTTAATTTTGAACTCACCATCCAGCTGAATAACATAATTGCACCAGCAATAATTAAATATCCACTTCCCATATTGTTTCTTTTTTTGATTGAATTTTAAAGTTACAAAACAAACCACAAATTATGAACCATTTTAACAAAATGACATTTTGACATTCAAGAAACAAAAGGACTTATTCTGGAATTAACTGCTTACTTATATCTTCAAATTTAGCAATCAGGCTATTTATCTTTTCCTGCTGCTTTTTGATTTGTCTTGGACGAAGATAAAACCAATTAAATCCCATCCAGATTAAGGTTATACACGATCATTGACAAAACCCATACAAAGTCTGAATATCCGCTCCCAATAAGTTTTGTAGATATCTTCAAACTTCATTATTTAACTTTAACTTTTATAAAGTTGTTCAGATGTTTAAAATAGAAGTCTTTATCATCATACATAATAAAGTGCAAGCCTTTAGCCGCATATTGAAGGTTTGCCAGTTTTAATTTTTTATACTGCTCTTCGATGGCAGGTTTAAGATTTACAAAATAAGATTCCAATAAAACTAATGTTGGACATTTTATGGTTTCTATTTTATCTCTTAAATCTGTATTGGAGAACTCGCAGTACATTTCACCAAAAGTTTTTCGGTCAGATTTTGTACTCCACCCAAGCAGCATTTCATGCTTTGTAGTGTCAGCGGTCAGTTTCGGAAGATATTTTTTTTGATTATCATAAAATTCCTGATCTGTCAGACTCATCATCGCAGCAACCATTGGCCCACAGTCATTGTTTTCTTTTGATTTGAAAGCAGGATCCATCAAAGCAGCCAGACACGGTAATGCATCCACAACAACAATTCGATCTGCCAAATCCGGATAATCTGCCGCAATTGCCAATGCCAATCCACCGCCCATACTGTGGCCTATTAGGATTGGTTTTACAATTTTATTGTCTTTAATATAAGCTACAATAGCATCTTCCCAATTTTTAAAAGAAGCATTTGGCTGTGGCTGCACTCCGGCAAAACCAGCCATTGTTAAAGTATAACACGTAAAACTTTTTTCGAAATTGGCTTTTGTATCGTTCCAGACTTCACCGGAACAGGCAAAACCCGGAATAAATACAATGGCTTGTTTTCCTTTTCCTGATTTAATAACCTCAAACGGATATGATTTTGTTTGCGCAAAAACATTTAAACATACTGCTGAAAATAAGAATGCGACAACTAAGAGGATATGCTTTTTCATTTTTAATAGTTTTAAATTTTTAATGAATCAAATTTGTCTTTTGGATACAGGAAGAAACAAAATGTTACAAAGGAATTGAAATTTTAAATAGGAAAAAACCAAACTCCAATGTTTTAACGCAAAGTTGTGTTATTTCTACGAAGGAGAAATCGCACTTACTTTCAGGCAGATTAGAGCAGATTTAATTTTATTATTTTAACCCGTTGGGTGCAATTAAAAAATAATATATTTTGACGCGGATTTGACCGATTCGTTATCACGAAGACGCGGACAAAAACGGATTTTTTTAGATTCTATAGTTAAAATCAGTATAAATCCGCGTTTTTGCGCTAGCAAATCTGTATTATCAGCGTTCTAAATTATACACCTTGCATTTTCACCCAACGGGTTCTTTTAATCTGTATAAGATTTGGGTGAAATATTTGATTTAAACCTTAAAATCTATGAAAATCATTTTTAATCTGTGGCAAAAAAGCAAAAAAAAATCCAAATCCCAACATATATTGGAATTTGGATTTTGAATATTTTACGATAACACTTACAGCAGTGCGTGTTATCGTTTATCCAACCAGATTGATAATTTTTCCTGGAACGATAATTACTTTATTTGGCATTTTTCCGTCTAACTGACGCAAAGTCCTTTCGTCTTTCATAATAATTTCTTCGATTTGCGGTGCGGTCAGATCCAGCGGCAATTCGATTGTGAAACGCATTTTCCCATTAAATGAAACCGGATATTCTTTACTGCTTTCTACCAAATGTTTTGGATCGAAAACAGGGAAATCAACCCTCGAAATAGAAGTTGTATGTCCCAACAGACTCCATAGTTCCTCTGCGATATGCGGTGCATACGGAGAAATCACGATTGCCAAAGGCTCTAAAATTGCACGTGAATGACAATTCTGAGCAGACAATTCATTTACACAAATCATAAACTGACTTACCGAAGTATTGAAAGAGAAATTCTCAATATCTTCCGCCACTTTTTTGATGGTTTTGTGTAATGATTTTAAGTTGTCTTTTGTTGGTTCTTCGTCTGTAATAATCAAACCATTGTCATCAAAATACAAACGGCATAATTTTTTAAGGAAACCAAAAACTCCAGAAATACCAGCAGTATTCCAAGGTTTTGCCTGTTCCAACGGACCTAAAAACATTTCGTACAAACGCAATGTATCAGCACCATATTCATTACAAATATCATCTGGAGTTACGACATTGTATTTTGATTTTGACATTTTTTCGACTTCGCGATTGCAAATGTATTTTTCTTCATCATTCAAAATAACGACATCATTCAAATCATCATATCTGCTATCAGATTTGAAGACTTCAACATTTAATTCATCAGTAGTTCCTTTTAATAAACTAATATCGATATGTCTAGTTAAAACAGTTTCATTAGAACAAATAATATCAAATGATCTATCTGATTTTACGCCATATTTTTTTTCTATCCAACTTTCAACTTCATCAGGAACAGTTCCTGAAATAATCTGTTCATAAGATGATTTCGAAACTAAAAGTTTTTGAGGATAAGGAAGATCAATTGACATGTTTCCTTTATTGAAACCTTCTTTAGTTCTAGTTTTAAGCAAATAAACATAAACAAATGCGCTCATTCCCAAAATCATTCCCTGATTAATCAGTTTTTTGAATGGTTCTTCGGTTGGAGC
>JBDTNT010000231.1:0-4875 GCA_039933615.1 Flavobacterium sp. | reverse complement strand
AAGTTGTTTTAGCTTATGAGCCAGTTTGGGCTATTGGAACCGGAGAAACTGCTTCGCCGGAACAAGCACAGGAAATGCACGAATTTATCAGAGAAGTGGTTCGTAAAGCTTTTGGAGCTGACATCGCTGATGAAGTTTCTATTTTATATGGTGGTTCTGTAAAACCGGATAACGCTAAAGAAATTTTCTCTAAACCAGATGTAGATGGTGGTTTAATTGGTGGAGCTGCTTTAAAAGCGGACGACTTTTTAGCAATTGTAACTGCATTCTAATTTTAGATTTATATAAAAAAAAGCGATACTTAACGGTATCGCTTTTTTTATGATTTCTAATTTATGAATGACTTTAGCATCGGACAATTATATCTTTTAAATGTTGGCGTTGTTTTATAAACAGAGTAAAAATTAAGTAACTCCTGCCCTGCTTTAAAAGGGCTTTTTTTATCATCTACATTAACATAGTCAGCATAAAAACTATAATAATTACATTCAAAAATCATCAGACTTGCCAATGCTTTCTGGTCTTTATTTTTAGACATTTTAAAGGCTTTCTCATAATACATTTTGGCCATTGCTAATTTATAGTAATTTCCATTTTGATATTTCTTTTCAACGTCTGTATTATCACCATAAACATAATCAATATAAGATTCGCCTGAAGTCCAATCATACGCTGTCATCATCCACGAGTTACCCAAATACGAGACATTAAAGTAAGCATGCGCCAACTGAAGATTACTTTCAGCTGTATTCTGTTTTTTTAACTGAATAAGCTTCGCAATAAATTCGGTTTTATTAAAATGGTAATCGAATTTTCGTTCTTCATTTGTTTGTAGAATTTTTGGCATAAATGGATTTTCATTCAGATAACTTTTATACTCATAATTCTTCTCCCAAAAATCTTTTGGCATACTCAAAAATGTCGCGTAAGCCAATTCTAAATTATTATTCCTAAATGCAATTGTACCTTTTAAATCTCTATAGTAATCTGCATTTGGTGCAATCGTTCCAGAGCAAATGTATTTTTCAAAAGGTGTTTTATTTTGCTTCTGTTGTAAAGCAATTAATCGGTCTGCATCGTCTGTAGTTGCTTCATGACGATCAAAATAACCAATATAAGTGTAAAAATAGGGAGTATTATAAGCGGCATATTCTCCCTCATTCTTAATTTCTGATTTCATAAAAAGTAAGCCTGCCGTAACCCTGTCTCCTTTTTTATAAAATTCATCACTTGCAATTCGATATAAACTATATAAGTTTTTAAATAATCCATAATCTGTTTCTACTAAATTTTCAACCGAATTAAAATAATTAAAAAGCTGATTCTGTGCTTTCTCATTTTTTAAATCATCTTGTTTTAAAGTAACCAAAGCCAACTGAATATTTTTTTGCATTTGTATAGATGCATTGGCTTTACCGGAAATCATAGTAGTGTATTTTTTTCCTAAATCAATCTCGTCATCGATAAAACAAAGTTGTGCAATTGCTGTTGTAACATACTCTTTTTGTTCGCCCGAAGTTTGCTCGCGAATGTCAATCAAAAAGTCTTTTACTTCTCTTAAATATAGAATGTCTTTCGAGAAATTTTCTGCTTTTGCTTTAGCATAATCCTGATACCAATCTTCTTCGTTAGAAAACACTACCGAAGGAGAACTGCTTGTATATTGCGGAGTAAAGATCCAATCTTCGAGTTTATTGACTTCTCTTCCGATCAGGAAACTCAAATACAAACTATTCGGACTTAACTTAAAAACTTCTTTTATTGTTTTTAAATCCGGTGCTGGATTTCTAAGACTTTCAATAGCCAGAATTACACTTCTTTCTTCATCATTTTGAGCCAAAGCCAATGTTTCTACCGTAATTTTCCAATTATAATGTTGTAAAACGGCAAATGATTTCTCTTCGCAAGTCGCAAAAACTTTGCTTAATAAATAATTTTGCAATGCTTTATTATCAATGCACAAAGCTTTATAATACAAAGCCCAAGGCTCCAGAATCGTATTTTTATTATCTGTAAAATAAGTATCATACAAACGGATTACTTCTTTTGAATCCTGACTGTAAAAGCTATATCTTAAACATAAAAATGCATAACGTTGTTTTAAAAATGCATCTTTCGTTTTGGTGATTTTTTTATCAAAATTATCTAAATCTGCCAATTTATGATCCTGATTGCCGTAACCTATTTTATCCCAGGATTCCCATTTTACATCTGTATTACTATTGTATTCTAACTTTTTGGCGAATAAAATATAATCCAAAAAGGCTTTGTTTTTAGATTGCAAAAGTGCTTCAATAAAGGTGTTTTTTTCAAAAACTTTTTTCAAAGATTTGGTTTCATAAGCCGTTTGAAATTGCTCTGCGTCTGTTTGATATAAAATAAAATTGACATCATCAGAATTTATCTGACTGCCTAATTTTTTCTTCCATTCCAGGCAATTTAATTCCTGATCTTTACTAGAAATTGTATTTGTCGAATAATAAGCATCTGCCGAATAATAAAATGGCGTAAGCTTAAAAAAACCTTCCCGTTGTGGTTTAAAAAGACTTAATCTGCTGGTTTCCGGTGACACGCTCCATCCGCAGGCAAAAGAAATCTGAAAGCTAAATACTAAAAGTAAACTACTAAAAACGCGCATAATAGTCGGATATTTTTTGTGTTCCATAATCGTTTATGTATTTTTTATCAAAAGAAAAAAAAGTTACTCTGGTTTGATTATCAACTTTAATTTTGCTTTTTATAATCGAAATCATCTTGTCTAATTCTTCATCAGAAATTTTCTCAATTCTAATTTCATCTCCATTTCGCAGATAAGTTTGCCCAACCAAAATGTCGTCTTGCAAAACGTATTTATCTGCACTAGTCTTTTTTAATTTTATGGTATCACTCATTAAATTATCATAATCGGATAAAATTCCCTTAAACTGGTTTCCTCTAAAAACGACTGCCCAACTGTATAATGGCAACGCAATATCAAGTTTTAACTTGTAATCTGCATGAGTAATATATTGTTCTAATTCTGCACTGGTTCCTATTGAATTCTTCGTTTTAAAATCCTCCGGTTTCGTCAGGTTATAACACATCAATAAACCTTTGTCAACTGGTGGAGTTCCTGCTTTGTCTGCGTATTTATATTGCCAAAGGCGAATTGTGGCTGCAATTTTTGATCTTGATGAATTCTTTTTAATCTCTTTAAGAAGATAAAAATAATTGTCTTTTGATTTTTCTGTCCAATCACAATCAATTAGAATTTCTTTAAAATCAACTTTTAATTTAGCCAATTCCAGAGATTTTACAGAATCATAATTCAAGCGTTTATAGTCCGTTTTTTTATAATAATTCTCGGGATACACTATTTTATTGGCACGTGTACTGGCTTTCGATTCATTTATGCTGACTCCAATTTCCTGAATACGTTTAGCAATTCTTGACGCTAAACTATCTAACTGCTTTTTATTAGATTTCAAAACCACTTCATTCGTAATAAAAATGCTGGGTGTTATTTCAGGATCGCTTTCACTCAAATTTATATCGCGAATTGTCGCTACAGGAAGAGGTTCTTTTGCATAAGGATTCCAGTCAACATCAAAAAAACGAACGTACATTTGTTTTACATTCAAAGTCTTAATTAAAGAATCATCTTCTTTCTCAAAATTCAGGTTTGTTTTCCAATAACAAAACGATCGGACAACCTCGTGTTCTTTGTCACAACCTGCCCCATTTAGTGTCACAAAAAGCAAAATAAAAATAACATTCTTCATAATTTAAAAACCCTTACAATTTCAGGATAAAATTAACGCTTTTTACTGTAGGAATATGAATTATTTATAACAACTTCTCCTTTGTATTCTTACCTTTGCAAAAAAATTATTTATGTCAAATATATATTTAGGGTATCATTTTACAATTGAACCGAAAGAACCAGGATCAGAAATTTTAATTGCTGAGTTAGGCGAAAAAGCTTTTGAAACTTTTACAGAAACAGAAAACGGAATTTCTGCTTTTGTGAAAAAAGATTTATGGGATGAGAATATTCTGGATGACATTTATATTTTGGAATCGGAAGAATTTAAAATTGAATATACTGTTGAGGAAATCGATCAGGTAAACTGGAATGAAGAATGGGAAAAGAATTTTGAAGCCATTGATGTAGATGGAAAGTGTCATGTTCGCGCTCCCTTTCATGAAAAAACAGATGCCGAATTTGATATCATAATCGAACCAAAAATGAGTTTCGGAACAGGTCACCATGAAACTACACACATGATGATTCAACATTTGCTTGAAACTGATGTTGAAGGTTTGAAAACTCTCGACATGGGTTGCGGAACTGCGATTCTGGCAATTTTAGCCGAAATGAAAGGGGCACAGCCAATTGACGCAATTGATATTGACAACTGGTGTTATTTGAATTCTATCGAAAATGCAGAACGCAATAACTGCAATCATATTACCGTTTATGAAGGCGATGCTGCTTTACTGGAAGGTAAAAAATATGATTTGATTATTGCCAACATCAACCGTAACATCCTATTAAACGATATGCAGGCTTATGTGGATTGTTTGAATCCAAAAGGAACGTTGCTTTTAAGTGGTTTCTATGAAGAAGATATTCCGTTTATCGATGCTTCGTGCAAAGCAAAAGGATTGACGTATGTTAAAAAATTTCAAAGAAACAACTGGGTTTCATTAAAATACGTAAATTAGTTAGTAATTACAACAGTACAAAAATCTAAACAAAATGAGTACTAAAGAAAAAGTAAGAGAAAGAGTCCGGGAAAAAGAAGCTACCGCTTTCAATAACGAAATCATAGTTTATAATGACGATGTAAACACTTTTGATCACGTAATTGATACATTAATGCGTGTTTGCAG
>JBDTNT010000230.1:0-21286 GCA_039933615.1 Flavobacterium sp. | reverse complement strand
TTGGCATACTCCAGGCCTTTTTCCTACAAGAAATAATTAAAATATAAAAATCTGCTAATAAGAACGGGACTAAAACATTCCGCCACCACCTTTATTAGTATTATCTTCTCTTTGTTTGCGCTGTAAATTTTTAATTTTAGCTCCTCCAAAGTTGTATGTCAAACCTAAATAAACCGTTTGGCTTTCCCAGGTAAACTCTCCTGAATTAGGGTAAGGATATTGTGCATCAAAAGCATATTTCATAGTTTTGAAAACATCATTAAAACGAACACTGATATTCATTTTGCTGTCTAACAATGTATAACGTGAACCTATGTCCATTTTGTACATTTCATGACTGTTATTTTGAAGACCATCCGTTGGGCCTTTGTAGAACCCGAATAATAGGAAGCTTAAACGTTTATTTACTTTAAAGTTTGAGTTCATACGGCTGTTAAAAGCAGAAACAGTAATCTTTCTTTCAAGTGGTATACTGTTATCTGATGCAGGGTTAAATAAAAACACGATTCCTCGCTGTTTAATGCTTGAGAAGTCAATAGATGGGGAAATGTCCCACCATTTTGTGATTTTATAATTGAATGAGGCTTCAAAACCGTAAGCTGTATTACGATCAAAGTTGGTATAGGACAAAATTACCTTGTTGCCATCCGGATCGGTATTGTCCGGATATAAAACCCTACTGATCTGGTCATTGATACTTCTCACATAGACTCCGGCAGTAAAACTTCCTTTTTCTAATGTTTTGGTGTAATTTGCTTCTACTGAATTGGTAAACTGAGGTTTTAATTCAGGATTTCCCAATGACGTCACTAATGGGGTAGAAAACTCACGGATCGGTTTTGTCTGCTCTAAACTAGGACGGTCTACACGGCGGCTGTAACTAAGTTGTAAAGTGTTTTTTTCATTCAGATTATAAGTTAAATAAGCGGATGGATATAAGGTAATATAATCATCATTAAATTTTGCACTGCCATAATTTAAATTAGTAGCTACTTTATAGCTTTCAAAACGGGCACCCAACTGGTAACTGAATTTTTTGTATTTCTGGCCAAAAGTCACATAAGCAGAGTAAATATCTGTATCATACGTATAATTTGATATTTGATTCTGACTAGGTAAAGCCGGATATAATCTGGTATAATCATTTCCTGTTCTTGTAATTCTGGCTTCGGCACCAGCCTCAAGAGTTGTTTTTTCGTTCAGCGGATTAACATAATCAACATTGAGCGTGCTTAATTTTCGATCCCCCTTGATTAAATCATCATAAATCACATTGTTTACGGAGTTATCGGGAGCAATGTTTTTAGTGTCAAAATTAGCATTTTGATCTTCTTTGGAAGTGCTGTAATTTCCTTCAAAATCCAGGGTATGTCCTTCTTTTTTAAAGATATGTTTGTACGCTACATTATACGTTCCTGTTGTTTCAGGTCCCCAATACCTGGATTTTTGGTAGGTGTTTTTATTATCCGGATCACCATTATAGTAATCGATATTTGTGTTCACAAACCCTTTTCCATTCGATTTATTTTGATTGGTATAGATAGATAAGGTATTATGATCATCAATTAAATAATCCATACCAATTTTGTATAAATAAGAATCATTGTCATTTTTGATGTCTAAGTTCTGAACGATATTCTGATCTAATCTTTCAATGTGTCCATCATTAAAATAAGTTCCAAAATTTTGGCCAACATTTCCAAATAAATTTACTTTTCCTGTTTTATAGTTCAAATCCAATGACTGGTTGTATTTGGCAGTTTCTCCAAAAGTAATTCCACCACTGTAGCTTCCGTTGAAACCAGTGTTGGCATTTTTATGCAAAATAATGTTGATAATCCCTGACATCCCTTCCGGATTGTATTTGGCACTTGGATTAGTAATCAGTTCGATTTTTTTGATAGAAGTCGATGGAATTTGTTTCAACAACTGAGCCGGGTCAATGTTACTTGGTCTTCCGTCAATTAATACACGAACATTGTCGTTTCCACGAAGTGAAAGTTTTCCATCCTGATCTACGTTTACAGAAGGGATATTGTTCATGATATCAGATGCTGAAGCTCCTGCGCTAGTTAAATCTTTTCCGACAGTCACTACTTTACGGTCAATTTTCTGCTCTATTGTTGAACGCTCGCTAATGATATTTACACCTTTTAGCTGTGTGATTTCTTCTTCAAGTGAAACTTTTACAGTTGCTTCTTTTTTGCTTTCACTTAAAATAACAGATCCGATATATTTTCTAAACCCGATGTATTGAATTTCGATTGTATAATTTTTTAAAGCTAAATTTTTAATAACAAAATCACCATTATCATCTGTATTTACTCCGGTAACTACTTTTCCATTGTCTTTAATCGAAACTGTAGCGTATGAAATTGGAGCATTGTTTGACTTTTCGGTAATTTTTCCGGAGACTGTCCCCGAATTCTGAGCTTGTGCTGTTGCCATTACACCCAGTAATGCGAACAGAAAGAATTTTAATTTCATAATTTGGTACTTGATTGATTTGATTTGATTGATGATGCTTGTTTTTAGTTTTTTTAGTTTTTCTTCTTTTGAAATAAAATTCAAAGTCCCTATTAAGACTGTTTTGTTAGGGATATGTTACAGAAAAATTAAAAGAATTTTTATTTTTTTTGGAGATCAGCTGTTTTATAAGAGATTAAGGTTTTGACTTTTTGATAATTTTAACAATTGAAATATTGTGTTTTTTGTGAAATTCTGACTCTTTTAAGGAATTTTATATGTTTATGATTTTCTCTAATTGGTGAATAAGCAGTATCTTTGCTCACTTTAAAAATAAGTTTACATGTCATTATCACAAATTCTTACACCTTCTATACAAAAAGCAATACAAGCATTATTTGATGTTACTGTTGATAAAATTGAGTTTCAGACTACCAGAAAAGAGTTTGAGGGCGATATTACAATGGTGATTTTTCCTTTATTGAAAGTGATTAAAAGCAATCCTGGCGAGTTAGGGAATAAAATCGGAAGTTATCTGGTTGAAAACGTTAATGAGGTAGCGCGGTTCAATGTGGTTTCTGGGTTTCTTAATATTGTAATTGCTGATAGTTATTATTTGAATTTCTTTAATGAAATAAAAGACAATACAAAATTTGGTTACGTAACGCCAAATTCGGAAGACAAAGCGATTATGGTTGAATATTCTTCGCCAAATACCAATAAACCTTTACACTTAGGTCACGTTCGTAACAATTTGTTAGGATATTCTGTTGCGGAAATTATTAAAGCTTCGGGTAAAAAAGTATATAAAACACAAATCATCAACGATCGTGGTATTCATATCTGTAAATCGATGCTGGCGTGGGAGAAATTCGGAAACGGGGAAACTCCCGAAAGCTCCCATTTAAAAGGGGATAAATTAGTAGGTAAATACTATGTTGAGTTTGATAAAGCCTATAAAGCTGAAATCTCTCAATTGATGGAATCCGGTAAAACAGAGGAAGAAGCAAAAAAACAAGCTCCGGTAATTATCGAAGCTCAGGATATGCTTAAGAAATGGGAAGCCGGTGATGAAAAAGTGATTACACTTTGGAAAATGATGAACCAATGGGTTTATGATGGTTTTGCTACTACTTACTCTAATCTTGGAGTTAATTTTGACAGATACTATTATGAAAGTAATACCTATTTATTGGGAAAAGACGTAGTTCAGGTTGGACTAGACAAAGGTGTTTTTGAAAAAGATCCTGATGGTTCCGTTTGGATCGATTTGACAGAGGAAGGTTTAGATCGTAAAATTGTACTTCGTTCAGACGGAACAGCAGTTTATATGACACAGGATATCGGTACTGCAATCCAGCGTGTAAAAGATATGCCGGATGTTGGCGGAATGGTTTACACGGTAGGTAACGAGCAGGATTATCACTTTAAGGTTTTATTCTTAATCTTAAAAAAATTAGGTTTTGAGTGGGCTTCCAGCTTGTATCATTTATCCTATGGAATGGTAGATTTACCTTCCGGAAAAATGAAGAGCCGTGAAGGAACTGTTGTAGATGCTGATGATTTAATGCAGGATATGACAGACACAGCAAAACAAATTTCTGAGGACTTAGGAAAACTGGACAGTTATTCTGCCGAAGAAAAAGTCAAATTATACAAGACAATTGGTCTTGGGGCTCTTAAATATTATATTTTAAAAGTAGATCCGAAGAAGCGTATTTTGTTTAATCCTGAAGAATCAGTAGATTTTGCCGGAAATACAGGCCCGTTTATTCAATATACGTATGCCAGAATCCAGTCGATTATTCGTAAAGCCGATTTTGATTTTTCGAATAAAACAGATATGACAGAATTGCATGAGAAAGAAAAAGAATTGGTAAAACAAATCGAACTTTTTCCGGAAGTAATTCAAAATGCCGCTCAAAATCACAGTCCGGCATTAATTGCTAATTATACCTATGATTTGGTAAAAGAATATAATTCATTTTATCAATCGGTACATATTTTAGGAGAAGTTGATTTAACTAAAAAAATATTCAGAGTACAGCTTTCCCAAAAAGTTGCTGAAGTTATAAAATCTGCTTTTACCTTATTGGGAATTGAAGTTCCTGAAAGAATGTAGATTTTAAACTATAAAATTCAGAAAAGCCGATGGTTAATTACTATCGGCTTTTTTTGTTAATATGCAAGTTTTTTACTGTTTGTAATTATTCACTTATAAAATTTAATAAGCAGCAGTAAGAAAGCTCTGACTGAAAAATATTAAGAAAACAGAAGGCTGAATTTTCTTGTGAAAACTTCAAATTCGATTTGTAAATGTCGTTTTTATACCTATGTTTACAGTAAGAAAATAAGGAATAAACAACATTTCTTAATGTTTGAAAACATTGGTATTTAAGCATTAATATGTTAAAGGAATAGATAATCGAGTATGCTGAAAATCGTAAGAGTAAGCTAAATTTAAACCCAAGAACAATGATTAAAAAACCTTTTTTAGTACTAATGCTTCTTTTTGCATTTGGTATGATGAATGCCCAGGATTTGATTTCTCCATCTTATGGATTTTCACACAGTAAAACAGCTTACATAACTTTGGCTGACGGAACTGAAATTAACGGAACTATCAAAGATATTGATAGAGACAAAGGATTAATTGAATACATTAAATTGCAGGATGGAGCTGGAAAAAAACACAAATTGAAGCCGGAAGACATTAAATTTATGTATTTGCCACCAAGTGGACTTGACAATCTGGGTAAAAAACTAAATTTTATGTCAGACTATAAAAAATGGAATGATGAAAAACTAAATCAGGACTTTTTAAATCAGGGATATGCTTATTTTGAAACGGCAGATGTAAAAATTAAAAAGAAAAACAGTAAATTATTAATGCAGCTTCTTAATCCTGGATTCAGTAAAGAATTTAAAATTTACTGTGATCCTTATGCAAAAGAAACCGCTTCATTAGGAATTGGCGGTATGAAATTAGTCGGAGGAGATGTTAAATCATTTTATGTTGCTAAGAAAAACGAGCCAGCATTCTTGTTGAAGAAAAAAGACTATAAAAAAGAATTCGTGCCATTATGGAAAAGCTGTGAAAAGTTAATTGCAGAAAATCCTGAACCAAAATGGGGTGATTTCACAAAGAATGTTATTACATATTCTGAGTGCGCTGAATAAACCTTTACTTTTTTAAATAAAGCAAAAGCCGATAGTCTGACTATCGGCTTTTTTTGTTTTTATATTAGTTTTTTTTCTCTATTCAGCTCTTGTTCATTCTTACAAAATTGTAATGTTTTTAAGAAAAATGATATTTGGTCAAATAAAATAATCTAGTCTGAAATAACCCATTTTTTCAAAGAAGGAAATAGCTAACTATCATTGTTCCAGTATTTTTATTGGTTTTTTATTTAAAATTATTTAAAAAAGTAATACTAGGATTACTTTTTTAAATGTTAAAATGATTAAATTTCTTGTTAAATAAATATTAATGCGGTAAGTTGCACCGAAATTATTTAAAATATCAGACAATGAAACAAAAAATTAAAGTATTGGTAATGCTGCTTTTTGCACTTAGTTCGCAATTATTTTTTGGGCAGGAAAGAGTTGTTTCAGGAACTGTTTCTGACAATATGGGTATGCCATTACCGGGTGTAAGCGTATTAGTAAAAGGAACTAAGTCCGGAACGCAAACGAATTTAGATGGTAAGTTTTCAGTTTCAGCTGAATCAGGTCAGATTTTGATATTTAGCTACATCGGAATGAAAACGCAGGAAGCAGCAGCAAATGCATCAGAAATTACTATTAAATTAATCGGAGATGCGCAGGAACTGGAAGTAGTTGTAGTGACTACGGCTATGGGAATTAAAAGAGAGAAAAAATCTCTTGGCTATGCCTCACAGCTAGTCTCCGGAAAAGATTTAAATGGCGGTACTAGTACTACAAACGTTTCTAACTTGCTCTCGGGGAAAGTAGCAGGTGTAGAAGTTTCAAGGAATACTAATTTTGGAGGATCTACCAATGTGGTAATTAGAGGGAACAAATCTTTAACAGGCAACAATCAGGCTCTTTGGGTAATTGACGGTGTTCCTGTTGATAATTCTAATACAAACGCTACAACTCAGCTAACAGGTGGAGGGGGTTATGACTATGGTAATACTATTTCTGATATTAATCAGGAAGATATTGAAAGTATTAACGTTCTTAAAGGCGCAGCTGCAACAGCTTTGTATGGATCAAGGGCAAGTAATGGTGTTGTAATGGTTACTACAAAAAAAGGGAAGGCAAAAGACAATAAAATTGGTTTTACTTTTTCTAGTGCAGTATCTGTAGGTAGTGTTGATAAATCAACTTTTCCAAAATATCAAAACAAATACGGATCAGGTTATGGATTTGGAAGTTCATTTTTAGACTCTTCATCAATTCCTACAGTTGACACGTCTAATGATGCTTCGTATGGAGATGCATTTACTGGACAACCTGTTTACCAGTGGGATGCATTTACTCCATACTCACCCAATTTCGGAAAAGCTACTCCTTGGAAATCTGCTAAAAACGGACCGATTACTTTTTTTAATGATGCGAAAACATATACGAATAGTATTTCTCTTGAAAAATCTACAGAGAGATCCAGCTTGTCTATGTCTTATGTAAACACGAATCAAACAGGTATTTTGCCAAATAGCGAATTGAAAAAAAATCAATTGAGCGTCAGATTCAGTCAAAAAATCACTGATAAACTAACAGCTAATACCTATGCAGCAGTAACATTACAAAATACTATAGGAAGAAATTCAACAGGGTACAATGCAAATATCCTGGGTGCTTTCAGACAATGGTGGCAGACTAATACAGATATTAAATCCTTACAACAAGTTTATAACGCTTCCGGAAGTCAAAATGTAACATGGAACTGGTCTGACCCAACTACCCCAGAAGGTTTAACACCTGCATACTGGGATAATCCTTACTTTGTCCGTTATCAAAATTTCTCTTCAGATAACAGAACACGTTTATTCGGTTATTCATCTCTTAACTATGATATTACAAATTGGATGAGTGCTTTGGGCAGAGTATCTCTGGATACTTATAAAGAACTACAAGAAGAAAGAAGAGCTGTAGGTTCTATTCCTGCTGTATTTGGCCTTTCTCCTGTAAACGAGGCGTCTGGATACCAAAGATATGATGTTAATTATCAGGAAATCAATTATGATGTAATGTTGAATTTTAATAAAAAATTTGGAGAGAACATTAGCTTAAACGGAGTACTTGGTGGAAACGTTAGGAGGACAGATAAAGATAATTTACGTTCTTCAACTATTGGAGGTTTGGTTAGCCCGGGATTTTATGCATTATCAAACTCACGTTTCGAACTGCCTTTTCCTAAAGAGGAAAAAATTAAAGCTGGTGTTAATGGTATTTATGCCCAAGGGTCTATTGGTTTCTTCGATACTTATTTTGTTGATGCATCTATCAGAAGAGATGTTTCTTCTACGTTACCTAAAGGAAACAATTCCTATGTTTATCCAGCAGTTTCCGGATCGTTTGTATTCTCTAATTTATTGAAACAGCATTGGTTAAACTTAGGAAAACTTAGAGTGAATTACGCTGAAGTTGGTAACGATGCTAAGGCATTAAGTTTAATAAATACATATAATAGAAGTCCTAACTTTCAAGGACAACCTGTTTATTCAGTTCCAAACACGAATAACAATCCAAATCTTAAACCGGAAAGAACTAAATCATTTGAATTAGGTTTAGAAACCAGCTTCTTTAGCAGACGTTTAGGTTTTGAAGCAACTTATTACAAAACAAACTCTGTAGATCAAATTGTTTCAGCAGCAGTTTCATCTGCTTCAACAGTAACAAATGCTTATGTAAATGGAGGTAATATCGAAAATAAAGGGATAGAGTTACAATTAACAGCTACACCAATTAAAACAGATGACTTTAGCTGGGATATTACTGTGAATTGGTCTAATAACAAAAGTAAAGTTGTCTCATTACCTTCTGGTCTGGATAATTTACAATTAGGTTCTTTTCAAGGTGGTGTTACTGTAAACGCTACGCCTGGTGAAGCATACGGTACTTTAAAAGGAACCGACTATATATATACAAATGGTCAAAAGACGGTTGATCAAAAAACAGGAAAATATTTAATTACAACTTCCGCAACAAATAGTATCGGTAATATAACACCAGACTGGATTGGAGGTATAAGAAACAAGTTTACGTACAAAAATGTCTCTTTAGGATTCTTAATTGACACTCAACAGGGCGGAGATGTTTTCTCTCTTGATATGTACTACGGACTAGCAACAGGATTATACAAAGAAACAGCTGTAGGAAATATAAGGGAAACGGGTATTATAAATGCGGGAGTCGCTCCAAATGGTACTCCAAATACTATTTCTACAGTAAATACAAATGCTGCTGCAAGTGTTACAGGACCTGGAGTTTTTTCTAACAATTACGGTTATTTAGCAGGACCAAATAAAGCTTTTATCTATGATGCTTCCTATGTGAAATTAAGAGAAGTTTCTATCACTTATAACTTCCCAAAAAGATTGTTCGAAGGAACATTTATTAATAGCGCCACATTTAGTTTGTTAGGTTCAAATTTATGGATCATTAGTAAAAATCTACCTTTTGCTGATCCGGAAAGCGGATTATCATCCGGAAATAGTTCAAGAGGATATTCTGTAGGATCACTTCCTACAACAAGAGATATCGGATTTAACTTAACATTTAAATTTTAATACAAAAAGAAATGAAAAAAATAATATTCGCTCTGGGACTTCTTCTTCTTCTTACAGCTTCTTGTGATGATAATGCTCTTACAGAATTAAATGTAGATGCTAAAAATCCTTCCTTAGTTCCCGCATCTTCATTATTTACTAGTGCTGAAAAAACATTAACTGAACAATTAGTAAGTTCAAATGTTAATAAAAATATTTTTAGATTAGTTAATCAGCAATGGACAGAGACTACATACTTAGATGAGTCAAATTACAATTGGACTGCCAGAAAAATTTCAGACAAACATTGGGATGCACTATATGCTGGGCCTTTGGCAGATCTTATTACTGCTGAGAAAAGCTTAGAAAGCAGTAAAATTTTAGCTACTGATCCTGAATTTGCTGAAAAGACAATAATTAAAAAAAATCAATTAATTCTAATTGACATTTTAACAGTGTATACGTATCAGGTACTGGTTGACACATTTGGTGATATACCTTACTCTGAAGCTTTAAAAGGTTCAGGAGATTATTTGCCTAAATATGATAAAGCAATTGATATCTATAAAGATCTTCTTATCCGCCTCAATAATGACCTGGCAACAATTGATACAGGACATACTGCATTTGGAACAGCTGATGTGATTTATAAAGATAATTTAAAATCTTGGGTAAAATTTGCAAACAGTATCAAATTAAAACTTGGAGTCAATCTTAAAGCTTCAGGATTGGAATCAGCCATCGCTGATGCTGCTATACAAACAGGATCTTTGGCAGCTTTTACTTCTAATGCCGATAATGCAAAATTGAAATATATGAATGACCTGCCTAATACCAACCCTATCTATGTAGATTTAGTGTTTTCAGGAAGACATGATTTTGTTCCTGCAAAAACGTTTGTTGATGCCATTGTGGCTAAAAATGATCCAAGGACAAAAGCATACTTTGCACAAAATCTGAAAGATGCCAACGGAAATGTACTGCCATACAAAGGAGGAATTGTTGGAATAAAAAACTCTTACAGTAAATTCACCCATATCAGTGATCCAATACAACAGCCTGATTTTGAAGGAACACTTTTAGATTATTCTGAAGTAGAATTTTTATTAGCTGAAGCTGTTGCAAGAGGAGTTGCTGTAGGAGGAACTGTCGAATCTCATTACACAGCGGGAATTATTGCTTCAATGGAATATTGGGGTATTTCAAAAGCTGACGCTACTACTTATTTAGCACAATCAACAGTTGCTTATGCTACTGCTAACGGTACATGGCAACAAAAAATTGGCGAGCAATCATGGTATGCTAAATTTAACAGAGGTTTTGAAGGCTGGACATCTACAAGAAGATTGGATTTTCCAATACTTGTTGCTCCTGCTTCTGCAGATCAAGCTGCAGAAAGTCAAGTTCCTTCAAGAATGACATATCCCATAAGAGAGCAGACTTTAAACGCAAGCAATTATCAGGCAGCATCGGCTGCAATCGGAGGAGACAAGTTAAAAACTAAATTATTTTGGGATAAATATTAGAATTAAAATAAATTCTGATTATATCCTGGATTATAAATAAAAAACCTTTATTCATTTTTAACTATTTTGAATTAGTAAGCTTTTAGTATAATTGGTAAAGGTAAAACCGTTTGAATTAATTTTCAAACGGTTTTTATTTATAAAAAAAGCCGGTAGACCTAAAATAATACCGGCTTTTTACTACTAACACAAACATTTTTATTTTACGAACTTGTCGATAATAGCATCACTTTCTGCCTTTGTAGCGTCTGGTTTTAAATCAAACAATAAAGAATAAAGTGCTTTTCTGTCAACTTTAGCTTCTAAGTTTAAGTCTTTATGTCTTTCAAAAAGAGTCTGCCATTTATCACGAACATTTTTCCAGAGTGCATTATTTGCTGCCCACCATTTTTGACCGGCAATACATTTACTGTCTGCAACTTTAGTGTAAATATCCATTCCTTTTTCTTCAGCCAATAAGTAATCTTTTCCGGCATCATCTCTTACTAGCTTTTGATTGTCCTGTTCATGATTCCAACCTGTAGCGGTGATTTCATGAATGTTTCTTCTTTTCAAAACATTATAATCATTACGTTTTGTCTGCTCTCTTCTTGGAAGCGGTGCATCAGCAACATTTGACCAGTAGTTTTCTCCGTCTACGTGAACCCATGTTGAAGATCCCTCATATCTTGGGCTGTCATCTACCTGAAATACTTTTTGGGTCCATTGTCCTTTTACAGCTTTTTTATCCAGTTTTTTATATTTCCAGAAATTGCTTTTGTCAAATGAGTACAAATCTGTGTTTTCATATAACCAATCCTGTCTCCAGTGTTTGATGATCATATCGTCACTTACAATCAATAAATGTTGCATCACAATTTTATTGGGAGTGTCTTCTAATAACTCTACCCATTCTAATGCCGATTCGTGTTTCGTTTCAGAAGGTTTGTATGTAAGAGAATCTTTCGGATACTTAAAAGTCTCAGTAAAATTAAATTTTACTTCATAGCACCCACACATTGATTTAATAGACTTGATGTCTTGCTGTTTCTTAGCATCCTGACTGAATCCAAGGCTGAATGTTAAAGCCATAAGAGCTGAAAAGTAGAGTCTTTTTGTAATCATAACGTATTGTTTTGTTTATATTTTTTTTGCAAATATATAAATTTAATTTAGAACAATTAAAAATAGTTATATATTTGCCTCGATTATTAAGACTTAATAAAAATAATGAAAATAACAATTACCCTTTTAGTACTAGTTGCTTTTACAATACATCTTTCAGCACAGGAGAGGGAAAAAGATACGGTTAATTCTAAAGAAGAGCTATCTGAGTTGGTTATAACAGGAACCAGAACAGAAAGGCAGCTTTCTACTTTGCCATTGCCGATGACAATAATTACATCTGCAGCAATTATAAAATCGGGTGTTACCAGATTGAGTGAAATTTTAAACGAACAGACAGGAATTATTTTAATTCCTGATGAAAGTGGCTTTGAAGGTATTCAGATGCAAGGTTTAGATGCGGCTTACACTATGATTCTTATCGATGGCGTGCCTCTTGTGGGAAGAAGCTCAGGAGTCTTAGATTTATCCAGAGTTTCTGTTGGGAATATTGAAAGAATAGAGATTGTAAAAGGAGCTTCGTCCGCTTTATATGGTTCAGAAGCTATGGGAGGAGTGATTAATGTAATTACAAAAAGACCTAAAAAGGATCTGTTGGGAGGTACTCTTTCTTACCGATATGCAACATTTAATACCAATGATGCTAATGCTAATGTCCTTTGGAAGAAAAAGAAGTTTTCAGCAAATTTATTTACGAATTTTTATTCTTCAGATGGATATGATTTAGATAAAAGTACGCCCTTAAAAAATGTTGAAAGTTTTTATAATTACACGATTCAACCCAAATTATATTATGATTTTTCTGAGAATCTGAAACTTACGGTGAGTAATCGTTTCTACAATCAGAATATGAACAATGTGGCAATGATTGAAGGAGAAAAGTATAAAGGTGATGCAAAAGAAAAGGAATGGAATTCGCAGGTTAAATTAGAGCATAAATGGAGCTCGAAACTATATTCAGAATACGAATTATATGTAACGAATTATAAAAATGATTCCTTCTTAAATGATCCGAACAACCTGCTTTTTGATAAAACATATTATGATCAATGGCTTTTTCGACCGGAAGTAAGAACAACTCTGGCTATAAATAACGATAAGCTAACAGCGGGAGTAGGATTAAATTATGAAAGCCTGGACAGGACCTATTTTGAGAACCATGTAAAATTTAATTCGCAATATGTTTTTGTGCAATATGATTATAATCCGACAGATAAATGGAATATCCTTGCCGGATTCAGATATGATAATCACAGTGCATATGCATCACAGTTGAGCCCAAAGCTTGCTGTAAATTATAAAATTAATGATGATTTTTCCTTAAAAGGATCTGTAGGTTATGGCTATAAAGCTCCTGATTTCCGTCAGTTGTATTTTGATTTTACGAATCCACAGGTTGGTTATACTGTATTAGGTTACAATGTTGCTGAAGAGCGTTTAAACCAATTTGAGAATGAGGGCCAGCTTTTGAAAAGAGAACCGGGAATAAGTTTCAATAAACCACTGGAAGCTGAAAGTGCAGTCAATTTTAATTTTGGTACTTTTTATAAAAGAAATAAACTTAAAATAGACGTAAATGCTTTTTATAATTCGATAAGTAATTTAATTGACACGCGTGTAGTAGCTCAAAAAACAAACAGTCAGAATATTTTTAGTTACTTCAATATTAGTGAAGTTTTTACCTATGGAGCTGAGTTTAATTCAACTTATAGCTTTACTAAAAATAGCACAATATCATTAGGATATCAATATCTGATTGCTAAAGATAAATCGGTTGTAGATAATTTTGAAGAGCATGATTACATAAGAAATTCAGAATTGGAAACTATTCAGATTAAGAAATCAGATTATTTCGGATTATATAACCGATCTAAGCACACCGCAAATGTTAAACTTTCATACACCATTCCGGAAATAAAAACAAACATCAATCTGCGTATTTTTTACAGAAGTAAATATGGAATGTCTGATACTAATGCAAACCAGATTTTAGATAAATATGACAAGTTTGTGGAAGACTATCTTACAACAAATTTATCAATATCAAAAGATGTAACGGATAAATTACTATTTCAGGCTGGGGCTAATAATTTGTTTGATTACACTGATCCCAGCCAAATTCCAAATCTAACAGGGAGACAACTTTTTGCACGAATTCAATACAATTTTTAATCAATAATTATTTAAACACTTTTAAAATGAAGACAAATTTTTTAAAACTTTCGCTTTTAGCAGTAACTATTTTTATAGCATCTTGCAGTAATGATGATGATAAGAAAGAGGACACAACTCCTCCGGCAGTTATAACTCAAAAAGTTTCTAATCTTCCGGCACCACAAACAGGTGGGCAAGGGCAGCCAGTGGGTGGTGATTTTACAAAATTCAGTTTCTCAGAAAACAAAATCGTAACCGATGGTAATTGGGATATTGCTTTCCGCGGAACAACTATTATTGTAAATGGAGGAGCCAAATACAATGTTGAAGATGCAGGTGAACCAGTAAGAACAGGATCAGGGGCGGTAAGTATTGTTTCAGGTACATTTTCCAGTGTAACTGCATTTCCGGCAGCGGCTACTTTTAAAGCAGATGCAGCTTCAACCTACGCATTTCCCGCTTCAGGAGCGGATGCCTGGTATGATTATAATGGTGTAACTCATATTATCACTGCAAAAGCAGGAAAAGTATTTGTTGTAAAAACACATGATGGTAAATATGCGAAATTTGAAATCTTAAGCTATTATAAAGGTGCACCGGCTACACCAGATCCTGCAACAGCAGAAGCAAGATATTTTACTTTTAATTTTGCTTACCAGGCAAACAGCACAACAACATTCTAATAAAAAGGGTAAAACTTAAATTTTTAGAATGCAGCAGACCAATTATTTTTGGCGGTTTTTGGGATTTGTTGAGCTTTTATCGGGAATATTACTGATCAGTCAGGTATTTTCGCTTATCGGAGCCATTGTTGCCTTGCCTGTTACGATTAACATTTTCTGTTCCCTTTTTTCTTAGGGCCCACCGAGGTTTTAGAATTGGTACAGATGCCCGGATTATTGCTTATTAATTTAGCTGTAATTGGTTTTAGTTTTAAACTTTGGAAACCAATCGTATATGATAAAACGGCTCTGAAATTTAATTAATCATTAGCTTTGTTTTTTTTATTTTTTTTGAGAGAGGTTAGATTTATCTAGCCTCTTTTTTTGTTTTATTTTAATCGTTAAAAAAAATTATAAATTACCGTTTAATCCTATCTTTGCGGATGTTTTTTTACAGGAATCAACAGAAAAATAAAAACCACGGTTTTACAAAACCTTTCTTAAAAATTTATAAGTACTAAGTGAATACAAAATCTTATTTTTTTCAGTCTTTTGCAATTGTGGCATTAGCATTCATAGCTTTCATTGGATTTAAACAAATCTTACCGGATAAAATTTTTCCGGAAAGTAAACTGGATTCCAAAAACATACTTATTGACAGCCTGCTTCTGGAATCGGTTGCCAATGATTCCCTGGCCCAAAAGGGAGACAGTATTTCTGAAGATGAAAAGAAAGAAGCAAGAGAAAAAATTGTCTTTGATGCTTCTGAAGGAATAGAATTCCCATCTGAAACTTTCGATAATTATAAAGGATATCAATATCTGATTTCTTTTTACGAGAAATTATATCAGTTGGAGAAAAATCCACAGTCTAAAGTCCGAATTGCTTACTATGGAGATTCCATGACCGATGGTGACTTAATTGTTCAGGATGTACGAATGAATTATCAGGAACGCTTTGGCGGAAATGGAGTTGGTTTTGTATCGATTATTTCGGAATCTTCTGCTTCAAGAGGGTCTGTCAAAACACTTTTTTCCAAAAACTGGAAGACACAATCTTATTTAAATGTAAAAAAACCAACAAGTCCTTTTGGAGTAAACGGGCATGTATTTTTTGCAAACGATAAAGCTAATTCAACCTGGGTACAATATGAAGCGGGATTGACTAAATTTTCTACAGCTTTAGATAATCCAACTTTGTTTTATGGGAAAGCATCCAAAAAAGGAAATGTGAATTTTATTGTCGGCAAAGACACTTTACGAAAAACGCTTTCTCCAAATAATCTGGTGAATACCTTAAAAGTAACTTCAGGAAGCATAAAATCATTCAAAGCAAATTTTATACAGGCGGATTCTATTCCGATTTATGGATTTAATTTTGATAACGGAATTGGAGTTCATGTGGATAATTTTTCGCAAAGAGGGAATTCGGGATTGCCAATTTCAATGTTTAATGCCGGTGTAATGCAGGCATTCAATAACCATCTGAAGTATGATTTGATTATCTTGCATTATGGAACCAATGTTTTAAATTACGGGACCAAAAATTATTCCTGGTATCAAAGAGGTATGAAAAAAACAGTAAGCAAAATAAAAGAATCCTTTCCGGGAGTTTCTATCCTGATTGTTTCAACGGCTGATAAATCGACGAAATATGATCTTGAAATGAAAACAGACTCGGCTGTAGTGCCTTTAATGAAAGCCCAGAAAAGATATGCTCTTGATACCGAATCCGGATTTGTGAATTTGTATACTTTAATGGGTGGAGACGGATCAATGATAAAATGGGTTGATGAAGCGCCTGCCAGAGCCAACAAAGATTATACGCACTTCAATCAGCGTGGAGCAAAGGCTATAGGGAATTTACTGTACAGCCAGTTAAATAAAGGTTACGAAGAATATAAAGTACTGCGTGAAAAACGTGAAACAGGTGACAGACCAAAACCTGTTAGAAAAACTAAAGCAGATTCCGTATCTGTTATAAAAGACACTGTAAATGAATAAACTTATTATTTTCTTTTGCTGTCTTTTATGGTCGGCAAACAGTAAAGCGCAAAAGTCAGTCTCACTTTCAACAATTAAAAATATGATTAGTAAAATCGATACCGCTACGATTGAAACTTATACAGGAAATCACATTTATAATGCTGAGGTTTTAGAAAGTGTTTTCCGGAAATTAAAAGACAATGAGATTGCCAATAATCAGAAAATAAATATTGTGCACATTGGGGATTCTCACATTCAGGGCGACTTAATGACCAATGAAATCAGAAAAAAACTGCAGCAAAAATTTGGTAATGCAGGACGCGGTTTTGTATTTCCTTATCAGTTGGCCAAAACAAATGGTTCTTATAATGAGCGATTTTATTCGAACAGAACCTGGGAAAGTTACCGGAATATCTATCCTGCAAAAAATAACCCTGTAGGTTTAAGCGGAATCGGACTTTGGAGAGATAATGCCGGTTTTGTAGTGGAACTGAATGTAAAAGATAAAGCTTATAAGTTTAATTCAATTCACATTATTACGCCGAAAAACCAAAAAATGTTTGATTTGGCTTTATCATCCAAAACAAATATTATTCAGACTACGGAGCCTAAAATAATAACGCATAAAATTAAAAAAGGGGAAGCTATTTCTGTAATTGCAGATAAATACAATGTTTCAATTGCTGACATTAAAAGAATGAACAGTTTAAAATCAAATAATATCCGTGCCGGAAGAACATTGAAAATCCCAAGTAAGGAAACAAAACCCAAAAATATTAAAACGTCTGAATTTGTTCCTCTGGATTTGCAATCTGATTCGTTCTCTTATTATTACAATTCAGAAAAAGCATTAGAGAAAATTTACCTTATCCCGGATAAAAATGCCACTCAGTTTGAGCTTAACGGAATTGTTTTAGAGAAAAATACCGCTGGAATAATCTATAGTGGAATTGGGGTAAACGGTGCCAAGTTCTCCGATTATAACAAATATCCTTTGTTTTTTGAACAGTTAAAAGCACTTCATCCCGATCTTTTGGTTTTTTCTTTGGGAACGAACGAAAGTTTTGATAAAATGGAAGTTTCTGCTTATATAAGACAACTCCGCCAGTTTATAAGCAACCTGAAAGAGCATGACATAAAAGTTCCGATACTTATCACAACTCCTCCGCCATCTTTATTCAGAGGAAGAAAACCGAATACGTACGTAGGGGAATATGCCAAACGTATCAACGGAATTGCTGAAGCCGATGGTTTTGCAGTCTGGGATTTATACGATGAATTTGGAGGTTTAAGCGAAATTCAAAAACTAAAAGCAGACGGTTTAATTGGCCCTGACTGGGTACATTATTCTAAGAAAGGATACGTAAAACAAGCAAGTTTGTTTACAGAGGCATTTTTAAGAGCATACGATAATTTTAAATTTAAAAAGTAAGTTGATAACAGGTAATAGCATAAATGATTGGTTTGTTCATCATTTTGGTGAAATAACAATTGAGCAGGTCAAAGGTTGGTTTATATATAATCCGGAAGAAAAATTATTATTCAATACAGGTCTTTTTCTTGGATTGTTTCTGGTTTTCTATTTTGTATACGCTTTTTTACGTAAAACATTTTATTTACGATTAACATACGTTATTCTGTTTTCACTTTTCTTTTATTATAAGTCAAGCGGAATCTACTTTTTATTGCTACTGCTTTCTTCCGTAGTCGATTATGGCCTGAGCCAGATTATTTACAGAGAAAAGAAAGTCACGGTTAAGAAAATTTATCTGGTAATAAGTGTTATTTTAAACTTAGGATTACTGGGGTATTTCAAGTACATGAACTTTATGATTGTTACTTACAATGATATGTTCAGCGGCCATTTCGAACTTCATAATGTCTTTCTTCCCGTTGGAATTTCGTTTTATACTTTTCAGTCGATGAGTTATATTATCGAAATTTATCGTGAAGAAATAAAACCAACAAAAAATTACATCGAATACTTATTTTTCGTTTCCTTCTTTCCACAATTAGTTGCGGGGCCAATTGTTCGTGCAAAGGATTTTCTTCCGCAGATTTATCAAAAACTGAACCTTACGAAAGAAGATGTAAATAATGCTTTATTCCTTATTATTGGAGGATTGATCAAGAAAACGGTTATTTCAAATTATATCTCGGTAAACTTCGTAGATCGTGTTTTTGATACTCCGATGACCTATACGGCATTCGAGAATTTAATGGCTTCTTACGGTTATGCAATTCAGATTTACTGTGATTTCTCAGGATATTCAGATATGGCAATCGGAATCGCTTTGTTATTAGGATTCAAATTACCTACCAACTTTAGGACTCCGTATAAATCAACTTCGATTACTGATTTCTGGAGAAGATGGCACATTTCATTGTCAACCTGGCTGAAAGACTTCCTGTATATTTCTATAGGAGGAAACCGTGAAGGATCTTTTGCAGGGTATTTGTTCCCGAGTTTATTTTTCTTTGGTTTATTGCTTTGGGGAATTACCAATATCAATGTTAGTGTAATTCCACTGATTATTGCAGGTAGCTCTATTGTTGTTTTTGTTTTGACATGTTTACTTTCAAAAAAACGAAACCAGACTACGGTAACGAATTTTAACTTGTTTACAACAATGCTTTTAGGAGGATTGTGGCATGGAGCCGGTGCGCAATTTATTATTTGGGGTGCTTTACATGGATTGGCATTGGCGGTTCATAAAATATTTTTGGAATTTTTTCCTTCCAAAAAAGAAAGTAAAAGTTCGGTTTTATGGACTTTTATCTCAATTGTGATCACATTTCATTTTGTAGTCTTCTGTTGGATCTTTTTCCGTGCAAGAGATTTCGATACAGCTTTACAGGTAATCAATAATATTGGTCAGCTGACTTTCGAACCGGAACAATGGAAAGCAATAATTTTCGGATATAAAAATGTGTTTTTATTGATGCTATTCGGTTACGTCTGGCATTTCTTACCGGAAATATTTACAACAAAATTAAAATGGACTTTTGACAGGACACCATTATTATTAAAAGCAGTAATCTTAGGTTTCGTCTACTGGATCGTTTATGCGACAGCAGTTGCAGGTTCACAGCCGTTTATTTATTTCCAGTTTTAGTCTAAACTTCAAAGTTGTAAAGGCGCAAGGTATATTCTTTGCGCTTTTTTGTTTTTCGACAATGCAGCTGGACGCATAATTTTGTTTCCTGCAGATGCAGCAGATTTTTTTAATGTTAATGTTGAAAAATCTGCAGGAAAACCTAAAAAAGGCTGTATAATAATCTGTGAAAATTATTTTAATCTGTGTCAAAAAAACCTTGCGCACTTTGCGTAAAACTTTGAGAACTTCACGGTTAAATGCAGCTAAATAAAAATTGCCTAAAATATCTAATTAGATTATCTTTGCTGCTCAAATAAAGAAAATAATATGTTTGATAATTTAAGTGATAAGTTAGATAAAGCGTTCCATATACTAAAAGGACACGGGAAAATTACAGAAGTAAACGTTGCCGACACCTTAAAAGAAGTTCGTCGTGCCTTATTGGATGCCGATGTTAACTTTAAGATTGCTAAAGATTTTACGACCAAAGTAAAAGAAAAAGCAATAGGTCAGGATGTTTTAACCACACTTCAGCCAGGTCAGTTATTAGTAAAGTTAGTCAAAGACGAACTAACGGAATTAATGGGTGGCGATGTTGCCGGAATTAATCTTTCCGGGAATCCGAGCATTATTTTAATGTCAGGTTTACAAGGTTCCGGTAAAACGACTTTCTCAGGAAAATTAGCCAACTTTTTACAGACTAAGAAAAACAAAAAACCACTTTTAGTAGCGTGTGATATCTACCGTCCTGCGGCGATAAATCAGTTACATGTTGTGGGAGATCAGATAGGTGTTGAGGTATACTCAGAACCGGAAAATAAAAATCCTGTTGAAATTGCTCAAAATGCAATCAAACATGCTAAAGCAAACGGTTTTAACGTAGTTATTGTCGATACAGCGGGACGTTTGGCGGTAGATAAAGAAATGATGGATGAAATTGCACGTGTTCACAAAGCAATTCAGCCACAGGAAACTTTATTCGTTGTAGATGCAATGACAGGACAGGATGCTGTAAACACTGCAAAAGCATTCAACGATATATTAAACTTTGATGGAGTTATCCTGACAAAATTAGATGGTGATACACGTGGTGGAGCCGCAATCTCGATTAAATCGGTTGTAAACAAACCAATCAAGTTTGTAGGTACCGGAGAGAAAATGGAAGCAATTGATGTTTTCTATCCGGATCGTATGGCCGAACGTATCTTAGGGATGGGTGACGTTGTGTCGCTTGTTGAAAGAGCACAGGAACAATTTGATGAAGAAGAAGCAAGAAAACTTCAAAAGAAAATCGCTAAAAACGAATTTGGTTTTGATGACTTCCTGACTCAGATTCAGCAAGTAAAGAAAATGGGTAATATGAAAGACCTGGTTGGAATGATTCCGGGTGCTTCAAAAGCCATGAAAGATGTTGAAATCGAAGATGATGCTTTCAAACACATTGAAGCTATTATTCATTCGATGACTCCAGTCGAAAGAAGTAAACCGGCCATCATCGACGTAAAAAGAAAAGCCAGAATCGCTAAAGGTTCAGGAACGAAAGTCGAGCAGGTA
>JBDTNT010000229.1:0-10062 GCA_039933615.1 Flavobacterium sp. | reverse complement strand
GCAGGATTAGCAGGAGTTGCAATGTCTAACGAAACAGAATATCCGGGAGCATTAGACATTACAGGTTACAATTATACGGAAAGTAAATATAAATCAGATCACGAAAAATACCCAAAAAGAGTAATCTTCGGAAGTGAAAATGTCCATGACATGGAACCCTGGCTGGCCGTAAAAAACAATAAATTTATTTTCGGACAATTTTTATGGACAGGAATTGATTATTTGGGAGAATCGGGAAGATGGCCTTCAAGAGGATTCTACTCAGGATTGGTTGATTTTGCAGGAGTTATCAAACCAAGGGGATATTTCCGTCAGTCATTATGGTCAGATAAACCCATGGCATATCTTGGCACTTATCCTTTAAAAAATGAAAAAGATATTTCTAAAGATGCATGGGCAATCTGGAATTACGATCATGGGCAAAAAATACGTGTGGTTTGTTATACAAATGCTGCAAAAGCACGTTTGGAATTAAACGGAAAAGTGATTGGGGAAGCTAAATTATACGACGAAAAAACGGGCATCATCTATTGGGATATTCCATTTGCATCAGGAAAATTAGAAGCGATTGGTTTAGATACGAATAATAAAGAAGTAAGTCGTTTTGCTGTTAATTCTACACAACAGCCGGTCGAATTAACAATTGCAGATAAAGATATTACAATTGCAAAAGATAAAGGAGTAGCAAAAATAATGGTTCAGGTAAAAGATCAAAACGGTCTTCCGGTAATGCTTTCAGACAATGAAGTTACGTGCACAATTACTGGTCCTGGTACGCTATTAGGACTGGAAGCGGGAAACAACAGTGACATGACTGATTATACAGACAATGTTCAGAGAGTTTTCCACGGTCACATTGCGGCTTATATTCAGGCGAACGGAGATGCGGCAGCACCAATAAAAGTTACATTTACAAGTCAGTGGTTAAAACCTGTAGAGGTTACAATTAATGTAAAATAACCCGTTGGGTGTACTTAAACAATACTATATTTTGACGCGGATTTGACCGATTCGTTATCACGAAGACGCGGACAAAAACGGATTTTTTTAGATTCTATAATTTAAAATCCGTATAAATCCGCGTTTTTGCGGTAGCAAATCGGTGTCATCAGTGTTCTAAATTATTACGTTGCATTTTAAAAATAGAATTGCCCCCAACGGGTTAAAATAACATTTTTAAACACATAGAAATTTGTTTACGAAGAGCTGACAGGTTTTAAAACCTGTCAGCTCTAATTATAAGGGATAGTTTAATTTATTTCGTACTGATAAAAATTTCATTATATTTAAAGTGTAAAAAACACACATAACTGTACAAAATGAAAATAAATAATAGGCTTACTATAATAATAGGGGTAATAATATTATCCGCCACATCAACAGCACAAACAAAAAAATCAGGAAAAGGTGACTTCAAACAATGGGCACAAACTCCGCCAATGGGCTGGAACAGCTGGGATTGTTACGGCTCTACGGTCGAAGAACATGAAGTAAAAGCCAACGCCGATTATATGGTCAAAAATCTTAAAAAATTTGGCTGGGAATATATTGTAGTAGACATCAGATGGTTTGTAGAAAATGATAAAGCAGGAGGTTACAACCAAAAAGACCCAAGATATGTAATTGATCAATATGGAAGGTACCAACCCGCTTTAAACCGTTTTCCATCTGCAAAAGACGGACAGGGTTTTAAACCTTTGTCTGATTACATCCACAAAAAAGGATTAAAATTCGGAATCCATATCATGCGTGGAATTCCTAAAAAAGCGGTTGAAGAAAAAATGCCAATCAAAGGTGCAAACGGAATCACCGCCGATCAAATTTACACCACAGCTTTGCAGTGCGAATGGCTGAAAGACAATTATACCGTTTTGGCAGACAAACCGGGAGCACAGGAATATTATGATTCTTTGTTTGAGCTTTACGCACAATGGGGCGTAGATTTTATTAAAATTGATGATTTATCAAGACCTTACCACGAAGGCGAAATCAACCTGATCAGAAATGCGATAGACAAATGCGGCCGTAAAATTGTTTTGAGTACCTCACCCGGAGAGACCCCAATTTCGGCAGCAGAACACGTAAGTACGCACGCCAATATGTGGCGTATGGTTGATGATGTTTGGGATACCTGGCCACATGTAACACATTTGATGGAAGTCGCTCAAAAATGGTATCCGTATATTGCTCCGGGAACATGGCCGGACTGTGACATGATTCCGTTAGGAAGAATTTCCTTAAGAGGAGAACGCGGTGAAGACAGAATGTCCCGTTTAACAAAAGAGGAACAATATACTTTGATTACGTTCTTTAATATCTTTAAGTCGCCGTTGTTTTTCGGCGGTGATTTACCAAGTAACGATGCTTTTACGCTGTCATTATTAACGAACAGGGAAGTTGTAAAAATGCATAACGAAAGCACAGCTGTAAAACAACTTTTTCAGAAAGAGGGAAAAATAGCCGTGACTTCAAAAAATGAAAAAGACGGAAGTGTTTATTTGGCTTTATTTAATATTTCAGATGCAAATTCAGAAAAAATTGCAGTACGTCTTTCAGACCTGAATCTTTCAGGAATTGCAGAATGGACTAATTTATGGACAGGAGAAAAGGCAAGTGTTTCGTCAGGCGAAATTTCGGCAGTATTAAAGCCTCACAGCTCCGTTTTGTATAAAATCAAAAGTAAAAAATAATGAAGAAGCGGCTGCAATATAACTTTTCAAGGCTGGGATACTTTTTTACCCTGCTGTTTTTACTTTCAGGATTTGGGGTAAAACCAGCAGAAGAAAAACCGGATAAAGTATATCTTTTTGCTTATTCGACTTTAAAAAACAACGGAAAAAACGGACTCCATTTTGCATGGAGCACCGATCAGAAAAACTGGTTTGAAATTGGTCCGGAATTTAGTTTTCTAAAATCAGATTACGGCAGTTGGGGGCCAACAGGAAAATGTATTCTAGAACCTTTTGTATTTAAAGACGATGCTGGAATCTTCCATTGTTTTTGGAGTGTAAATGATAATGTTTTTGCTGAGTCATCAAGCAAAGACCTGACGAACTGGAAAAGACAAAATTACATTCCTGCAATGAAAAATATTTTGGTGAAAGAAGGAGAAAAATCCATCATTCAGAATATAACAGTACGGCAAAAAGAGGGACAATATATGGTACATTGGGTATCGGGAGATGAAAAATATTATACCACTACAAAAGATTTTAAAAGTTATACACCTGCAGTAACCGACAATACAGAGCCGCTTTATTTAAAGAAGAAAATCACTTTACAAGGTCAGGTTTTAGAAGGTACATTAATGCAGGTCGACTGGAGTTTGGTAGAAATGCTGACCAAAACTATGGAGTCTTCAAAATTTAGGGAAAAACAGAATACTACTTCACCAAAAAGTGACAGCCTGATGTTTACTGGACTAAAGCCGGTAATGGCTCAGATTAGCATAGATGGACAACAGTCCAAAAAAATCAGCAACATGCTTACCGGTGTTTTTTTTGAAGATATAAATTATGCTGCAGACGGAGGTTTGTATGCAGAATTGGTACAAAATCGTGACTTCGAATATGCTCTTTCCGATAAAAAAGGAAGTGACGGGAATTGGAATCCAACGATGGCCTGGAGCGGTGATTTTAAAATTGAAAAAGAAAATCCAATTCATGCCCATAACCCGCATTATGCCGTAATCAGGGAGGGCACCATCCGTAATTCAGGATTTGATGGTATTACACTTAAAGCCGGAGAAAAATACGATTTCAGTGTATTTGCAAAAGGATCGAAATTTACTGTCCGGTTAAAGGGATCAAATGGAGAAACGCTGGCAGAAGCATTATTATCACCAAAAGCTGCCTGGAAAAAATTAAATGTTGCTATCAAAGTTTCAAAAACAGTAACAGATGCGCATTTGGAAATCAGTACTTATGGAGAGACAGCTGTAGATATGGTTTCTCTTTTTCCGCAGCAAACATTTAAAGGACATAAAAATGGACTTCGATCAGATCTGGCAGAAACTATTGCCGACCTGCATCCTAAGTTTGTAAGGTTTCCGGGAGGCTGCGTAGCACACGGCGACGGAATAGAAAATATTTACAAATGGAAAAATACCATTGGGCCTTTGGAAGCAAGAATTCCTATGCGTAATATTTGGGGATATCATCAGTCAATGGGACTGGGATATTTTGAATATTTTCAGTTTTGTGAAGATATCGGAGCAGCTCCGGTACCGGTTTTAGCAGCAGGAGTACCCTGCCAGAATTCATCTGACGGGGGAGCCGGCCAGCAATTTGGCATTCCGATGGAAGACATGAATCAATATGTACAGGATGTTCTGGACTTGATAGAATATGCTAATGGAAGTACGGCTACTCAATGGGGGAAAAAACGGGCTGAAGCAGGCCATCCTAAACCCTTTAACTTAAAATATATTGGTATAGGAAATGAAGATCTTATCGGCGATGTGTTTGAGGAACGCTACAGGCTGATTGTAAAAGCTGTACAGCAAAAATACCCCGAAATTATTGTGATAGGAACTGTCGGACCATTTTTTGAAGGAACAGATTATAAAGAAGGCTGGGCAATTGCCGACGATCTTAAACTTCCAATGGTAGACGAACATTATTATCAAAGTCCGGGCTGGTTTATCAATAACCAAGATTTTTATGATAGTTACGACCGTTCAAAATCAAAAGTATACTTAGGTGAATATGCTTCCTGGGGAAATAAATTTTATAATGCTTTAGCAGAAGCTTTATATCTCACCGCTATCGAGCGAAATGGGGATGTTGTCTCAATGGCATCTTATGCGCCGTTATTGGCTCGCGAAGAACATGTGCAATGGAATCCTGATTTGATTTATTTCAATGGAAATCAGGTAAAACCAACCGTAAACTATTTTGTGCAAAAGCTTTATGGGCAAAATCCGGGTGATTTTTATATAGAAAGCAGTGTAAAACTTTCAGATACTAATAATGAGGTAAGTAAAAGGATTGGAGTTTCTGTAGTGCAGGATAAGGCTTCAGGGGATTTGATTGTAAAAATAGTCAACATGCTTCCGATTGCTGTAATGCCTTCAATTGCTGTTAAAAATTTGAATGTAACCGGAAGTGCTGTTTATACTTTATTCACAGGAAATCCTGAAAATACAACAGCCAGGCCAGTGGAACAGAAAATGAACGAAAAAGAAGCATTTTCAAAAGAATTGCCTCCCTATTCTTTTGCCGTAATAAGATTAAAAACAAAATAAGCTGCAACTCATTTTAGACAAACTAAAGCAACAATTAACCGAATAGAAATGAAAAGAACAAAATTTTGTCTTGTATTATTTTTAATGCTTTTTAATTTTTTACAAGCCCAGAATAATACCAAAGGAATTCCGCCTGCTATTGCAGACAAGGATTTAACCGCTTATTTATTTGTGTATTTCACAGGAAATGAAGTAGAAAAAGAGGCTGTTCATTATGCCGTCAGCGCAGACGGATACCATTATTATCATCTTAACGACAATAAACCTGTTATAGACAGTAAAATAATCAGTTCAACAGGAGGCGTTCGCGATCCGCATATTTTGCGGGGAGAGGACGGGAAAACTTTTTATATGGTAGTAACAGATATGACTTCGTCAAAAGGCTGGGACAGTAATCGCGCGATGGTTTTACTAAAAAGCACCGACCTTGTAAAATGGGAAAGCAGTGTGGTAAACATTCAGACCGCATTTTCAGGAAATGAAGAATTAAAAAGAGTCTGGGCACCTCAGACGATTTACGATGCCAAAGCAGGAAAGTATTTGATTTACTTCAGCATGCAGCATGCAGGAGGTCCGGATAAAATTTATTACGCTTATGCGAATAAAGATTTTACTGCGCTCGAAAGTGCCCCAAAATTACTTTTTGTACCGCAATCAGGAAAAGCTTCTATAGACGGAGATATTATAGAAAAGAATGGGGTTTATCACCTTTTTTATAAAACCGAAACCGATAAACCAGGTATAAAAACTGCCACAACAACAGATTTGACTTCCGGAAAATGGACAGAAAATGAGAACTATCTGCAACAGACAAAAGATAAAGTAGAAGGATCAGGCATATTCAAGCTAAATAATTCGGATGAATACATTTTAATGTACGATGTGTACACAAAAGGAAAGTATCAGTTTACAAAAACCAAAGATTTAGAAAATTTCACCGTTATAGACAATGACATTTCTATGGATTTTAATCCGCGTCACGGAACGATTCTGCCTATCACACGTTCTGAATTAAAAAGAATTACAGCCAAATGGGGAATGCCTGCAAAATTCCCAAAAGTAAATAACAACCCGGTTTTGGAAGGCTATTACGCAGATCCGGAAATTTTATATTCAAACAAAACCAAAAAATATTATATCTATCCGACAAGCGACGGATTTGACGGTTGGTCCGGTTATTATTTCAAAACCTTTTCTTCCGGTAATTTGGTAGACTGGAAAGACGAAGGTGTTATTCTGGATCTTAAAAAAGAGGTAACCTGGGGAAACAGAAATGCCTGGGCACCTTGTATTGTTGAGAAAAAGATAAAAGGGAAATACAAATATTTCTATTATTTCACTGCAGCGCAAAAAGTGGGTGTTGCCGTTTCAGATGATCCAACCGGCCCATTCAAAGACAGCGGAAAACCAATTGTAGGCACAAGACCCGAAGGTATAAAAGACGGTCAGGAAATAGATCCCGATGTATTTACGGATCCCAAAACAGGGAAAAGCTATTTGTATTGGGGAAATATGTATATGGCTGCAGCGGAATTAAATCCAGATATGGTTTCGCTAAAAGACGGAAGTACCAAAATAATCACTGTAAATGATTCTTTCCGGGAAGGAACTTATGTAATTTACAGAAACGGACTGTATTATTTCTTTTGGAGCGAAGACGATACCAGAAGCCCGAAGTACAAAGTACGATATGCCATTTCAAAATCACCGGTAGGACCTCTGGAAATGCCGGAAAATAACATCGTAATTCAGGGAAATCAGGATCTGGGAATTTATGCCACTGGGCACAATTCGATACTGCAAATCCCAGACAAAGACGAATGGTACATTACTTATCACAGATTTTCCTATCCAACCGGTATAAAAATGGGCGAGGCAGGAGGTTTTCACCGTGAAGTCTGTATCGATAAACTGGAGTTTAATCCGGACGGAACCATAAAACAAGTTATTCCTACACATGAGGGAATACAACCCGTTAAGTAATTTTTAAATTTTGGTCTAATTGTAAAGCCGCTTTCTTTTGAGAGCGGCTTTTTTAGATTTACAGTACCTGTAAATCTAAAAGCATGTATAATTTGTCTATATTTTTGATCGATAAATCCATCTTTTAAAACAATGTTATTGGTAATTTTATCTTATTCAAACCTGATTTTCCCCACTTAAGGTTCCATTCATTAAAGAATAGTTTCATCAAAAAAATAACTATGTATTAATTGCTCTGGCAGTACGTTTTTCTGTTATTCAAAAAAAAGGAGCCGAAAAGTAAGGAGACGAAAGTGTTTTGTAAGAATTAGTAATTATTTTGTTTGGTTTTGTTTGACAGGGAGATTATGAGATGTATAATCTCCCTTTTTTTGTCTTTTTGAGTCCTTTGGGAATGATAATTTAATAAATATACAACTATATGAAAAGGAAATGTATGGGAATTAAAAACCTTAATTCTTTAAAAAGGAATATTGTTTTTTTTGTAATGCTGTTTTTCTTAGTACCTAAAGCGTACTGCAATGATGAAAAAGAAACAAAAAACGCATTAGCTGTAATAGAAAGGCTGATTGGTAAACGTGTGAAGGATTTTGAGTTGCATATTATAGAGAATAAAGGCCAGGCAGATTCAGATTGGTTCGAAATCAAAGCAACAGCAGACAAAATAAAAATCCAGGGAACTTCTAATACCGTACTTTGTTATGCAGCTTATAGTTATCTTAAGGATATTGGAGCAGTTTTGGTCAGCTGGGAAGGAAACAGAATTGATCTGCCAAAGAAATGGCCAGAGTATTCAAAAAAAGGAAGCACACCATTTAAATATAGGGAATATTTAAATGCATGCACTTTTGGCTATACTACACCATGGTGGGATTGGAAGCGATGGGAACAGGAGATAGACTGGATGGCACTTCACGGCATTAATCTGCCTACCGCAATGGAAGGCCAGGAAGCAGTCTGGCAGGAATTATGGAAAGAATATGGATTGACAGATACTCAGTTGCAGGAACATTTTACGGGACCGGCATTTTTGCCCTGGCAGAGAATGGGAAATATAAACAGTCTTGAAGGTCCATTGCCACAGGAATGGATAAATAAAAAACAAGATGTCCAGAAAAAAATATTACAGCAAATGAGAACTTTGGGGATGCATCCTGTTGTTCCCGCTTTTAGTGGCTATGTCCCAAAAGCATTTGCAGAGCAGCATAAAAACTCAAAAATAAGCGAATTAAAATCGTGGTCAGGAGGAGGTTTTGCAAGTACGTATTTGTTAGATTCAAAAGATCCTTTGTTTAAGGAAATTGGAAAAAGGTTTATAGAAATCTACACGAAATTATATGGACCTGCAGATTTTTATTTAGCGGATTCCTTTAATGAAATTACTCCTCCGGTGTCTGAAAACAATAAATATGAGGAGCTTTCCGATTATGGGAAAACTATTTTTGAAACCATTAATGAAGCTTCTCCAAATGCTACCTGGGTCATGCAGGGATGGCTTTTTGGTGATAACAAAGAATTTTGGACCAAAGAAGCCACCAAAGCTTTCCTTAGTAAAGTGCCCAACGACAGATTGATGATTCAGGATTATGCAAATGACCGCTACAAAGTGTGGGAGAATCAGGAAGCATTTTACGGAAAACAGTGGACTTATGGTTATGTGCATAATTATGGCGGTTCTAATCCTGTTTATGGGGATTTAAATTTCTATAAAGAGGAACTGACCAAATTATTAAGTAATCCTGATAAAGGGAATGTTGTCGGATATGGAGTTATGCCGGAAGGTTTAAATAATAACTCAATTGTTTACGAGTATGTTTATGATCTTCCGTGGACACAGGGGAAAGAACCTGTAAAGGACTGGATGAAAAAATATCTGCAGGCGAGATATGGTAAAACTACCGATGCTGTCTTTCAGGCGTGGCAGTTATTAATTGAATCTGTATACAGCACTAAATATTGGGAAACACGCTGGTGGGATGATAGGGCTGGAGCGTATTTGTTTTTTAAACGGCCTACTTTAAAAATAACAGCATTTAAAGGAAATCCCGGGGATAAGGAAAAGTTGAAAAAAGCTTTGGATATTTTAAATGATGAAAGTAAAAACTTTGATAAAAAAAGCCTTTATAATTATGATCTGTTGGATATGTCAAGACATTATTATTCACTTGATATTGATGAATTATTAATTGAATGCGTTAAAGCGTATGAGCTGAAAGACATAAAAAAAGGGGATGAATTATTTAAACAAATAGAAAAAGAAGCTTTGGATATAGATAATAGGCTTGCAGGACAGCCTTATAATAATTTAAGTTATTGGTTGAAATCTGCTTCAGATTATGGAAGTTCTGCTGATGTCTCTCAATTGTATGTTAAAAATGCCAGAACACTGATAACACTTTGGGGAGGAGAAGGACATCTGAACGATTATGCCTCCAGATCATGGGGCGGCATGTATAAAGGATTTTATTGGCCACGATGGAAAATGTTTTTAGAGGAACTAAGAAAATCACAAACCAATGCAATCCTTTTTGATGAAGTGAAAACAACAGAATCAATAAAACAGTGGGAAATAAAATGGTGCGAAAATAAGAAAACAGAGTAGCACATACAGCAAACAATTTGACAGGACCAAGATTGAAAAGAAAAGAAACAGCTGCTTTAGACCATAAGCTGTGATTATAAAATTATGTAAAAATGCAAACTGACATGAGAGGAATATATTGATAAGATTTTAACTATATAATTTTAATATAGCAGCATTACAAAGCCTTATTCTGACTGGCTTTATTAAAATTATCCATGTTTATGAATAACTTGTCCATTTCTTAACATTT
>JBDTNT010000228.1:0-7283 GCA_039933615.1 Flavobacterium sp. | reverse complement strand
CAGCCGAAGTTCAATCGATAAAAGATGCCGGAGGAAAAGTACCTCATTTGGCAGCAGTAATCGTAGGGAGTAACGGAGCAAGTTTAACTTACGTAGGAAGTAAAGTGAAATCCTGCCAGCAAATTGGCTTTGATTCCACTCTAGTGAGTTTGCCTGAAGATATTACCGAAGAAGATTTACTGGCGAAGATTAAAGAATTGAACGAAGATGATGATCTTGACGGATTCATCGTTCAGCTGCCTTTGCCGAAACATATCGACGAGCAAAAAATCTTACTGGCAATTGATCCTGATAAAGATGTAGACGGTTTTCACCCGACTAACTTCGGAAGAATGGCTTTAGAAATGGAAACGTTCATTCCTGCAACTCCTTTTGGAATCATGCAATTACTGGAGCGTTATAAAATTGAAACTGCCGGAAAACATACTGTTGTGATTGGAAGAAGCCATATTGTAGGCCGCCCGATGAGTATTCTGATGAGCCGTAAAGGAAATCCCGGAGATTCTACAGTAACACTGACACACAGCAGAACTAAGAATATTGAAGAATTCACTAAAAGTGCCGATATCATTATCACCGCTTTAGGAGTGCCAAATTATCTGAAAGCAGATATGGTAAAAGACGGAGTAGTAATTATCGATGTCGGAATTACAAGAGTCGATGATACTTCAAACCCAAAAGGATACCGTATTACTGGCGATGTTGATTTTGATGAAGTAAGCAAAAAATCATCTTTTATTACACCGGTTCCTGGTGGAGTAGGACCAATGACAATTGCAATGCTTCTTAAAAACACACTTTTGGCCCGCAAAATGAGAAGCGCAAAAAAATAATTTTTATAAAATGCCAATAAACAAAGCCTATTCGAATGAATGGGCTTTGTTGTTTTTAATATTTAATTAATAGTTTAAAGTTTTCGATTTTAAAAATAAAAGATACTTTTGCAGCACTTTAAAAAAAACTTCTCCAAATGGACGATTATTATTCGTTAGTATTAAACTGAAAATAGCTTTTGATTTTTTCAAAATGCTATTATAAAAACCTGGTATATTGAAATGAAAGCCTTTTACAAAAACAATAACGGATTAATCGGAATTCAGGAATGGATTCCAAATTGCTGGATTAACATTGAATCTCCAACAGCAGCAGAAAAAAAATACGTATTAGAAGAACTTCAGATTCCGGAAGCCTTCTACAATGATATTGAAGATATTGATGAAAGACCCCGCATGGAATCTGAAGACGGCTGGACACTTTTCATTCTTAGGGTTCCTATAAAAAGCAATGATATAAAACTGCCTTTCCAGACTGTTCCGGTCGGCTTAATTTTTAAGGACGATATCTGCGTGACTATTAGCTTTTATAAAACAGAAATCATACCTGATTTTGTTACCTACACGCAAAGAAAAAACATTGTAATTAAAGATAATTTTGACCTTGTGCTGAGATTATTATTATCTTCCAGTATCTGGTATTTAAAATACCTCAAGCAAATCAATCAAAAGATAAAGCTGGCTGAAGATAATTTGGAGAAATCAATCAAAAACGAGGAACTGCAGGCCTTGCTTCAAATAGAAAAATGTCTGGTGTTTTTTATTACCTCTTTAAAAGGAAATGATGTTTTGTTTCACAGAATTAAAAACCTGAAAGCGCAAAAAGCAAACTATGACCTGGATTTGCTGGAAGATGTCGAAATCGAGTTGAGTCAGGCTCAGGATACGGCGAATATTTACAGTAACATTCTGACAGGAATGATGGATGCGTATGCCTCTGTAATTTCTAACAATATGAATAATATTATGAAACAGATGACATCAATTTCTATTATCCTGATGATTCCAACTTTGATCGCCAGTTTGTATGGGATGAATGTTCCGAATGGTTTGGAAGAAAGTAAATACGGAATTTGGATACTTCTTTTCGTTTCGATTATTTTATCTGTTTTAGGCGTATTTTTATTCAAACGAAGAAGATGGTTTTGATGAAAATCAAAATAATTGAAAAAATAAATTTAGATAATCTCAATAAAGAAAACCCTTTCAGTGAGTAGGCTTTTCGTTTTATATTGGGCGTGACCGTATCGTTAGAAAAGGGCACATAATCGCAAAGAAAGTTTGCCCTTTTCTAACGATACGGTCGGGCTATCCGCGCTACTTCGGTAGCCAGCTTCTATCCCTCACGCATTTCGATACTAAAAACTAAAATATTTGTTTCTTCGAGCAAGGAGAGATCACATAAGTAGCTTCGCAAATAATTCCCATCATATTTGTCCTCTTTGTAAAGTTTACTTATTTCGGTAACGAATGTCATTTCGACTGAAAGGAGAAATCGCACCAGAAACTCCATAATGTAATCCCAATTTTGTCCTTTCGGGGAAGGTGACCCGAGCGATAGCGAATAGGCGAAGCAAATCTCCGCAAGAAACTCCGCAATCAAATACTTTAGGTTTGTCATTTCGAGGAACGAGAAATCGCATTAGAAACTCTATAATAATGTTCGATAATCTTTGTCGATTTCAATCAATGGCATAAAAAAAACCGAAGCATTTAAAAACTTCGGTTTTTCTATAAAATATTTCATTTTATTTATCTCTGAAAAATTTCTCCAAATATTCATTTTTATCTTTTTCAGCCTGCACCAAACGTTCGTAAAGTTCAACAACTTTATCAAGTGGATTAAAAGTGCAAGTAGTATTATTATTTCCAAAAAAATTACCATTACTTTCATTGAAAGTATTAAAATAATTGAAAACAGCTTCTTCCGAAAAATTCATAATCGCTTCAATAGTTACTTCAAGTGCTTTTGCAATTTCTATAAGTTTATTTTCCTCTATAGTTTCACTTGCTTCAAAATTAGAAACCGTCTGCTGGCTTACACCAATTGCCATAGCCAAAGCCTCTTGTTTCATGCCTTTTAGTTCTCGGATACGGCTGATATTTCTACCGATATGTTTTGGTCTTTTTGCTGTGCTCATAAATCAAAGATATTTAAAATTCTTAAAAGAAAATAGATTTTAGTAAAAAACAAAGTCTGTTGGTCGTATACAAATTGAAATCCAATAGCCATATATTGTTTTGCTGTTCATTACATAAAAGTAAGATTTTTATATCAATAATTAACTAAATTATCCACATGTTGAATGTTTTCAAAGCCTTACAGGCATAAAATGCTTAGCATTAAAAATAAAATCAATTTAAAAGTTGTCATTTCAAAATAATATATAACTTTGCAATACAAAGTACTTTAATTATGAATCAGAAGCACCAAGAAGATTTATCGCATATTCGTTCCATGATGGAGCGTTCTTCAAGATTTATATCCTTAAGCGGACTTTCAGGAGTTTTTGCCGGACTTTCAGCTTTAATCGGAGGATTGTATGTCTACCAATTGTTTAAAGTCAACGGACTTGACTATTTTGAAGCAGAACATAAATTGTATTCGGTTAACCTGGTTTTCGAATTAATCTATATTGGAATCATAATTTTAGTATGTGCCCTGACTTTTGGAGTATTCTTTACACTTCGAAAAAGTAAAAAATACAATTTACCTGTCTGGACTACAGCTACAAAGAATATGTTGTTTAATCTGGCTTTTCCGTTAATAGCAGGAGCTGTTTTTTGTCTGGCGCTTATCTATCACCAAATATACGTTTTAGTAGCTCCGGCAACTTTAATTTTCTACGGCTTAGCATTAGTTAATGCTGAAAAATATACTTTCTCGGATGTTAAATATTTAGGTTTTTGTGAACTGATATTAGGATTTATTTCCTTGTTCTTTCTTGGATATGGTTTGATTTTTTGGATTCTTGGATTTGGTGTTTTACATATTCTGTACGGATTAGTGATGTTCAAAAAATACAAATAAGCCAATGGGAATCATTGATAAATTAAATAAAGATTTCGAAAGCCGTGTCAGATTAGGTATAATGTCTATTCTGATTGTCAACGAGTGGATTGACTTCACTGAAATGAAAACACTTTTGAATATCACTGACGGTAATTTAGCAAGTCATTCCTCAGCGCTTGAGAAAGCGCAATATATTGAAGTTAAAAAAGAATTCGTTGGTAAAAAACCAAGAACATCTTACAGAGTTACAGATCTTGGGCGTGCTGCTTTTAAAGAGCATTTGAATAGCCTTGAAAAATTAATGAAATTCTAATAACTATATTTTTTTACCCAAATACTTTGAAATACAAAGTACTTTTAAATCTTAAAATCATGAAAAAAATCCATTTTATCTTAGTTTGCAGTATTCTTTTTATACCGCTTTTTTACAACGAGTCAGTAGGGGTTAATCTCGCTGTTTTTGGTCTGGTACTAACAGGTTTTATTTGTTATTATTTTCAGGATCGTTTTACAGATCGGTCTCATTTGACTTTAGTTGTGACATCGGTCCTTTCGTGCTTTGCTTTTGCCTGGTACGGTGATTTTGCTTCTTTTCTGGCTTTGTCTATGTCTGTCCTTTTTTTGCAATTTAAAACGCAGGAAGAAAAGCTAAAAATGATTCAGGTCTTTCCGTTGGTTTTTCTGAATGCATTTGCTTCTTTAGGCCGTGTTCTAATGTTTAGCCAATGGCTTCCACAGCGAAAATTAAGTAACAATTTTGCTAAGAAACTAGTTGCTTATTTTTTGATTCCGGCTGCATTTTTAATGTTGTTTTTTGTGGTTTATTCTTTCGGAAGTGACCATTTTTCATCTTTGTTTACAGATTACACTTTAGATATTAATATTCTGCAGCTTATACTCATTAGTCTTTTAGGATTTTATATCTCATTTTCTTTCTGGAATTATTGGGTTCCGGACGTATGTTATGATAAAAATTCAATGTTAGATAATGATTTTGATAATGTAGCCGATGTTAAAAATCAGAATACGTTTTCTTTTCTTGATCTGGAGTTCGAAAGAAAAAGCGGAGAAATCACTTTATTGCTTTTAAATGTCATGCTGCTGATTTTTATTGCAACCTACAATTACGAACAGTTTTTTGAAATAATTAAAACGGCTCAACTGAGTGCTGCAACACATGAAAGGGTAAATGCAGTTGTTTTCTCTATTCTGATGGCTGTTGGTGTAATCCTGTTTTATTTTAAGGGAGGATTTAATTTTGATGAAAAAGCAGTAAATCTGAAACGCCTCGCAAAACTTTGGATTGTATTAAACGGTATTCTGATCCTGAGTACAATAATAAAAAACTCAGAATATGTTTCCTTCTTCGGATTGACGTACAAAAGATTGGGTGTTTATGCTTTTCTGATCCTGGCTATTATTGGGTTGGTTTTTGCTTTTTTTAAAATAAAAAACCAAAAAACGAATGCCTATCTTTTCAATCAAATGGTATGGTATTTCTACGGAACGGTTCTTTTGTGCAGTTTTGTCAATTGGGGAAATCTGATTACAACGTATAATATTTCGGTAAATAAAGGGGTTGAACCCAGATTTTTGAGTGATTTAAATTTTAATGATGAAGCCAGAAGTGAATATTTTTCACTGAAAAAAATCGGGGAACAAAAAAATGAATCTTTTGATGAATGTTATGGTTTAACCCGGGACGAGGTTATTAAGTACAGGCAGGATGAAAATTTTTTATCAAAGGCTTTGTACTATGAGTTTTTAAATAATAAGAAATAATCTTAAATCCCATTCAGGAACTGAATGGGATTCTTTGTATAAAATACTATTTTAATTGAAGTTAGCTTTTTAAATTTAACGTTAAAAAGTAAATATTGTCGTTTAATATGTCTTTTATTTAAAAGTTATTAAGAAATACTTTGTTATATTTGGTTGTTGAAAATTTGCTTATTTTCTATCTTAAGTATGACATAAATTCACAATATTACATAATATCTAAAACATTAATTAATTCTAACCCTAAAATTAAAAACCATGACAGAATTTTTTTCACCAGATAGCAAGATTTATCCACCAGGTAAATGCATAAAAAAAGCAGCTAAAGTTAAACTAACGCAAAAACCTATAATTTTTCCTGAAAATACTTCTCAGATCCCTTTCTCTCCTATAGTTCAAGGTACTTTTGTAGATTCTGAAACACTTCAAGTTAGAGCTGTTTTTTTGGTGTCAACTAGTACAACACAAAATGATGGTAAATTAGAATTTATGATTTATCAAAATTGGTATGTGAATCTTGATGGAAAGCGTCAATTGCAATTTTTTATAACCTATGATATAGATGATAATATAAGCAAAGATTTTGATGTTTATGAGATTAGTTTTAAAGCTGAAAAAGATCCTTATGGAGAGGATGCATTTAAGAGTGTTGAAACGATTCAAACTTTTCTATGGGATATAGACCCGGAAACTTCCAGAGGAACAGAAACTACTGTACAGCACGGATAATCAATAAACTAAATTTTCTATAATTAATGTAATAAAGAGATATAAGTGAATCTTATAGCGTTTTATATTATTACTATTAGGCGAAATATAAAGCATAACAACAGTATAATGATTAAAATTAAATCGTTTACTTCTTTAATATTATTTTTTGTTTCCTTTTTTCTTTTTTCTCAGGAGCAACAAGATGTTGTTTCAAAAATAGATATAGAAATTAAAGCAAAATCCCTGGAATTCAAAGAAAATGTAAATTTTGATAAAGCTCAAACATTTTTCAGAAGCAGTAATTGGGATTCAACTTTGGTTTACTCAATGAAAGAAATAAGTGATTCAAAAAATAAAGAGCTTATAGATTACTGTCATTATTTTAGAGGGATTAGTTTTCAGGAAAAAAAACTGCTTGATGAATCTAAAAAAGAGTTTGGAGAAATTTCAAATAACTTTCGTTTTCTTCATAAAGTGAAAATGAAATTAGGTGAAATTGCATTAGATCAAAAAGAATTTAAAAAAGCCTTGCAGTATTTTCAACAAGTCGAAAAATTCTCAGTAAAAAAGGCTTATGATATGCAAAATAGTGTTGTTTTGCATAATATTGGTTTATGTTATTTACATCTTCAAAAATTTGACAGGGCAGAAGAATATCTGTTTAAAGGTTCCCAGGTACAGGAGAAAGAAAAAGATACTTTGCTGCTTATCGGGTCTTATATGGATATAGCTAATTTATATTATATACAGTATAAGGATAGTCAGGCCATTCCATATTTTGAAAAAGCTTATACGTTATCCAAAAAGGTGAGGTCATTCGATTTAAAAAAAACTGCAGCCAAAAATATGGCGGCAGTAGAAGAAAATAGAAAAAACTACATCGCTGCATTAGCTTACAGAAAAGAATACGAAACCTGGAAAGATTCCCTAAACGATCAGAATAAAGT
>JBDTNT010000227.1:0-6538 GCA_039933615.1 Flavobacterium sp. | reverse complement strand
CAAATACAATAATGTCATTGGGTTTTGAACCGGATAAAATCATGATTTCTGAGGATACCTGTCCCGGTTTTAAATTAGCAGAACTCACATTTCCACGTAAGAACTCAATAATGCTTACTAAACAATAGTTTGTGTCTAAAATCCTCAAGTGAAAAATCTTGAGGATTTAATTGTAAATATAGAAAGCAGTATCCATAGTTTAGATACTGCTTTCTACATTTTAAAGTTATTTTGACTGAAAATCAATTCTAAGCCTACTTCTTATCATGACCGTGTATTTTTATCACCCTCTAATACCTTCTTAAAAAGGCTTATTTTAAGTTCTTCGTTATTTAAAGTAAACGCGAGAAATTTATTATTTTGTAAAGAACTCGAAAAAAATGCTTTTTTAAAGTTACACCAATACTAAAATCAATACAAACTAATCGAAATCTTTAGAATTTGAAGGTAATATTACCCGTCACTCTTGTTGGGTTTTGTGCCGCTAAACGGTATGACCAATATTTTTCGTTGGTAAGATTATCAACTTTCAAACCTAATCTGAACTTCGGTCTGTCGTAAAAAACAGAAGCATCCAAAACAGTATACGAAGGAATACTAAATTTAAACTTTGCTGTATTGGTCTGATAATATTCGCTTCCGTAAATTCCTCCAAATCCAAATCCCAAACCTGATGCAGCGCCTTCGACCAAACGGTAACTTGCCCATAGGTTTGCTGTTCTTGGCGAACCTGCAGTTGTTGGGCGCAATCCATTAATTGTAGCATTTGCCTTGGTGTATTTACTATCATTATAAGTGTAACCGGCAATGATATTTAAACCGCGAATTGGATTGGCGATCAGTTCCGCTTCGAATCCCCTGCTCAATTGTGTTCCGTCCTGAAGCTGAAAATTTATATGATCCGGGTCATCACGGGTTATATTTGTTACCTCAATATCATAATAACTTAAAGTTGCACTGATTTTATTAAAATCAAATTTAAAACCTCCTTCTAATTGATTGGCCTGGTTTGGTTTGAAGGTATTTCCGTTAAAGTCTGAACCTCCAACATTATTAAAACCATTCATATAGTTTCCAAAAACAGAAACTTTTTCTTTAACAATCTGATAAACGGCTCCAATCCTTGGAGAAAATGCGGTCTGATTATAATTTCCTGCGATAGAATCACGGCTTGGATAATAAACCCCTTTATTGATAAAACGGTCAATTCTTACACCTCCCATTACCAATAATTTATCTGTAATATTCAATACATCAGAAACGTACAGGCTATAAGTCCTTTCATTACTTGCTACATAATTGGAAAAAGTTTTTCCTGCAAATAAGGGAGCTATCCTGGCGATATTAAAATTATTATAAGCATCTCCCGGTTTTCTAAAATTAATAGGATCCAGATTCACAGTCGCATCATTTCTGGTTGAACGAACGCTGTAGAAATCAAAACCCGCAACGACCCTGTTACGTAATTTTCCTATTTTAAAATCACCGTTGAAATTCTGCTGAATATCTGTTCCGTAATAAGGGGAATCCTGATTCGTAACCGATTGTCTCAGTGTTTCATTGCTCAAAATTGTTAAAGCCACAACATATCCTTCTGAGGACGATCTTGTACGCGAAACAATGGTCTGTGAAGTCCAGGCATCGGATATTTTGTATTTTAACTGAGCGAATATATTGTATTGCTGACCGGTATAGTTTACGGTATTGTTTGCGAAAGAAAGATTATACGGAATTTCCAATTCTGTAATACTCTTTGCCGTACCACCGGCAAAAGGAGCCAGTCTTGTTGGTGAAGTTGCTTTTGAGGTACTGAATTCTGCATCAATAAGCAAAGTCATTCTTTCATTTACCTGATAAGAAAAACTTGGCGCAATAAAAAAACTTTTATTAAACCCTGCATCCTGAAAGCTTCTCTCGCTGTGCAAAGCGGTATTAATTCTCAAAAGTGCCGTTTTTTCAGCGTTAATCGGGGTATTTATATCCGCTGTAAAACGGTTCAGGTCCCAATCAGCGGCAGAATACGAAACTTCACCCTTAAAAAAATCAAATGGTTTCTTGGTCACCCTGTTGAACAACCCTCCGAAAGAAGAAATAGTACTTCCGAACAAAGTCGCCGATGGTCCTTTAATAACTTCGATACGTTCTAAGTTTGCCGGATCAATTGAATTATAAGTAAAACTTCCGACTCCGTTTCTAACCAATTGAGGCGTTGCAAATCCTCTTGAGATATTGGTTGTTCTTCCCTGGTTCCTAACCTCAGCGATACCTGCACCAGGGACATTTTTGAAAGCACTGTTATAATCCGTTATCACCTGTTCTTTCATAAGTTCCTTACTTACAATGGTATAAACCTGTGGATTTTCCATGTTTTTAAGTTTCATTTTAGAAACCTCTTCGCTTTCTTTTCTCGCAAACCGGTTTCCTCCTGAGCTTATAATTACTTCCTCTAGCTTCTGAGAAGTGTAAGTAAGTTCAAAATCAAGATTGACTAAGAGATTATTCTGATCAATTACAGCCGAAGCCGGAGAAGAATCATAACCGTTACTGATTACTTCAACCAGATAACTTCCAAAAGGAATATTTTTTAATTCATAACTTCCGTCTGAATCTGTTGTGGTTGTTTTATTCAATTCAGAAATTTTAACTCTTGCACCTTGTACAGAATTTCCGTCTTTTAAAATTGCTTTACCCGAAATAGTTCCTAAACCTGATTGGGAAAAAGCGGTAACTGAGCAAAAAAATACGGTGAGAAACACGAGAAACACTTTTGACAAAACATTGTCCTTAAATGCTTTAATGATTATTTTCATGTGAATTATAATATGTTATTCTTATTTAGACTTATTACAAATATATAAAATAACGTTAATTTACATAATTCTGAGCGCTCAAAATAATAATTATTTCAATTGAGAAGTTACTTATACGCTGCCGCTTTTATTCCATTATCATACTTGAAAAATCCAACCAGTTCGCATTAAGCGCATCTGCTTTATACCGGCACACAATCATATTATGAATTTGGTCACTTTCGGATCACTCCTCCTTCCTCATTTTTCTGACATAAAGTATTGACAGTTCTGGACAATCTGTAAAAAAAAACATAAGAAAAATGTTAATAAAAAAAATAAGCCAAATTATAATAAACTCATTTAAAACCATTTAACTTTAATCTAAATCAGCAAAAGAGGCATTTATACTACAAAAACAGGTATTTATACCTGCTCCTACAAATAAGCAATAGGGTAGATTTGTTACAATAAAAACTAACAAAACTATTATTAATTAACTAAATCATTTTTATTATGGAAGAATTCATTGGAATTGTAAAACTTTTTGCCGGAAATTTTGCACCTAGAGGGTGGGCACTTTGTAACGGACAAATAATGTCTATAGCTCAGAACAATGCTTTATTTTCAATTCTAGGAACTACTTACGGGGGTAATGGCCAAACAACTTTTGCATTACCTAATTTACAGGGATCAGTAGCTATTGGTGCAGGAAATGGTGGTGGTTCAAACTATGTTTTGGGTGAGGTTGCAGGTACTCCAAATGTGAGTATTTTAACAAGCAACTTACCGGCTCACGTTCATGGAGGCCCTGGTACTATAGCTGTAAGCAGTGCGAATTCAACCGATTCAACACCTGTAGCAGGAGCTTCGATAGCCATACCGGGATCGATAGTAGCAAGAGCATTTGCCCCTACATTAGGTTTTGCTACGGCAACTCCAAATGTCAACCTGGCAACCAGCATTGTTACTGGTGTAACTGGTAGTAACATTCCAATCTCTATAATGCAGCCTTATCTGGCCTTAACTTACATTATTTGTCTTGAAGGTATTTTCCCTGCCAGAAACTAGACATTAAACTCTTTCTTTTAGGTTATATGACCATTGTGGTATTTCACTATAATCATATACTAACTGAATTTCAGCGTAAGCACTAAGATTATACAGCGATACAAGACAAAAAGGATTTGTAATATAGGATTCGGCAGTTTTTAACTCAATATCCTCAAATATTTTAAGTTCTGTAAAAATGCATATATCCGGGTGCTTGCTAAAATCGGCCGGCAGCTTATAAAAAAAACTTTCAAATTTTGAACTTTTATTTTCGCTGTCAAAATGTTCTTTGTTTATTGTAAATAATCTATCAACAAATACATTGTCTTTATAGGGCTGCATTTCGTTGCGGCCCTTTACTTCATTAGTGTTTTTGAGATATGGCTCATAAGCGAAAAAAGTATAGGCAAGATCAATTCTTATTTCTTCAGGAATCAATAGGGCATCAGAAGTCAGTTGCCTCACAAGATTTTTTGTAATGGCTACCTGGGGCTCACGGGTAAGTGCGTAATGCATGGTTTCGGTAATAGCAAGATCGATCACAAAATCTGTTGGCTTGGTATACGTAATGGCATTTGCTTCTATAAGTTGCAAATCATAATCCTGAAGGCCGATAACAGCTAAAAGATTGTGTACAGATGCTATGGATTCAGCATTGATGTCTACTAAAACAGCTTTAATTCTCTCTTTATCGAATAATGGAAGTAAAGGCAGAATTAATGTTGCGTAGGGGCCACATCCTGCATAAAGGATATTAATGCTCCTTTCCGGAAAATCCAGGCATAATTTCGTTAAAGCCTTGTAAACACCTTTGATAAAGAAAACGGTACGCAGATAATCATCAACACAGTCGGCAGCGCCTGAACTGGATAAAGCAATACCGCCTGTTATAAGAGTTTCATTAGTTTCCGGATTCTTAAGCGTTGTAGTTTTTTTGTAAAAAACAGAAAGCTGCTCTGCCCACTTTACATGCTCAGGAACAGTCTCTGATGCGATGATAGATTTAACAATAAATATAAGTTCCTGTTTATACATACTTTACAGCTTTAAGAATCCTTTTTTTTAAAGTTAGAAATATAAGTTAAAAATATAATGCAGCAATACTATCAGATCAATTTAATCTCAATGAATTATGAAAAAACTTTACTTATTAATCATCTTTCTGTTTTTTGCGATCCCGCATATTGGGGCACAAACTACAGAAACATTTGAAACTGCTACCAATAATGCCAGCAGTTTTACAAATGGTGCCAAAACGTTTAACTTAACCAGCAGTTATCTGAGCTTTAAAGTCTTACCTCTTGCAAATGGGGGTTACAATGGCTCAGGTAAATTTATCCAGGTGGAAGACTCATCAGGACCAGAAGGTTTAGGTCAGACGGGTACTATTTCTGATGCTACAGGAAGCTTTAAGCTGAGTAGCTTATGGATTTATGTAACCGGTAATGCCGCTTTTACTCCGGGTGTCACCAATAACGGTCTGGCTGGTTCCATTACTTTTAGAGGTAAACTTGCCGGCACTACCCAATTTACGGTGGTCAAAAGTACAACCGGTGCTAATATTGGAACTGCTCTTCCGGGTAATGGATTTATACAAATCAATTTCGCTACCGAAGGGGGATCAGACAATACAGCTGTAATCATCGATCAGCTTGAAGTTCAATTAAGCAACAATTATGATTATTTTGCTATTGATGACTTTAGATTTGCAAATGGTGCGGTAGCACCAACTGTTACAACGGCTGCAGCCTCAAATGTAGGTGCAGTAAAAGCAACGCTTGGCGGTAATGTAACTGCCGATGGCGGTGATCCTACTATAGAAAGAGGAATTGTTTGGGCAACCACAACAAACCCTACAATATTAAGTAATAAGATACAAATCGGTACTGGTACTGGTACCTTTACCAATAACGTAGGATCATTTCCTGCCTCTACCCTTATTTACTATAAAGCATATGCCAAAAATTCCGGCGGAACGGGTTATGGTGCTGAACAAACCTTTACAACCGGAGCCGCTTTAAGTACTTCGTCGACACCACAAACTAACGTTTCGTGTAATGGAGGAGCCAATGGAACAGCTACGGTAAATGTAACGGGAGGAAAAACGGCTTATACTTATTCCTGGGCACCTTCAGGAGGAACGGGAGCAAGTGCTACAGGACTAACTGCGGGTAATTACACTGTAACCGTTACAGATGCTGAAGGAACTCAGATAACAAGACCTTTTAATATAACACAACCACCAGCTATTAGTCTGGCCACAGGAGCAAGTACAAATATATCGTGCAACGGAGGATCAAATGGTACGGCCACGGTTATCCCATCCGGAGGAACAGGTACTGGTACGTATACATACTCATGGAGCCCATCTGGCGGTACAGGAGCGACGGCTTCAGGGTTGGCTTTGGGTACTTATACGGTAACTGTTACAGACGCGAATAGCTGTCAGGCCACCAGAACATTTACAATTACACAGCCTCCTGTAGCTCTTAATGCTACTGCAGGTACTCAAACGAACGTTTCCTGTTTTGGAGGATCAAACGGTACAGCCACAGTAAGTCCGGCAGGAGGAACTCCGGGATATACCTATTCCTGGTCACCATCTGGCGGAACCGCTGCTACAGCTTCAGGATTAGCGGCAGGGACCTATACGGAAACTGTTACAGATGCGAATAGCTGTCAGGCAACAAAAAGTT
>JBDTNT010000226.1:0-17025 GCA_039933615.1 Flavobacterium sp. | reverse complement strand
TACTCTTTCTTAGCCCCATGCAAACCACATTCTTTATGACTTGATTCCCACCACCATCTTCCGGCTCTGATATCTTCTCCCGGTAAAATTGCTCTGGTACAAGGCGCACATCCAATACTTACGAAACCTTGTTTATGTAGTGCATTCTGAGGAACATTAAACTCTTTCAGATGATTTTCAACTTCTTCTAAAGTCCATTTTAGTAATGGATTGAATTTTATGATTTCAAAACCTCCATCGTATTCAAACAAATTTAGATCATGTCTGTTTTCTGATTGTTCGGCTCTTAAACCTGTAATCCAGACTGCATTTCCGGATAAAGCTTTTCGTAACGGAACCACCTTTCTAATAAAACAGCATTCTTTTCTGTTTTCAACCGAATCGTAAAAACTGTTCGGTCCTTTGGTCTGAAGTAAATTTTCAACAGCGGCTGCTTCCGGAAAATAAACCTCAATCTGTTTTTTATACTTTTTTAATGTTCTGTGAAAAACATCGTAAGTTTCCTGAAATAATCTTCCGGTATCCAATGTAAACACCGTGATTGCTAGATCATTTTTAAAGATAAAATCAGTAATTACCTGATCTTCCTGTCCAAATGAAGTCGAAAAAATCACTTTCTCCGGATATTCATCAGCCAAAAAAGCCAATGTTTCTTCCAGCGTAAAGTCTTTTGTTCTTTCTAATAATGATTCTACAATTATCGCACTCATATTCTCTTTCCCTTTCTAAAATTATTTTATAATAATTTAGACAATGTTTTTAAACTTAATAAGATGATTAATATTCCAACAGCAATCATCATTGGTTTTCTTTTGATTTTATTTACTAAGAATGCCGCTAATGGCGCTGCAATGACACCTCCTAAAATCAACCCGATAATTACCTGCCATCCGTGGATTCCTCCAAAAAGCATGAAAGTAATTCCGCTTGCAAATGAAACTGCAAATTCTGCAGCATTTACAGATCCGATGGTATATCTTGGGTTTCTTCCTCTTCCTAGTAAAGTTGAAGTCACAATTGGCCCCCAGCCTCCGCCTCCTACAGCATCCATAAAACCTCCAAAAGCGGCCAAGAAACCTAATTTCTTAGTTTTCTTTTTTATGATATTTTTTAATAATGCTTTTCTAATAATGATTACCGCCAATACAATCATGTAAACCGCAATAAATGGCTTTATAACATCACCATTAATTACATCTGACAATAAATAAGCTCCTGTAATAGAACCCAAAACACCTGGAATCAATAAATTCTTTACCAGTTTTTTATTGATGTTTCCAAAACGGTGGTGCGAAATCGCTGACGCTCCTGTTGTAAACATCTCTGCAACGTGAACTCCTGTACTACTAATTACAGGCGGTACTCCGTATGCTAATAAAAAAGAAGTTGAAGTTGCTCCGTAACCCATCCCTAAAGTTCCGTCTACTAATTGTGCAAAAACACCAATTAAAAAGAAAACCAAAAGTTCCTGATTAAATCCTTCTACAAATCCATTCCATGAAAATTCTGAGTAATGATTAAAACCTAATGTTATCAGTAAACCAACTAATAATACAATCGGAATTACAACCCATAATCTTTCTTTTAAAGGAATTCCTGTCTTTACTTCAACCGCATTTACTTCTAACACTTTTTCCATACTTTCCTAAAAACCTTTCATTTTAAATCCATTACCCTATCGGCTTAGTAGATTACTATGCAAAAGTAATATATATTTATAAATAACAAAATAATATTTCGCTTTTTTACTTCAAAAAACTACTGAATTCCAAACATTTAAAATAAAACTTACAATTTGTTATATAAATCTGCTAATCAAATCATTAAAAAACTGAAAACCATATATTTACAATAGATTTAAAAAAATATCTTTTATAAAAGTCTACCAAATCGATAGGATTATAGTGAATTAGTTCTTATTTTTGACAAAATTTTTTATTTATGGATTTTCAAATAGGGCTTGTCATTGCAGGTTTATTCGTTGGTTTTATTGTTGGAATGACTGGTGTTGGCGGAGGCTCCTTAATGACTCCAATTTTATTATGGTTTGGCATTCCTCCTACTACCGCTGTTGGTACAGATTTATTATATGCCGCTTTTACAAAAATGGGAGGTGTGTATGTTCATAATAAAAAAAGCAATATCAATTGGAAGATTACAGGCTGGCTTTCGCTGGGAAGCGTACCCGCAGCTTTGCTAACTTTATGGATATTAGAAAGCATCAAAACCGATATTACAACCTTAAACGCTCTAATAAAATACAGTTTAGGCTGGGCATTGCTTTTTACTTCTGTGGCAATTTTGTTTAAAAATAAAATCATGAAGTTTTCTAAAAAACATGCGGGCGACAGGTTTCACAAGGAGAGCACTACTCAAAATGTACTGACTGTTGCTATTGGCGTATTATTGGGAGCTACCGTAACACTCACTTCTATCGGTGCCGGTGCATTAGGAACGGTGACTTTATTTTTCCTGTACCCGCTTTTACCAACGCCGAAATTAGTAGGAACTGAAATTGCACATGCTGTTCCTTTAACCCTTGTTGCCGGAATAGGACATGCCTCAATGGGAAATCTGGATTTAGCTTTATTGGGACAATTGCTATTGGGATCTCTTCCCGGAATTTACATCGGAAGTATGCTAAGCGGAAAAGTTCCTGATGCATTCCTTAGAAATGCCATCGCAGTAATGCTGTTTATGGTAGGCTACAAATTAGTTTTTTAAACCTTTTACTATTTCATTTTCCTAAAAAATAATAGAAAGAAGTTATTTATAAATTAAACCATATAAGTTATGTAAGCTAATATAAGTTTTAGCTTAAATGAACTTACATAACTTATATGGTTAAAAAAATCTTTTAGAAAGCAATATCGGCAAGCGAATTACTTTCTAATATTTTAAGTGTATTATCTCTAACTTCGGTCATTAAGCGACGCGCTGCACAAGTAGTTTCATCATCGCAATCATCGCATTTTTCATAAAAATTGTGACTTGCACAAGGAAGTAATGCAATCGGACCTTCAAGAATACGGTATACTTTGGCCATACTGATATCTTTCGGATCTTTGATTAAATAATAACCGCCGCCTTTTCCTTTTTTAGCACCAAGAAAACCGGAATTTCTAAGCAACAACAAAATACTTTCTAAGAATTTAATCGAAATATGTTCGCTTTTTGCAATTTCAGCAATTTGTACAGGTTCGTTATTCTCGCGTCTTGCCAAAAATGTCAAAGCTTTGATTCCGTATTTTGTTTTCTTTGAAAGCACTTATATATAATTTTAGATTGTAGAATGTAGATTTTAGATTTCTTTCTAAAACAAACAGACTGCATGTTTTTCTACAACAAAAATAGGTTTTTTGAACGAGAATAATAACAGATTCGATAACGAAGTTCTACTAAATTGATATAGTTTAATCATTTATTTCGTCAACACCTATTAACTTTAGTTCATGAAACAATCTGACCTCTTCTTCTAATGCTTTTTTGTTAACCACATAAGTGTCAGACATAGAGTCATGCCAGCCTCTTCCAGATCCTAAAAAAGAAAGTCCATCGAAAGGGATTATTCTACATAAAGTTCTTTTAAGAATAGTTCCAAAATCTGGTTTTTCTCCATTTTCATCAACCACAATTGTTCCAGTAATAAGTTTACCCAGCGATCTTCCAAACAAACCTTCGGTAAACGTGTAATACACTATGGTAATAAAAATAAAAATTAATCTTCCTTCTAAATCACCAATATTACCCTGCCAGCTTGCCAGCCCGTATAAATCAAAAAGGCTTGAAAAAAAAGCAGTAAAAATACCCAAGATAAATATTGTCAGCAGAATAAAGATATTATCTAAAATGTAATTAAGAAAACGTTGACCGCCTGAAACTAATAATGCATCGTCAAGAATATAAGTAGAGTTGCTCATGTGTAATTGATTTGTTTTATGGTTGTTACTATTTTTGGTTTAAACAAAAATATACTTTTTACCCAAACAATTACTAAAACAAATAACGATTTTTAACTGTATTTAATGTACCGTCAAAAATCGTTATTCGAATATATTATTGAGAAAAAATCCCTAAGAAAGTGCCTGCTCTAAATCGGCAATTACATCTTTTACAGTTTCTAAACCTACAGAAACACGCACTAAACCTTGTGTTATCCCAACTGCCAACTGATCTTCTTCAGACAACTTACTATGTGTTGTTGAAGCCGGATGCGTGACAATTGATCTGGTATCACCAATATTGGCAGAAAGGGAGCAGAGTTTTATTTTATCTAAAAATTTCCTTCCCGCTTCTATTCCCCCTTTGATTTCAAACGCAATAATATTTCCTCCTAAAAGCATTTGTTTTTTGGCGATTTCATATTGTGGATGTGATTTCAAAAATGGGTATTTCACACTATTTACATTCGGATGAGCTTCCAAAAACTCAGCTACTTTTAATGCATTTTCGCAGTGTTTTTCTACACGAATCGCAAGCGTTTCTAAACTTTTTGATAAAATCCAGGCGTTAAACGGAGATAAAGCCGGGCCTGTATTTCTTGAAAATAAATAAATCTGTCTGATTAAATCTTCGCTTCCTACTGTCACTCCGCCTAAAACACGACCCTGGCCGTCAATTAATTTTGTTGCTGAGTGCACTACTAAATGCGCCCCAAACTTAATTGGCTGTTGGAGGTATGGCGTTGCAAAACAGTTATCGATAATTAAAATCAGATTGTGCTTTTTAGCAATATCTCCCAACAATTGCAGATCAATTATATCTACACCTGGATTGGTAGGTGACTCTGCGTATAATATTTTCGTATTAGGTTTAATAAAATTTTCAATAGTTTCCGGTTTATTGATCTCAAAATACGAAGTTTCGATATTCCATTTTGGGAAGTACGTCATAAACAATGCATGAGTCGAACCAAAAACACTGCTTGCTGATACAATATGATCCCCCGCATTTAACAAAGCCGCAAAAGTTGAATAAACTGCTGCCATCCCTGTTGCAAATGCATATCCGGCTTCAGCACCTTCCATCTTGCAGATTTTATCTACAAATTCAGTTGTATTTGGGTTGCTAAAACGACTGTAAATATTTCTTTCTTTTTCTTCTGTAAAGGAAGCCCTCATATCTTCTGCATCTTCAAATACAAAGCTTGATGATAAGTATAATGGCACAGAATGCTCTAAATACTGAGATCTTTCTAATTGTGTTCTTATGGCCTGAGTTTCAAAACCAAATTCTTGTTCGTTCATTTTCTTTTTTTTGGGATGACTATTTCACAGAATTGCACAAGGCAAACACCGAGTTGCACCAAAGATTTTAAAATATATCTTTTAAATAGTCTTTCATTATTTAATAACAAGTCAAAGAATTTTCTAATTCCTTAATTGACTAATTCTCTAATTCTTTGTCGTTCAGGACAACTTTGTATTTAATTGTAGCTGTTGGTTCAACCGTTTTGGCTACTGAACAATATTTCTCGAAAGAAAGTTGTGCCGCACGATATGCCTTTTCCGGGTTGATATCTCCTTCTAAATAGAAAACCACATTGATTTCCTTAAAAGGTTTTGCTTCGCCAATCTGAACACGAAGCCCTTCTACCTCAGCATTAAAAGAAGTTATTTCCTGACGCTGCTTCTTTAAAATCGAAATCATATCGATGGCACTGCAGCCTGCAACGCCCATTAAAACAAGCTCCATCGGACTTGCGCCTAAATCGCTTCCGCCAAATTCGGCTCTGCTGTCTACATCGATTACATGACCGCGTTCATTTTTTAATTTAAAATGAAATGCGTCATTTACTCTGTTTAAGGTTACTTTCATTTTTTTTATTTTTGTTGTGTGTTTGTTTTTAATCTAATTATTTTGCTTTGGCAAAGGCCATTTTAATTGCCATAGAAGTTAAAACTCCTGCCATAAACCATTTTTGAACTTTTAACCATACTGGATTTTGTGCAAAAAAAGATGCGATTTTTGATGCAGTTAACACAATTGTAAAATTAACTGTAAAACTTACCAAAACCTGTGTTATACCAAGTTCTAAGCTTTGTGTCATAATCGATCCGTATTCCGGTTTTATGAATTGCGGAAAAAAGGATAAATAAAATACGGCTATTTTGGGATTTAAAACACTCGTTAAAAATCCGATACTAAATAACTTTTTTGGTTTATCTATTGCTAAATTTTCATTCGGTTGAAAAAGATTTTTTCCATTTGGTCGTACCGCCTGAAAAGCCAAATACAAAAGATAGAGAACTCCTGAAATCTTAAGAACATTGTAAGCCATTGGAACGGCAAAAAGTATTGCTGTAATTCCAAAAGAAACCAGAATTATATGAAAGAAAAAACCAAAAACGATTCCGGCAAGCGATATTATTCCTGCCTTTTTACCTTGCGTAATCGAGCGTGAAATCAAATACATCATATTCGGACCTGGCGTAATCACAAGTAGTAAAGCTGCCAGAATAAAAATCACAAGTTCGTTTAATGGTATCATGTTTTCCTTTTTTTATAATTACTTTGTTCTGCTTGTCATTTCGACAGAGGAGAAATCGCACTAGATTGTCGACAAAAATTGTGACTTTACTTCGCGGAGATTCGGGTGCAATTTCTCATTCCTCGAAATGACAAGTTTGCGATAGAATCTAAAATCAGCAATCTAAAATTCCTTACTCTTTATCCGACAATCTCAAAATATCTCCAAAAACGCCTCTCGCCGTAACTGCAGAGCCTGCGCCGGCACCCTGAATTACGATTGGTCTGTCTCCATAAGATTCTGTATAAATTTCGAAGAAAGAATCCGAACCCTTCAATCCGCCTAAAGCAGTATCTGAAGGAACTGAAACTAATTTCACTTCCAAAATCCCTTTGTCGTTTTGTAAATCTCCAGACAATTCTCCTATATATCTCAAAACGTGATTTGGCTCTTGATCTGCTTTTATCTTTTCATAAATCGGATCAAATTCTTTTAATTTCGTCAGGAAATCAGAAACATTTCCATCGCGCAGATGTTCCGGAATTAGGTTCTGAATTGAAATTTCTTCAAACTCATTTTGCAAATCCAGTTCTCTCGCCAAAATCAATAATTTTCTTCCCACGTCATTTCCGCATAAATCCTCACGCGGATCTGGTTCAGTGTAACCGTTATCGATTGCTTCCTGCAAAATTTCGCTAAACGGAGCTTCTTTTGCAGAGAAATTATTGAATAAATAACTCAACGTTCCAGAGAAAACCCCTTTTATTTTGGTAATATTTTCACCGGAAAGATGTAATAATTTTATGGTATCAATTAATGGCAATCCTGCGCCAACGTTGGTTTCATACAAATAATTTTTCTGATTGTCCGCCAGTGATTTTCTCAATTCCTTATAAAAACCATAACTTAGTGTATTCGCTACTTTATTGGATGAGATTAAATCGAAACTGCTTTCAATTAACGAAATATAATTTTCTACGAAAGTCGCGCTTGCCGTATTATCAATGGCAATCAAATTTTCTAAATGGTGCTCATTCGCATAGGCGATAACATCGTTGATGGTATATTCAACACCATTGTTCTGAATTTCATTCTTCCAATCTGAAGTAACTCCTTTTTTATTTAAAATCAGTTTTTTAGAATTCGCAATCGCAAAAACATTTAGTTTAATGTCCTTACGTTTTTCAATAGCTGCAGTCGATTCTAAAATCTGGTTAATTAAAGTCCCGCCAACCAATCCGTGGCCAAAAATGGCAATATTTATTTTTTTGGAAACTCCAAAAATCTCTCCGTGAATTACGTTTAAGGCCTTATGCAATTCTGATTTTTTCACTACCAGACTTACGTTTTTACCGGTAACAGTATTATTGAACAAAATCGGAACAATTTTATTTTTAATTAAAGCGGTATATGGTTTATGAAAAGTGCTCAGATCCTGACCAATTATCGAAATAACCGAAACATTATCGGTAACGGTAATCTGGTTTACATCTTTAGAATAAAAGTCATTTTCGAACTCTTTTTCTAATTCAATCATTGCAGTTGTTGCTTTATCAGTTGCCACTACAAGACCAATCCCGCGCTCAGAAGAACCTTGGGAAATAATACTTACACTAATATTGTGGTCACCCATTACTTTAAAAATACGGGCATCAACTCCAGATTTACCTAATAATCCGCGGCCTTCCAGATTTACCAAAGATAAATTCTCTAATACTGAAAGTGTTTTTATTCCTTCTTTTGCAGAATCTAATGTGATTAAAGTTCCCTGGTTTTCATGGTTGAATGTATTTAAAATACGAAGCGGAATACTTTTTTCCAACAAAGGAATAATCGTTTTGGCATGCAGGATTGTTGCTCCAAAATTGGCTAATTCATTCGCTTCGTTAAAAGATAAAAATTCAATTTTTTTAGCATCAGCAACCAAATCCGGATTCGCAGTATAAATTCCATCAACGTGAGTGAAGTTCTGAAGTTCTTCAGCGTTTAAATAATTTGCCAATAAGGAGGCGGTATAGTTACTTCCGTTTCTTCCTAAAGTGGTGGTGTCGTTGTTGTTATTTGAACCGATAAAACCAGTTACAACATTCACTGTTGAACCGTTGTGTTCCTTAAAATAATTGACAACATTTTTCTTCGAAAGTTGTTCCAAAGGCTGTGCATCACCAAACTTCGAATCGGTTTTCAGCAATTCCCTGGTGTCTACAAAGTTGGCAGGAATTCCTTTTTCAATTAAAATCGCAGTCAGTAATTTAGCTGAAAGCAATTCGCCTTTTGATAAAATCTGGTCTTTAATTTTACTGCTGTAATCGCCAATTAAGCTTACCCCTTCAAAAAGTTTGTCCAAAACATTGAATTCTTCAGACAAATCAACTTGTGGATAATCTGAAATCTGATATTCTTTGAAGCTTTCTAATAACGGTTTGTAATTTCCGTTTTTGGCGGCAATTCTTAAAATATCTTCTAATTCATCAGTAGCATTTCCGCGGGCAGAAACTACAACGGCAATTTTTTCACCCTGATTTATTTTATCTGTAATGATGGAAACAACTTTATTAAGCCCTTCTCCGTTTGATAACGATCTACCTCCAAATTTTAATACTTTCATTTTATTTTTTTATTATTTCTGCCTTAAAAATATCGGCAAGTAAATGGTCTAATTGTTTGTACTCGATTAAAAAAGCGTCATGTCCGTGTACCGAATCTATTTCGTTGTAAAAAACATTGTCTTTGAACTTTTTTAAATCCTGATAAGTTTCGCGATTTTCTTTTGCCGTAAAAAACAAATCTGAATTGATTCCGATGATATGAATCACTGCAGTTGTTTTAGACAACAACGTTTCAAAATCGCCACTGTTTCTGGTAATATCTATGGTTTTTAGCAATTGGTTCATCAATTTGTAGGACGCTAACTGATATCTCTTTTGTAATTTTTTCCCGTGATGCGCCAGCCAGCTTTCTATATTAAAAATGGAAAGATCAGGGTTGACAGTACGCTGAAATTTTTCTTTGAATGATTCCGGAGATCTGTAACACAACATGGCATGAATTCGGGCATCTTCTATTGGTCTTGATGAATTGTTCAGGATTTGTTCCTGCAAATAACAATTTGCTATCATCCAGTCGGTTGATTTCCAATCTGTCGCAATGGGGATTAGGTTTTCTGTAATATCAGGTTTGAGTGCCAGCATTTCCCAGGCAATTCCTCCTCCTACAGATCCTCCGATAATAGTGTGAAGCTGTTCTATTTCTAAAACCTGAAGTCCTTTTATAAAAATCCTGGCAATATCCCTGGTCGTAAAATCCTGATAATTCTCAATTATAAAAGAATCGGTCCCGTTACCCGGAACATTAAACGATAAAACAGTATAAAAACCGGTATCTATAGTTTTATCTGGTCCAATTAAGTCATTCCACCATCCATTTTCACCGGTAACCTCGGCATTTCCTGTCAAGGCATGATTGACCAAAACTATTGGGGCGCTATGTAGCGGCAGCCCGGAAATAGTAAAACTTAACGGTAACGAATGATAAACTGCACCATTTTCTGTGGTGAAATTCTGAATGCTTATAGGGTTTGATATATTTTCCAATTTCAAATCTGTTGTATTATTTGATTTGTATGAGGAAATATTAGAAAGAAAGTCTGGACGTAACCAGACAAATTCTTGTTGTTATCTTTCCACGTTTGGGCGTGGTAGAATGCAGCACCTTCTTCGAATTAACGAAGGGTTGCTAAGGATTCATCGGGTCTAATCCCTCATCCTTTCTTTATAACATTTCAATACGTGTTTGAACTTAACGGTGCAAATTAACTACTATTTTCTTAAACAAGCAAATTTATATGAATTGATTCTTCAATTTCCTGAATATAATTCAACTTAAAACTATTGTACGCAAAAAATTACCGAACATTATGCCCAGTAAAATTAAGCAGGATTCCCCTTATCTTATAATACTTTTCGCTTTAGATAAAAAGTGTTTCATTTTCTTTAGAATACATCAAAAACAATAATGAATTTGGCACTTTTTTTTCTGCGTTTTTATCTGTTTCCGTGATTCCGAAGCTCGGATGGATCAATTCGTTTACCGTTGGCGGCGGATTGTTTCTTTTTGCTCTCAGGTTTTTCAAGGTAGAAAATTTCTTTGTCAGGTAGTTTAATGTGCTCATGCTATTTAAGTTTAAGTAAGTTATCGTATTTTTATCTTTATTATTTGTTTATTTTATTGTTACCCGGACCAAAAGGAATAAAAAAACCCTTTTGGATCAAAATACCAAAAGGGTTTAAGTTTTTAAAAACTTATATACTTTTAGTATCAACAGACGTGTACACAAATACGTGCGACGTTAAACATCTTGTTCATCTGTAGGGACTTATTCATCTGTGAATTATTTATTATTTTAAAAAATTTCTGCATTTTTATAAATTTAAAAAGCCTCTCAAAAATTTTGGGAGGCTTTGCTATATTTTATTGTTTTACAATTTTAAGCAATAGGCAACCCCACGGTTCTAACCGAAATGGCACAAAACATTTTGTAGACATTTAAATTCATTTTGATTTAGTAGCTTTTGGGTTTAACAAATATGCAAAGATTATTTCAATTACACAAATAAAAATGAAGAATTTAATTACAAAAAACGTTAAAAAACATACTTTTAACGTTAAAAAACATCTTACAAAAAGTTAATTTCAGTATAAATAAGTTAAAACTTACAATTAAATACTTTTTCTTTCTAATTTATCTTTACAAATCAGTTTATCAAAGAACATTTTTTCACTTTCCCTCTCATTAAGAAGGTTTTACAGCCAAACTGCTTCTTTATTTTTAATCTTTTCCGCTACTTTCAAAATATCTGTTATGATTCCGCGGGAGATTGCCTGCTTACAAGCTGAAGCACTTTTGATTACAATGGGAACATCTGAGTAAGACTGCGTGTAAATTTCGAAAATCGTATCAGATCCTTTCAATTGTCCTATTGCAGATGTCAAGGGTTCTGAAACCAATTTGACTTCGAGTGTATTTTTTTGAACATCAAATTCCCCTACATATCTGAGCACATGATCATCGGCCTGGGTTATTTTTGCAATCTTGAAGGATCTGTCAAGCGCATCCTTATTAAGTGTACCGTTTTTCTCCAGATGTTCTTCTTTTATTAATGAATTGATTTTTATATCTGAAAGCTCAAAATCCTTCCCAATCTCTCTTGTTAGGATCAGGAGTTTCCTCGCCGTATCATTTCCGGATAAATCTTCCTTGAAAGTAAAACGCATTAGCCCTAAAAGACTGGCATTTTTTAAAACAGAGGAAAAAGCAGTTTCATCCGACGAAAACCGATTAAAAACATAACTTAGGTTGTCTGAAAAAACGCCCCTGATTTTAGTGATTTTTTCTCCCGAATAATACAAATCCCTCAGCGTCTGCAAAACCGGAAATCCGGTATCAACCGACGTTTCATACAAAAACTCTTTATCGTACTTTTTAAGATTCTCTCTTATTTCTTTATAAAGTTCGATTGGCAATGTATTGGCTTTTTTGTTTACGGCAACAATATTAAATCCGTTTTGGATTAACGTATTATAATGACTTATCAGTTCATCACTCGCTGTAGCATCAACGGCAATTAAATTTTCGAACTCGTTTTCTTTGGCAAATGCAACAATGTCCTCGACTTTAAAAGGTACTGCCAGTTCAACAAAATTGGTTTCCCAGGCATATCCCACGCCTTCTTTCTCGAAAAAAGCAACTGTAGAATTGGTGATAATCGGAAAATGAAAATCAATATTTTTGTTCTGCAGAAAAAATTCCTGACTTTCGATAATCTGATTGATTAAAGTGCTTCCGATATTACCAATTCCAAAAAGGATAATATTTATTTTAAGCTTTGACATAATTTTTAATTTTTAAAATAACCTTTAAAAACATTTATTTGATAATCGATGTATTTTTGAACCGTATATAAGTTAAAGTACTCTACTATAAAAGCTTAAATTATCTATATGGTTTAAATCTCCTTCAGGTTTTAATAATAAAAAATCACCTCTAGCAAAACTCACATTGCTAAAGGCAATTTTTCAAACAAAAAACAAAAAAACCTAATTTTTAATACTGTATTGCGATTGCGTAACGCTTGCGAAAACGGTTTGTAAATCAGCAACTAAATCCTCGATATCTTCGATCCCTACAGAAAGACGAACCAAATCTTTAGAAACTCCGGTTTCTAATTGTTCCGCATCTGTCAATTGCTGATGTGTTGTGCTTGCCGGATGAATAATCAATGATTTTGTATCACCGATATTCGCCAAAAGAGAGAATAATTTAGTTTCGTCAACCACTTTTTTAGCGGCATCAAAACCTCCTTTTAATCCGAAAGTGATAATTCCGCTTTGTCCTTCAGGCAGATATTGTTTGGCCAGATCAAAGTATTTATTCGATTTCAAACCAGGATAATTTACCCAGACAACCTCTTCCTGTTTCTCTAACCATTCGGCTAAAGCCAGGGCATTTTCGCTGTGTTTCTTAATTCTGATTGGCAAAGTCTCCAATCCCTGAATAATCTGAAAGGCATTAAAAGGACTCAACGCTGAACCAAAATCACGCAAGCCTTCAATTCTTGCTTTTGCAATAAAAGCGGCATTTCCTAAAGCTTCGTGGTAAACCAAACCATGATATCCTGCAGAGGGTTCTGTAAATTCAGGAAACTTTCCGTTCGCCCAGTCAAAATTTCCCGCATCGATAATCGCGCCTCCTAATGAAGTTCCGTTTCCGGAAATATATTTGGTCAGAGAATGAATTACAATATCGGCTCCGTATTCGATTGGCTTCAATAAATAAGGAGTTGCAACTGTATTGTCTACAATAAACGGAACTTTGAAGGCTTTGGCTTCTGCCGAAATCGCTTTCAGATCCAATACATCTAATTTTGGATTCCCCAACGATTCTACGAAGAAGGCTCTGGTATTCTCTTTTGCTGCTTTGGTGAAGTTTTTTGCCTCAGAAGGGTCTACAAATGTCGTTGTGATCCCAAATCTCGGCAAAGTCACTTTTAATAAATTATAAGTACCGCCATATAAACTATTGGATGCCACAATATGGTCTCCCGCTTTTAGCAATGTCAGGAAAGTTGTTGAAATTGCCGATGCACCTGAGGCGGTAACAACTGCTGCAATTCCGCCTTCTAGAGCTGCCAGTCGTTGTTCTAGAATATCATTTGTCGGATTGTTTAACCGGGTGTAGATAAATCCGGCTTCGGCAAGACCAAACAGATTGGCTGCATGATCCGAGTTATTGAAAACATACGATGATGTCTGATAAATAGGCACTGCTCTTGTTCCTCCGTTTTTAGTAACATCGTGCCCTGCGTGTAATGCGTTTGTTGCAAATTTTTGTGTGCTCATGATTTCTTATTTTTTTATATTATTAAATAGTATGTTGAATTCTTATTATTATGTTTTTATTTAAATGAAAATATCTTCTTCTTCCAGCTCATACATTTGAAACAGTAATGATTTATGGCCTGTCAGATTTAACTCTTCGTCTTCTGAAACTGTTTTTGTCTGGATATCTTCTATTGAGTTGAATTCATTATCTGACAACCATTCTATTGTTTTCGAATTTTTATCTGTTGTTTTCATGATTATAATTTTATAAAGTATTGAAATAAAAAACCCTTTTGGCTGGCTTACCAAAAGGGTTTATAGTTTTAACTATAACAAAGATTTTATCTTTTACTTTCGGCAACAGCAGGTAGGGGCGCATTTGCGCATCATACAACATATCATCATTTTATCTGCTATTGAATTATTCATTTTACTAGATTCTATTTTTAATTTCCGTTTTCAGGATAAATTTATTTTCATTGTCTTATTCCCTTTTCTATAAAGAGCAAAAAAAAGCCTCTGCAGATACAGAGGCTTTATTGTTATTTTTTTAGATTTAAATACTAAACAATAGCAGACTCTGCGGCAATTACCGGCATCATACAACACATATTTTTACTATTTAAATTCATTTCTTTATTCTTTTGTTTGGCAAATTTGAGAACTTTTTCTGAAACTACCAAACAAAAAGTAAAATAATTTCCATTACCCTATCAAATTACTATGTTATGTTAAATTTCTACTTTAAAAAACAAAAAAAAGTGAAGTTTAATTTGCAAATCAAAATGGTTTCATACCTTTGCACCCGAATACAGAGGAAAAATTTGAACTGATTGCAACCTCTTCATAATGAAATGGTTCGTTATGAATGCTGAAAGATAAATTTCGGCATTAAAAAATGCTAAAGCAGACTATCTCCTTTAGCCCTTTTTAAGCAATTTTTTTCCTCACTTAATTTTAATTTAATAAATTATTATGGCTTATTTATTTACGTCAGAATCTGTTAGTGAAGGGCATCCAGACAAAGTTGCAGATCAAATTTCGGATGCATTAATTGACAACTTTTTGGCATTTGATGCTAATTCAAAAGTAGCATGTGAAACTTTAGTTACAACGGGTCAGGTAATTTTGGCTGGTGAGGTAAAATCAAATACCTATCTTGATGTTCAACAAATTGCTCGTGATGTAATCCGTAAAATCGGTTACACTAAAAGTGAATATATGTTTGAAGCGAATTCTTGTGGAATTCTTTCAGCAATTCACGAACAATCTGCAGATATCAATCAGGGTGTTGACAGAGCTAAGCCAGAAGAGCAAGGTGCCGGAGATCAGGGAATGATGTTTGGTTATGCAACTAACGAAACAGAGAATTATATGCCATTGGCACTTGATTTATCTCATAAACTATTACAGGAATTAGCGATCTTAAGACGCGAAAATAAAGAAATCACGTATTTACGCCCTGATGCAAAATCACAGGTTACTTTAGAATACAGTGATGACAACAAACCAACTCGTATTGATGCGATTGTAATTTCTACCCAACATGATGATTTTGAAGAAGAGGCTACAATGCTGGCTAAAATCAAAAAAGACATTATTGAGATTTTAATTCCAAGAATCATTGCTAAAAACCCGGCTCACGCTCATTTATTCAATGATAAAATTCAATACCACATTAATCCAACAGGAAAATTCGTTATCGGAGGACCTCACGGAGATACTGGTTTGACAGGAAGAAAAATCATCGTTGATACTTACGGTGGAAAAGGAGCTCACGGTGGTGGTGCTTTCTCTGGAAAGGATCCAAGTAAAGTAGACAGAAGTGCTGCTTATGCTACACGTCATATCGCTAAAAACTTAGTTGCTGCAGGTGTTGCTGACGAAATCTTAGTACAAGTTTCTTATGCAATTGGAGTTGCTCAGCCAATGGGAATCTTTATTGATACTTACGGAACTTCTAAAGTAAACTTAACTAACGGTGAAATCGCTAAAAAAGTAGAAGCTATCTTTGATATGCGTCCTTACTTTATTGAGCAACGTTTAAAATTAAGAAACCCTATTTACAGCGAAACTGCTGCTTACGGACATATGGGACGTAAACCGGAAGTTGTTACTAAAACTTTTTCTGCTCCGGGAGGAAATGAAAAAACAGTTACAGTTGAGTTATTCACATGGGAAAAACTTGATTTTGTTGACCAGGTAAAAACTGCATTTGGATTGTAATTCAAATCTTAAATACAAAAAAAGGCTGTCTAAAATTAGACAGCCTTTTTTATTTCACAGCAATTTTATCGTTCTAATTTTACATCCGGTAAAGTCTTAGGTCGAGTTGCATCATTAGACAAAATCCATCCTGTGCGATAGATCCATTCTGTCATTTTATGTAATTTAATGTAATCGATATTTTCCGCCTCATCCATTGGTGTATGATATTGGCTATGAAGTACACTGGTGAAAAATACAGATGGAATTCCTTTGCGTGCGTAAGGCAGATGATCAGAACGAAAGTAAAAATATTCCGGGTGTTCCGGTCTGTCCCAAAGTTTATCTAAATCGAATTTTGGACCTTCATCATTCGCTTTTTTAGCAATATTAGCCAAGTCAGAAGAGTTTTCATGAGGAGAGCTTGAACCTAATAAAGCGGCTTTATTTACGTCATTCCTGCCAATCATATCACCATTTAAAACAGCAATAATATCTTTTTGGGGCACCGTTGGATGTTCTGCATACCATCTTGAACCTAACAAACCGCGTTCTTCTGAACCATGAAAAACAAAAAGAGAAGTTCTCTTTCCGGGTTGTTTTTTGTACGCTCTTGCAATGGCTAACATCGCTACACAAGTACTGGCATTATCATCTGCTCCGTTATAAATAGAATCCTTGCCATATTTTTGCCTTACACCATCATGGTCCTGATGTCCGCTAAAGAGAACATATTCATTTTTTAATTTAGCATCTGTTCCTTCAATTTTACCTACTACATTTACGGAAGGATATTTATAGGTTTCAGAAATTACTTCTGTAGATAAAAGATCTTTGGTCTTTTTTAAAAATTCTAATTGATCACCATGTAGCCAGAAAACAGGCATTGTTGTACCAATTCTATCACGTATGCCTTCAATTCCATAAATACCCCTCGTCATTTGTGGTTCCACCTGAGACCAGCTTTGTTC
>JBDTNT010000225.1:0-2805 GCA_039933615.1 Flavobacterium sp. | reverse complement strand
TAGTGATGAAAGAGCTTTGTTGGTAAAATAAAATAATCTCGCAAAGACGCAAAGATTAAGTCAGCAATAAAAACTTTGCGACTCTGTGACTTTGCGAGAAATCAATAATTTAAAAAAGCTCAGGACAAAAAGCACTTCAATGAACTGACATAACTTATATGGTTTAAAAAAATATGACACATCCTGAAATAGCACTTTTAAGAATGGCCTCTCAGAAAATCCTGAAAACCAACTTCCACGAACCGGAAGAAATCGTAACTCATTTAGGCGCCATGCAGGCACAGGATTATCCGATGGCGAAATGGGCTATCGGTTCGCGATGTGATGCTACCGAAAAAAGTATTGAAGAAGCTGTTAATTGCGGAAAAATCATCAGAACCCATATTTTACGTCCCACTTGGCATTTTGTGGCTGCCGACGACATTCATTGGATGATGGATTTGTCAGGACCGCAAGTAAAAAAAATCATATTGTCAGCGGCTAAAAAATATGATTTAGACGAAAAGAAATTACATAAAATAAATGCTTCAATCGAAAAAATACTAGCTGGAAATAATTCCCTTACTCGTGATGAAATCATACGGGAACTCAACATTAAAAAAATTCCCGGTCAGGATTTCATGAACGGAACAATTATGATGAACGCCGAACTGGACGGTTTGGTTTGTAACGGAAAGATGAAAGGCCGGCAGATAACGTATTCATTACTTGAAGAAAAAGTTCCGAAACCAAACACAAAACTTACCAAAGAAGAAGGATTAGCAAAACTGGCCAAGCGTTATTTTGAAAGCCACGGCCCCGCGACGCTACTGGATTTTACGTGGTGGTCCGGTTTTCCGGCTACAATTTCGAAACCTGCTGTTCTATCGATCGAATCTGAATTGGAATCTATTGAAGTTGACGGCACAAAATACTGGTTCAAAAAAGGCCTGACTTCTCAACTTAGTCCCCAAAAAAATGTTCATTTTCTTCCAGCTTTTGATGAAATCCTAATCTCATACAAAACACGCGAAATAACTATCGCCAAAGAACATCAGGTGAAAGCTTTTACCAATAATGGCATATTCTGGCCGATAATTATCGAGAATGAAAAAGTTATCGGAACGTGGAGACGAGTTTCAAAAAAAGAACAGACCAAAATAGAAACACACTTTTTTGAGACCATCACCCCTGATAAAAAATCCATTATTTTAGAAGCTATTAAACCTTTTGAAAACTATTTAGAATCCAAAATCAGTATTGAATAAATCGAAAATTCATTAAAAACAATAGATTTTACATAAAGACTTCTCGTTTCAGTACCAAAATCTTTGTGCATTATCTTCCGAAATAATTACATTTACAAAAAAATATAATTATGGTATTAAGTAGATTTTGGTTAGCTATATTTATTTCATCGATTGCGTTTATTGTAATCAGTTTGTTTACTGCCGATACGTATACTATTGATTATGTTCTGAATGGTAAAAAAGACGACCCTATTCTGGTCTCAGAGAAATATGCCGAGCAGCTTCCCGCTTTCATTAAAGACAGCATTAAAAAAGCGCCGGATCAAACCATGATTATCAATCGTGATACGCTAAATCCGGATACGACTTATGTTTATAAAAACAAAACCGTAAAAATTTTCAGCGGTGTTCAGAAATCTGATGGATTATTACCAACCTGTAAAAACACTTTGGTCGATTTAATCCTTCCGCTTATTGCCTATCTGGCTTTTTTCTGTGGATTAATGGAACTTTTAATCATTTCCGGAGCTTCCGGAAATCTGGCTAAAGCATTGAGTCCGGTATTTGTAAAAGTGTTCCCGAGCATCCCTAAAAATCACCCGTCTATTTCATACATGACCTTAAATTTTGCTGCCAATTTCCTGGGATTAGATTCAGCTGCCACTCCGTTTGGTTTAAAAGCCATGGAAAGTTTACAGGAAATAAACCCCGAAAAAGACAAAGCGAGTGATGCACAGATTATGTTTATGTGCCTGCACGCTTCCGGTCTGACCTTGATCGCCACTTCAATTATAGGATATCGTGCCGCTGCCAACGCCAGCAATCCTGCCGATGTAATGCTGCCTTGTATCATTACTTCGTTTATTGGTTCAATCGCGGCTTTCCTGATTGTTGGGATCAAACAGAAAATCAATTTCAAAAGCGCTTCCCTGGTTATTGCCTTAATGGTACTGATCGCCGCCATTGTTGGATTATTGATGTATGTAAATCATTTGGATTTAATTGGGAAAAACTATTTCACCTCTAATCTTTCGGGTTTGATCTTATTTGGAATTATAGCTTTTACACTGATTTTCTCCTTCCTTCATGAAAAAAAATTCAAAGAAGCCAACACCACTGTTTTTGATACATTTGTTGTAGGGGCCAATAACGGAGTGAAAACCGGAGTTACTATTTTCCCTTACGTTTTGGGAATGCTGGTTGCCATTTCATTATTTAGAAACAGTGGTCTTTTTGAGATTATAAGTAACGGAATTGCCTTTGTTTTCTCTAATATGGGTGTGAATAAACAAATTACAGATGCCTTGCCGGTAGCAATGCTTCGCCCTTTTAGTTCCGCAGGATCCAGAGGATTTTTGATTGACTCGATGAATACTTTTGGCGCAGATTCCTTAACGGGAAGACTGAGCAGTATTTTTCAGTGCAGTGCCGAAAGTACTTTTTATGTTATTGCAGTTTACTTTGGTTCAGTAAACATCAAAAATACCCGCTATGCGCTGGGCACCATGCTTTTAGTTGATGTAATTTGTGTGATTACTGCTATTTTTGTCGCCAGCTGGTTTTTCTAGGAAATGAG
>JBDTNT010000224.1:0-1775 GCA_039933615.1 Flavobacterium sp. | reverse complement strand
AAATTAAGCCAAATCAACCACCACCACCACCACCACCACCAAAAGTGGATCAGGTGAAGTTTGTGAAACCTGTGGTTGCTAAAGCAAATGAAATTACTGAAGATCCACCAAAAATTGTGGACCTTAAGGATAAAAAAGTAGGTAACGAAACTATCAAAGGAGATCCGGACGCAGTTTTAACTGTAGATGAACCAGTTGGTAAAGGACCTGTAACGGAGATAATTCAAGAAGATAATAATGTTTATAATACAGCTGGTATCGAAGTAAAACCTGATTTCCCCGGAGGTATTGAGAAATTCTACAAATTCGTAGGAAACAATTATAAGACTCCTGAAGAAGAAGGTTTAAAAGGGAAAGTATATGTTACTTTTGTAGTTGAAAAAGACGGTTCATTAACCGACATTAAAGTTTTAAGGGATATCGGTTACGGTACAGGAGCAGAAGCAATTCGTGTTCTTAAAAGATGTCCGAAATGGACTCCCGGTGAGCAAAATGGTAAAAAAGTTAGGGTACTTTATTCTCTTCCTATTACTATTCAATCTGCAGAATAATGTTAAAAGATATGCTTAATAATATTCAGAAGAAATCGCTCAAAGAGCGATTTCTTCTTGTTTTAGGAATACTGTTTTTTTTAATATATCTTGTACTGGGTTTAATGATTATGTTTTGGAAGAAACTTCCTTTAGACATGGAACCTAAATACAGATATGCTTTTGGCGGGTTATTGATAGTTTATTCGGCCATTCGCTTTTTGAGATTAATTAATTCAAATGCAGACTAATTATGTTAAAATATAGTAAAGTTGTAGGCTTGGTTGTTTTTGTTTTTTTGTTTGCTATGTGCAACCAAAAAAGCAAAAATGAATCTGAGAAAGAAACAATTTTAAAAGGCTCAATGGATATTACTGTCGACGAAACAATAAAACCTATTGTTGAGGATCAGGTCGCGGTTTTTGAAGGAACCTATTATGATGCAAAAATTTCGATTAAAGCCAAATCAGAAGCGGAGCTTATAAATGATTTGTTAAATCAGAAAGCCAAGGTGGTAGTTGTAACAAGAGATTTGACTAAAGAAGAAAAAGAAAGGTTTACTAAAAGTAAGATTAATCCCAGAGTAACGCCTTTTGCAACAGATGCGATTGCTTTTATTTCAAACAAAAGCAATAATGATACATTAATTGCGTTGAAAACCGTAATTGATTTTCTACAAGGAAAAGCGGGTCCAAGAATAAAAGGCCTTGTGTTTGATAATCCTAATTCAAGTACTGTTCGTTATATGAAAGAACTGGCTAAAATAAAAGATATTCCAACAAAAGATGTTTTTTCTTTTAAAACGAACGACGAAGTTATTAAATTCGTGTCTGAAAATGATGGCATGATTGGGGTAGTGGGAGTAAATTGGCTTTCACAGCCTTCACCCAATATGGTTGATGTTGTTAAAAAAATAAATGTTTTGAGTGTAAAGGGTTTAAACGATACTAAATATTACAGCCCAACTCAAAATGATCTTGCTGAAATGAAATATCCTTTGGCACGGGATTTGTTTGTCATCAATTGTCAGGGATATACTGGTTTAGGAATGGGACTGGCCTCATTTATATCGGGAGACATTGGTCAGCGTATTGTTCTAAAATCAGGATTATTGCCTGTTAGGACTCCAGGTAGAAAACTTAGTATTAGAAATGAAATTATAAAAGATAAAGAATAAATTAATTACTATGAAGATGAATAAATTTAAAATTTTTAGTCTTGCCTTAGTTGCATCAGCTTCTGTTG
>JBDTNT010000223.1:0-5775 GCA_039933615.1 Flavobacterium sp. | reverse complement strand
TTAACTTCCACACATTTCGCAATCCTCAGGATCTGCCGCTTGTGCTTTAAGTAACATTGCTTTATATTCATCAACGTTTATAGGTTCTGTTTGCGGAACTAAAGTTGCTGATGTGTCTTCTTCTTTTTTATCGTTGTTTAATGTGAATTTAATTGCATCTACCGCAGATTTTGTTCTTAGGTAATACATTCCTGTTTTTAAACCTGATTGCCATGCATAGAAATGCATAGAAGTTAGTTTAGAAAAATTGGCATCCTGCATGAACAAGTTTAATGACTGAGATTGATCAATAAAATAACCTCTCTGACGGGACATATCTAAAATGTCTTTCATAGACATTTCCCAAACTGTTTTGTACAATTCTTTGATATCATCCGGAATTCCGTTGATGTTTTGAACAGATCCGTTATGACGCATAATTTCCTGTTTCAATGATTCGTTCCAGATTCCAAGTTTTACAAGGTCCTCAAGTAAATGTTTGTTTACTACGATAAATTCTCCTGAAAGTGTTCTTCTTGTGTAGATGTTAGAAGTATAAGGCTCGAAAGCTTCATTGTTTCCTAAAATCTGAGAAGTCGACGCTGTTGGCATTGGAGCAACTAATAATGAGTTACGAACTCCATGTTCTACAACTTCTTTACGTAACGAAGCCCAGTCCCAACGGCCTGATAATTCTTCGTCTTTCATTCCCCACATATTGTACTGGAATTCTCCTTTTGACATCGGAGATCCTTCAAATGTAGAATATGGCCCTTCTACTTTTGCCAATTCCATAGAAGCGGTAACAGCAGCAAAGTATAAAGTTTCGAAAATTTCGTGATTCAGTTGTTTTGCTTCGTCACTTGTAAAAGGCATTCTTAACAGGATAAAAGCATCGGCCAGACCTTGAACCCCCAAACCAATTGGTCTGTGACGTACATTAGAATTTTCAGCTTCTTTTACCGGATAGTAGTTTCTGTCAATTACTCTGTTTAAATTGAATGTTACACGTTTGGTAACATCATATAATTTTTGGTGATCGAATTTTCCATTCTCAACAAACATTGGTAATGAAATTGAAGCAAGGTTACAAACCGCAACTTCATCCGGAGATGTGTACTCGATAATTTCTGTACATAAATTGGAAGAACGAATTGTTCCTAAATTCTTTTGATTCGACTTACGGTTCGCTGCATCTTTATACAACATGTACGGAAGTCCTGTCTCTACTTGGGATTCCAGGATTTTTTCCCAGATTTCTCTCGCTTTGATTGTTTTTCTTCCTTTTCCTTCCGCTTCATAACGCAAATACAAAGCATCGAATTCTTCACTGTGAACTTCTGATAATCCAGGACATTCATTAGGGCACATTAAAGTCCATGTTGAATCTTCCTGAACTCTTTTCATGAATAAATCCGGAATCCACATTCCAAGGAATAAATCACGGGTTCTCATTTCTTCCTTACCGTGATTTTTTCTTAAATCAAGGAAATCAAAAATATCAGCATGCCATGGTTCGATGTACATCGCAAAACTTCCTTTACGTTTTCCTCCACCCTGATCTACATAACGTGCAGTCATATCATATACACGAAGCATTGGAACAATTCCGTTGGAAGTTCCGTTAGTTCCGCTGATATAAGAACCTGTAGCTCTTACATTGTGAATTGCCAAACCGATTCCTCCAGCTGACTGCGAAATTTTAGCTGTTTGTTTTAATGTATCATAAATCCCATCAATACTATCATCTTTCATTGTTAACAAGAAACAAGATGACATTTGAGGTTTTGGTGTTCCTGCATTAAATAATGTTGGCGTAGCGTGCGTAAAGAATTTCTTAGACATCAACTCATACGTTTCAATCGCAGAAGCAATATCGTCTTTATGAATTCCTATCGAAACACGCATTAACATATGTTGTGGTCTCTCGACAATCTTACCGTTTAATTTTAACAAGTAAGAACGCTCTAATGTCTTGAATCCGAAATAATCGTAGTTGAAATCACGATTATAAATAATAGTTGAATCCAGAACCTGAGAGTTGTTCTTTATTACTTCGTAAACATCATCTGCCAACAAAGGAGCTTCTTTCCCTGTTCTTGGGTTAACATAATGATACATATCCGACATCGTTTCTGAGAACGATTTTGTTGTATTAGAATGTAAATTAGATATGGCAATACGAGCGGCTAATTGAGCATAATCAGGGTGTGCGATAGTCATAGAAGCAGCTGTTTCAGCAGCAAGATTATCCAACTCCGAAGTAGAAACACCATCATACAATCCTTCAATAACACGCATGGCTACTTTTACAGGATCTACAAGTTCATTCAAACCGTAACACAATTTTTTGACTCTATCTGTAATCTTATCAAACATTACCGGCTCTTTGCGTCCATCTCTTTTTATTACATACATAAGCTTACTTTTTTATTGTTATTGAAAAAATGAAAGACACTGGAATAACGGATTCCAGTACTTAAACATTGTGTGTTTTATTGTTTTTATTTTGAGAATTACAGGATTCTCAATAGTTACCTGATTCCAATTTGAAAAACAAACTGAAAATGAATTAAAATAATTGAATTCTCGATTTGGGGAACCGATTCAATCCTAAAAATACTGTGTTTTAAAATTTATTCTTTTTGTGATTTTGGGGCAATCACTAAATATTCTTATGCGCTAAAAATCTGCATCAAAGCTAATTTTTTGAGAATCACTATCTCCGCCTGAGCCACTATTCATTACTCCGGCTTTTTGATATTCTGAAACTCTTTTTTCAAAGAAATTGGTTTTTCCCTGTAAAGATATCATATCCATAAAGTCAAATGGGTTTGCGGATCCGTATACACGTTCACATTCCAGTTCTACAAGTAATCTGTCTGCAACAAATTCCAGATACTGAGTCATTAAAACAGCATTCATTCCTATCAAACTTACCGGAAGAGATTCTGTAACAAATTCTCTTTCAATATTTAAGGCATCAACAATAATTTCTTTGATTCTTTCTTTTGGAACTTTATTTATTAAATGATGATTGTGCAAATGCACTGCAAAGTCACAATGTACACCTTCATCACGTGAAATTAATTCGTTGGAAAATGTCAAACCTGGCATTAGTCCACGTTTTTTCAACCAGAAAATAGAGCAAAAAGCACCTGAGAAAAATATTCCTTCCACAGCTGCAAAAGCAATAAGTCTTTCAGCAAACGAATCAGAGTCAATCCACTTTAAAGCCCATTCTGCTTTTTTAGCAATTGCAGGAAAAACTTCCAAAGCATTAAACAATTCTGCTTTCTCTGTTTCATCTTTTACATAAGTATCAATTAGAAGAGAATACGTTTCGCTATGAATATTTTCCATCATGATTTGAAAACCATAGAAAAATTTCGCTTCAGCATATTGAACTTCATTTACAAAGTTCTCTGCAAGGTTTTCATTTACAATTCCGTCAGAAGCAGCAAAAAAAGCTAAAATATGTTTTACGAAATAACGTTCTTCCTCTGAAAGTTTATTATTCCAGTCATTTAAATCCTGATGCAAATCGATTTCTTCTGCAGTCCAAAAACTCGCTTCCATTTTTTTATACCAATCCCAAATATCATGGTGTTTGATAGGAAAAATTACGAAACGATTCTTGTTTTCTTGTAAAATTGGCTCGACTTGTGACATGGCTTTTATGTTTAATTTTTGTATTGAATTTTTGCTGATTCAGTAGAGTACAAAGATTGTCATTTGTTGTCAAAAATAAAAGCCAAACTTATTCACAATCGGGCGTAGTTTTTAACAAAGAACAAAAGTGGGATATTTTTCAGACAATAATTAAATTATTGTAAATGAGCTGTTTAAAATCGTCATTAATGCCTTAAGCCCCTATAAAATATAGACTTTTAATTTTAAAAAGCAAGAAATTTTAATTGTTTTTAAAACTTTTTTTGAGCGTTACTTTTTGTTTTTCCGATCAATTTTGAAGTACTTCCCTGCAATGGTAAAGGCTACCGGATTTTTATGACTTTTTTAGTTCTTGTGCTACTTTTTCGAGCTCCAGATACCAGTCTTCACCAAAGCGGCGAATTAATGCTTCTTTGACAAATTTATAAACCGGAACTTCCAATTCTTTCCCCAAAGAACAAGCGTCATCGCAAATATCCCATTTGTCATAATTGACTGCCGCAAACTCCGTAAAGTCTTTTACACGGATTGGATACAGATGACACGAAACTGGTTTTTTCCAGTCTACGATTCCCTGATTGTAAGCCTGTTCAATTCCACAAAGCGCTGTTTTACCGTCAAAAATAACGTAAGCACAATCTTTATTGTCAATTAATGGTGTTTCAAGATCACCATCGGTTCCATTTACCCAGGTTCCCTGCGCTTCAATAGCCGCAATTCCTTCTTTTCTCAAAAAAGGTTTGACTTTTGGATAAATCTCTTCCATAATTTTAGTTTCAGCCTCACTCAAAGGTGCACCAGCATCTCCGTCAACACAGCAGGCTCCTTTACAAGCTGATAAGTTGCACACAAATTCTTTTTCAAGAATATCTTCTGAAATAATGGTTTTCCCTAATTGAAACATGATAATAAAATACTGAATTTATAAAGTGCAAAGATAGTCAAACTATTCAGATGTATGCGCGATAAATGCAACGCAAAAGCAATCTCCCCCTTATACCTATAAATCAACAAAACAAATTGCATTATGTTATAAATATCACTTTTTTAATCCAAAAAACATGTTTTTATAACAAAAACATCCAATTACATTTATAAAGAACAAAAGCCCTGACTTTATTATTTACCTTTGCACATCTTTAACCAGTAAACAAAAAAAGTATGTTAGAAATTGATTTTAAGGAAATTATCACTGTTGGAATGGTCCTTTTTGCAGTAATTGATATCGTTGGATCTATTCCGATCATTGTAAACCTAAGAGCAAAAGTGGGTCACATCGAATCAGAAAAAGCTTCAATAGTTGCCGGAATGATTATGATCGTTTTTCTATTTGTTGGAGAAGGCTTACTTAATCTTATTGGTATTGACGTTCATTCGTTTGCTGTTGCAGGATCCTTTGTTTTATTTTTCCTTGCTTTAGAAATGATTTTAGGAATCAGGATCTATCGTGATGAGGAACCCGGATCTGCTTCGATTGTTCCGCTTGCTTTTCCTTTAATTGCCGGAGCAGGAACTATGACCACTTTGCTTTCTTTGAGATCCCAGTTTCATACTATTAATATCATTATTGCTATTGTATTGAATATTATCTTAGTCTATGCTGTTTTGAAATCATCTAAAAAAATCGAAACTTTATTAGGAGAAAACGGACTTGGGGTGGTTCGCAAGACATTTGGAGTAATACTTTTAGCAATTGCTGTTAAATTATTCGCTGCTAATGTTAAAGGTTTGTTTGTCTAACATTTAATTTTATAAATTTACCCCCATTAAAATTTCTAAATTCAACTCAAAGGCATTTAATCAAAGAGTTCTACTTTATTACTTTTAGACAAACAAAAACAATCTTATGAAAATTTTCACTTCAATCTTAGTGCTTTTAGCATTAGCTTTAATTGTTTTTAATATCACGTTGCTAGACTTTAAGAATCCTTTTCAGGGTGACAGCGCAGTAGCCTTTATTGGAATCGCAGCTTCGTTTTGTGCCGTTTTAATTCTTTTGATTTTTAGAATTTCAAAAAAAATAGAAGAAAAAACGAACGGGAGATAATATGTTTGACACTTTAATTATCGGCGGAGGCGTTTCAGGCATGTCTTGTGCTCTGGTTTTAGGCTCAGCCAAAAACA
>JBDTNT010000222.1:0-10814 GCA_039933615.1 Flavobacterium sp. | reverse complement strand
CTACTCCTTTTAATTAACAATCATTCCTAAAAAAGGACTTTTTCAGTGCCCTCGTTTTAGACTAGAGGGCTTTTTTATTTTTATTTAATTGCTTGAAAATTTAATTTCTTATAGGTATTCTCCGTGTTGAGAGATATCTAAACCTAGTTCTTCTTTTTCTTCAGTAACTCTTAGAGGAGTAATTTTATTTACAACAAAGAATAAGATGTATGAACCTACGAAAGCAAAGATAGAAACTACTACCAAAGCAATCAATTGGTTAATGAACAATGTAGGAGTGCCGAAAATCAAACCTTGATTATCTCCAACCGCTGGATTGATAGCTTTAGATGCGAAAACACCAGTCAGCAACATACCTACCATACCACCAACACCGTGACAGGCAAAAACGTCAAGAGCATCATCAATTTTTCCTTTAGGGAATTTGCTTACTACAAGATTACTTACAATGGCAGCAAAAATACCGATAAAAATGGCATGAGGGATGCTAACATAACCGGCGGCAGGTGTAATTGCAACCAGACCTACAACAGCTCCGATACAAGCTCCAAGAGCTGATAATTTGTGACCTAAAATTTTGTCAAGGAAAACCCATGCCATTGCAGCAGCAGCAGCAGCAACAGTTGTTGTTCCTAAAGCCTGTACAGCTAATCCGTTTGCTCCTAATGCAGAACCTGCGTTAAAACCGAACCATCCGAACCATAGTAAACCTGTACCCAATAATACGTAGGTAATTCTTGCAGGATTAACTTTTTGGATTTTTCTTTTTCCTAAGAAGATCGCTCCGGCCAATGCAGCCCAACCAGCACTCATGTGTACAACTGTTCCTCCGGCAAAGTCTAATACTCCCATTTTAAAGAAAACTCCGTCTGGATGCCATGTCATGTGCGCTAAAGGAGCATATATAACTAATATAAATAAAACCATGAATAATAAATAAGCCCAGAAACGTACGCGTTCTGCAAAAGCACCTGTAATTAAAGCTGGTGTTATGATAGCAAATTTAGCCTGAAATAATGCGAATAACATAAAAGGGATCGTTGGAGCAAGACTCCATGCGGTATTAGTTCCGACACCCTGAAAGAATAAATTAGAAGTTGGATCTCCAATAATTCCACCAATAGTAGGGCCAAATGCTAGTCCAAAAGCAACTACTACCCACAAAATAGTAACAATTACCATGGCCATAAAACTTTGTAGCATTGTACTGATAACATTTTTCTTACCTACCATACCACCGTAGAAAAATCCTAATCCCGGAGTCATAAGCAATACAAATGCAGTTGCTACGATCATCCAGGCTGTATCTCCTGTGTCAAACTTTACAGCTTCTGCAGGTATTGGATTATCTGTTAAGATGAAGTTCGAGACAAAGGTTAGTACTAAAATAGTGATAAGAATCACACTTAAAATAATTTTTCGCATAGTTATAGTTATTTAGTTTTAAATTTTTGATAAAAATATAAAATCATTCGACACCCCTATAAAAAATAGAGTCTAATGCTTAATTTTTGTTGATTTTTCATTTTAACCCCTTCTGTTTTGAATGTATTTGTTAAAAAAGACTTAAAATTTACAATTTGCTAATCTCAAACCCGTAAAATGAGAGTTTTTAGCTATATGTTAACATAAAATCAAGATAATAATTTTGAATTTAAGAGTAATTACAACTGAATCTTCAAGTACTTGCTTCAAAAACTGAATTTTTTTTCATGAAAAAGGCGTCAACTGATTTCTCAATTGACGCCTTGTTTTTTATAATTATGTTAATTATTTCTGATTGTATTTTGCTTTAAATTTTTGATTCAATTTCGTTTGAAAAGTTTCAAGATTAATTGTTCTTCCCTGAATAAATGCTGAGGTCAGTTTATTTGTTCTCATGTCTAAAGCGTCACCTTCAGAAATAAATAACGTTGCATCCTTACCTGTTTCTAAAGTTCCGCAGATCGATTCAATTCCTAATAATTTTGCCGTATTTGATGTTATTAATTGTAAAGCTTTCTCTTTGTCTAAACCAAAAGCAGCACAGGTTCCAGCCAGGAAAGGCAGGTTTCTTACACTCATTCGTTCGTGGTCGCCACTATTTTCAAGACCCACAATTATACCTTTATCAGTAAGTATTTTTGCCATTTTATACGGCAGGTTTACATCCTGATCATCGCTTGTAGGCATGTCATGGACGCGTCTTAATAATACGCCAACATTATATTTTTGTAGTAGGCCGGTTGCTTTATAAGCTTCAAATCCACCAACGATAACAATCTTTTTAATTTGATTGTCTACGGCTAGTTGGATGGCGTCAGTAATCTGTTTCTCTTCGTCAGCATGTATATAAAGGGTTTGCGATCCATCAAAAAGAGCTTTTGTGGCTTCCAGAATTATGTTTCTCTCTTTAGAAGCACTTTGGTTATAAGCTTTGGCATTTGCCAGAAAAGCATTTATCTCTTCAACTTGTTTGGGATAATCTTTATTAGGTTCAACTATTCCCGGTTCAAACCAAGATCCCGATCTTCTGAAATTGGATGGAAAATTAAGGTGAACTCCGTCGTTTTCTTTTAAAATAGCATCCTTCCAACTCCATGCGTCTAATTGAACTACGGAAGATGTACCGGATATTCTGCCCCCGCGCGGTGTTATCTGTGCTATTAAAACACCATTTGGGCGTACTGTTTCAACCACCTTTGATTCTGAATTGTAAGCAATAATACTTCTTACATTTGGATTAAAACTTCCGATTTCTTCCTGGTCATCGGATGACTTTACAGCATCAATTTCAACCAAACCGAGAGTAGAGTTTGGTGCGATAAATCCGGGATAAATGTGTTTACCGCTGGCATCAATAGTTGTATCATAGGCACCAGCTGCAAGCCTGATTGTGGAGGCATCTGCTACTAAAGTAATTTTACCATCTTTAAATCCAATGGCACTGTTTTCAATAACAGTTCCATTGCCTAAATGTGCAATAGCGTTTAAAATCAAAACTGATTTTGTTTGTTTCTGAGCCGGTATTTGTTGTGCTTTTATCTGAAGCGATGCGCAAAACAATAGCAGCAATATATAGATGTGTTTATTTTTCATTTTGTCTGTATTAGCTTTAAAAATTTTCTAAAAGTGCTGTTATTCTTGTTCTAAAGTATCGCAATGGTATTCTTTTTTCTCTTTTTTGGTTGGTTTCTGCGTACTCATTCCTTTATTTTTTTCCTGCAGCATTTGCCCAATCAGAATACTTCTTTCTTTAACAATAGAAAGTTGTTTTTCGGCATCTTTTTCAATATCAAAATAAACAACACCCTCAATAATTGTTTTTTCAGCTTTAGCATAAATAGACAAAGGATTGTCACTCCATAAAACTACGTCAGCATCTTTACCAACTTTAAGGCTTCCGACTTTATCATCAATATGTAAAAGTTTAGCCGGGTTTAGAGTGACAAATTTCCAGGCGTCTTCCTCAGAAATATTCCCATATTTTACAGCTTTTGCAGCTTCCTGGTTTAATCTTCGGGACATTTCTGCATCATCAGAATTATAGGCAACTACTAATCCTGCATTGTGCATTATTGGTCCGTTAAACGGAATTGCATCATTAACTTCAAATTTATAAGCCCACCAATCTGAGAACGTTGATGCTCCAACACCATGTTCTTTCATTTTATCGGCCACTTTGTAGCCTTCAAGAATATGCGTAAACGTATTTACTCTGAAATTGAATTTTTCTGCAACATTCATCAACATCAGGATTTCAGATTCAATATAAGAGTGGCAGGTAATGAATCTTTCTTTATTGATAATTTCGGCTAGAGTCTGCAGTTCAAGGTCAACTCTTGGAGCTTTTCCTTTTTTAGAACCAGAATTGAAAGTTTTCCAGCTTTCATCATATTCTTTAGCACGTTGAAAATAATCCGTAAAAACCTGTTCGACTCCCATTCTGGTCTGTGGAAAACGAGTCGGGTTTTGAATACCCCAATTGGATTGTTTCACATTTTCCCCCAGGGCAAATTTGATAAACTTAGGCTGGTCTTTATATAACATTTCGTCAGGAGCAGAACCCCATTTCCATTTTACAATAGCCGAGCGACCACCAATTGGATTTGCAGATCCGTGTAATAATTGTGAAATAGTTACACCTCCTGCCAAGTCTCTGTAGATATTAATGTCTTCAGAATTCACAACATCCTGAATCGTAACTTCTGCCGTTGAGTTGTGTCCACTTTCGTTTACACCCCTCGAAATGGCAATGTGAGAATGTTCATCAATAATACCGCTTGTAATATGTTTTCCTTTAGCATCAATAATGACAGCCGATGCATCTGAAAGATTTTTACCAACTGCGGCAATTTTTCCATTTTTAATTAAAACATCAGTTTCCGTTAAGACACCTTCTTTTTCATTGGTCCATACCGTGGCATTTTTGAAAAGTAAGGTTTGGGCTGTTAGTTTTTTTGAATCACCAAAAGCAATGTTAGGATATGTTGTTGGAAGGATTTCGTTTGGTTTTTCTGCCTTAACAGTATCTTTTACAGCTGTAAAAAGACTTGTCCTTTTGGCTGTCCAAATCAATTCATTTCCGTTTGAAAGAACTGCTTTTCCAGATAAAATTTCCGGCTTTTCTACAAATCCGGTTAAGCGGGTATAATTGGATTTAATAGTGTCACCTGGTTTTAGTACAAGAGAAATCCAATTTTTAGAAAGGTTGAATGTACTGTTTACTTTTACATCTGCAACTGTAGTTATCTCAGATTTAGGAGCTGTTTCTGTTCCTTCAATTTTCCATTTATAACTATCATTTCCGATCGTTAAATCATAGTTTCCACGAATATCTTTTGCTTTGATATCGTTGATCACATACTTAGTTCCCTGAACCCAGTTCTCATATAAGATTGTTTTTTCATCGAAAATTTCACCTGAAGTAATTACAAAATTGGCATAACTTCCGGTTTTTAAACTTCCGATTTCATTGCTTTTTCCTAAAATTGCAGCAGGAATTGTTGTTAAGGATTCTAAAGCTTTAGTTTTATCAAAACCGTATTTAATCGCTTTTAATAAATTAGGTTTGAAATCTTCCGTCTTTTTGAGTTTGTCTGTTGTCAAAGCAAAAACAATTCCGTTGTCAGAGAGTACTTTAAGGTTTGAAGGAGCCTGATTCCAAAAACGCATATCTGCCAATTCTACCTGATTGGATAAATAGGGGTTTGAAACATCATAAGCTTCAGGGAAACTTATCGGAATGATAAATTTGGCCTTTGTATTTTTAATTTCTTCGATTCTTTCGAATTCATTTCCACTTCCTTTTAAAACGTAATTTATGCCAAACTCTTTTGCAATTTTTGCGGCTCTCAGGCTGTTAAGCTTGTCTTCGGTGGCGAATATCTGAACTAGTTTTTCGTTGGAAGCCAGTGCTTCTAAAGATAAATCTTTAGTTTCAGAATTTCCTTTTTTATACCAATCCAAATCCAGGTACATCTGGCGTAACAAGGCCATCATTCCCATTAAAGAGCTTGGATAAGCCTGATTAGTCAAGGCACTTCTTGTAAAAGCAAAATGATTAGTAATTTTATCCGCTATAATTTGTTTGTTTTTTTCAGTAGTATTCAAAGCAACCAATACTCCCGTTCCCTGGGCAACTCCATCGGGAATATGAGTGCCCACAACTCCAAAACCTGCTTTTAATAACTCTTCGGCTTTACCGTTGTCATATTTGAAAGTTTCGTAGCCGTTTAATTCAGGTCGTATACTTTCATTCCAATAATACCCCACTCTTTTAGTGTCATATAAAGGACTGCTTTCGTTGTCGGGATTTAGGTTTCTTTTAGGTTTTTCAATTCCAAAATTAGTGTAAATATCAATAAAGGAAGGATAGATTGTTTTTCCTTCAAGATCAATTGTAATACTATTTTTAGGGATCGAAACAGTATTTCCGACAGCCACAACTTTGCCGTCCAGAATAAGTAAAGTACCCTTTTCGATTTTTTGTGTTGGTGAAATATAGATTGTGGCATTAGTAAAAACAGTGTAGTTTTTGTTTTTGTTCTGCACACTTTCATTAACTGGGAAATAGATTTGTGCCTGCATTTTTGTTAAAAAAACAGTAAAAAAGAATAAGAGTAAGGCTTTTTTCATAGGTTATTTATTGATTTGTTGCTAAAAATATGAAATATAAATTATACTGTTTTATTTTTTTAAAATGTTTTTTCCCTTATTTTAGACAATTATTATATTACCCTTTGATTTTGGGTGTTTAAAGAATTTTATGACAAATACAAACAGAATAAAATGGGGAATTATAGGTCTGGGAAATATTGCAAATCAGTTTGCGGCTGATTTATTATTACTGGAAGATGCCGAACTTGTCGCGGTCGCATCCCGAAATGTTGATAAAGCAAACGAATTTGCCCAAAAATATAACTGTGCAAAAGCCTATGATTCTTATGAAGCACTATTGGCAGATAGTGAAGTCGATATTGTTTACATCGCAACGCCTCATGATTCTCATGCTGAATTATCGATAAAAGCTTTAGAAAGTGGTAAGCATGTTTTATGTGAAAAACCAATTGCACTGTCTTATAAAGATGCTGTTCGGATGATTGATGCCTCTAAAAAGAACAACAGGTTTTTTATGGAAGCTTTCTGGACGAGATTTATTCCTTCGGTTCAGGAATCACTTTCTAAAATTCAGAACGGAGAAATCGGAGCTGTAAAATACATCAATGCCGATTTTTCTTATTATGTAAATGAAGAAGCGGGAGGAAGAATGACCGATAAAAATAGAGGAGGGGGCGCTCTTTTTGATATTGGCGTTTATCCGTTATTTCTCTCCTATATAATGCTCGGAATTCCGAAAGAGATTATCGCAAAAGCAGCCTATCATAATTCTGGCGTCGATTTGCAAACCAGTATGATTTTACAATACGAATCGGCACAGGCTATTTTATACGCTGGTATAGTTTCTGAGTTTGCTGCAAAAGCTACAATTAATGGATCTCTGGGAAGAATCGAACTTAATTCTCCGTGGTTTATGGCTGATGGTTATTCTGTTTTTAAAGACAATAAGGAAACAGCTTTTAGTTTGCCAAATCTCGGGAAAGGTTATACTCATGAAGCCCTTGAATGTCATGATTGTATTAAAAATAATCAAATAGAAAGTCAACTTTGGTCACATCAGAACAGTCTGGATTTAAGTAAAATTGTCGAAGAAGTTAAGGAACAGATTGGATTAGATTTTTAATAATTATAATTTTGTAGTAAAAAAGCTATATATTAAATATTTTTAATTAGTTTTAAAAACATTTAATGAATACAAATTATGTTAGTAAAAGTTTACGGAAGTGCTGTTTTTGGAGTAGAAGCGACCACTATTACCGTTGAGGTGAATATAGATAAAGGAATTGGTTATCACTTGGTTGGATTACCCGATAATGCCATAAAAGAAAGCAGTTATCGTATTGCGGCGGCTTTAAAAAACAATGAATATTCCCTGCCGGGAAAGAAAATAACCATCAATATGGCACCTGCCGATTTGCGGAAAGAAGGTTCGGCTTACGATTTACCACTTGCAATCGGGATTTTGGTAGCATCAGATCAGATAAAAGCGCCCGAAGTTGATCAGTATGTAATCATGGGAGAACTTTCACTCGACGGAGGCTTGCAATCCATAAACGGAGCTTTACCTATAGCCATAAAAGCTAAGGAAGAAGGGTACAAAGGATTTTTTCTGCCGAAACAAAATGTAAGAGAAGCAGCAATTGTTGCTGGCCTGGATGTTTACGGAGTTGAAAATTTACAACAAGTAATTGATTTTTTTGAAGGAAAAGGAACTCTCGAACCCACAACCATTGATACCAGAACTGAATTCTACAAAACATTGGATTTTCCTGAATTTGATTTCTCCGACGTCCGCGGGCAGGTGTGAAATATAATAATAGATGAGAATATATATTATTAAATGAGAATTTACAAGAAGTTTTAATTTACTGTCTTTGAATAGGAACCATTATATCGAATGGCGACTTGAGTAGAATATTTTTGTATTTTAGTTGATGATTACATTGTTTTTAATTACTATGGATTTTAGATGAAAATATTTAATGGAAATGAATAAAAAGCTACAAGGATGGGGCTCTTTAGAAAACGAAGAAGAGCACGTAAAAGCAGTTAAAAGAATGATTGAAATCTTTTACGCAGAACCCAATACACCAGAAGATGATGAACTCGGAATTTTAGCTTTATTAATTAAAGATTATGAAGACAAAAATCATCCGATGCCTGAACTTGATCATTAGATTTTTAATAATATACAGATAATAGTATAAAGTATAGACTAACAAAGACTATCATTTTTGTTAGTCTATACTTTTTGATTGAGATATATAGTAAAAAAAACTATCTCGCCCCGTAAAGGATAATATCTGAAATTAAGTATCTTAATTTGTCTTTCAAATCAAAATCAATATTTAATTCTTCTGCTTTATTACACATTTGTAAAAGTTTAGAAAAATGACTAATCTCATTATCAATTTTAGGTTTGAAAATATCGGACAATTTTTTAATGTCTTTAAATGGGCTGCGATGTCCTTCAATCTTGTTTCGAATTTTCATTCTAAGTTCATCTGGCGTTTTTATTGTTTTAGCCTCTTTTAATTGCGAGATAAATTTATCGCTTGTGTTTAATACATCATCTAAATTTTTTAATATTTCGTACACATTTTCGGGTTTAGTAGTATGGGTTATTATAATTCTACTATTATCAATCGAATTCTGTCTTGGAAATAAAAAGAAACCATCATTATCTATTTTACCTACATTTATAATATTTAAAAAATTTAAAGATCCTTGTCCTAAATCATTTGTAGACACTTTTATTGCAGAGGATACTTCTCCAAAAGCTCCTGCATTCTTTGAAAATTTTTCTACAACAATGATTTCTAATTTTGATTCATTAACAGATGCGCTTCTAATTTTGTATTCGATACCCTTATTCTTTTTCATGAAATTATGAAATGCTAACATAGCTGTAACAAATGTAAAATCGACACCATATTCAAAGTACTTATTAATAGATGTAATTCCTCGGAGATAATTTACACCTTCATTTTCTACCAGTCTATAACTTTTATGTTTATTGTAATTGTCTGAACTGTTGGCCAAATCTTTAAAATATTGAACATTCTCTTTAGCTAAATGACCAAAACCTTTTTTAAATAAGTTATTGGCATACTTAGTCATAACAAACTCATCTAAATAAGTGTTTTTAGAATCATAAATTGCAACAGTTTTTAGATCTTTTTTTATCTCATCAATAACGACATATTCATCAAAATGAAAAATTATAGGTTTTTCCTCTTTTCCATTAGTAATCTTTGATTCTTGATATAAATTTATATCCTTTGTTTCTGCAAGAATTGAATGACGTTTGTAATGTTTGTTATAGTATTCTATTTTTTTAAAAATAGTATCAATATAGTCTATATTTATAAACTCATGCTTGATTTTTTCTATTTGAAATACTTCATAAACATCCTTTGCATAGGGATGATTTTCCATTAATTTCCAAAGGTCTTCTATCTTTAATATTCCTGTACTTTGATCAGGATTAAGTTCTACCGATTTTTGAATAAATTTATCTTCCATGATTATTTCTCCTTTTTTATTCCTTTAAAGGGTTCTGGACTAGAAGTTTTTACATCCATAAATTTACCTGTTTCGGTATCTCTTTTTGTCCAAAGTCCTGTTTTTGGATTTTGGATCTGAGAGCGGTCTTTTACTGCTCCTTTTCTGCTGCCATCTTTTGGTGCATTTGTTGCCATTTTACTTATTTTTAAATTATTAATTAATTATAAAACAGTAACTTAAAAGATTTTTCGGCGAAATTAAGAACTAAAATTGCCTATGAAGTATTATAGTCTTACTTTTGTGGTCTCAAAACAAGTAAGGAAGACTTTAAACTTCTTTTGTAAAAGTCTATTAGTTTTTGCTATTAGGCTTTTTCTTTTATGTTATCATTTTGTTTTTTTAAATCATATTTAATATGCCATTTATATAACTTATTTTTTCTTCTCCCGTATTTATAAGCCTTAGGGCTTCGTTAATACTGTAGACTGTAATTCCTCTGTCTAGGGCAATTTTTTTTACTATTTCGCACTTCGTCACGATAGGTAAATTGTTTTCTAATGAATAATGTATCGATGCCATAGTAGGAAGACCGATTGGTAGATTTTCTTTTTTAAATTCTGAATGAAAATTATAAAAGCTATCTCCTGACTCAAATAATAAAATATCTTCTTTTTCTGCTAAGATATTTATAAATTGTTTTTCACTAACATCGAAATATCTATTGGACATAAAGAGATTGGAGATTAAAAATTCTCCATTTTTCAATAAATTTAAGGGTCTTAAAAAATTGATTAACTCTATGTCGTTTAATACTAACATTAAAATTTAAATTCTTTGTTTAATGAGTTATTACTTAACTTTGAAATAGGAATTCCTGAAAGTTCAGATGCTAAATCTTTGCTTAAAAGATTTTCTCTTAGTCCTTTTGCTAAAAGATAATTAAATCGTCCAGTATTTTCTCTTCCACTATGTTCATTTTCTTCATCTTTTTCGGTCCAGGATATATACATTTCTTTCCATTGACGATATTTCTCCCAATTAATTAATTTTATATTTACCATGCGTACTAGTATTGCTAATATAGATATTCCATATTTTCTTTTAATTCTTTTCAATTCTTCAAGAGTAATGCTGATATTAGAATTAACGTAGCTTTTTAAAATTTCTTCAGGTACATTAATTTCTATGTTTAACCGGTGCCCAAAACG
>JBDTNT010000221.1:0-6485 GCA_039933615.1 Flavobacterium sp. | reverse complement strand
AAACAACTAAAAAGTAATCGCATATCGTATTTTGGTTTTAAAGAGTTTTTCAAGTAAACGTTTTTTGGAGTTGATTTATTTCACTTACAAATATAATATAATGCCAGCTCAGGAGACGATTAGAAAGCAATTATTCTTTTTTTCCTTAAAAATAAATCGATTTGCTGAACTAATTTTAAAAAATCGACAACAGAATTTAAAAAATAACGCCATTTTTCGCTGCTCTTTTATACCTTTGCAGGGAATGAAGAAAAAGCAGCTCCTATTAAGTGTTTCTTTGGCTCTGACAGTATTGTTCTCAATATTGTTTCAGTCGATACACAGTTATGAGCATATTGTAAAACAGCTTTCGGAGAAACAATGTCATCACGACTACAGCGATCCGAATGGGGAAATTACACACCAGCATCATGATTACGATCTTTGTTATGTATGTCATTTTTCTTTTGGAAGCTATATAGTTCCGGAAGAATTCTCCTTTAAATTTCATACTTCAAATAAAGAAATACCATATTTCTTCGCTCTTTCAGAAAAGGTATTTTCAACTACAGAAAGTGCTTATTTATTGCGTGGTCCGCCCGAAGCTATAGTTGCTTAAATTTCGAAACATCGAAATAAAATTAAAAATCTTTCCAATTAAATTTCAAAAAAAACATGGGTTTCCCCATCTTGACAGCATCAGGATCGGCAGGCTTTATAGTTGTTTTCGTTTTTTATTTTAAAAGAAAATTCCATTTAACTATAGCATCATTTTCAAATGAAAAAAATAATATTAGCCCTTATTTTAGGGTTTTCAGGGCTGCTTTCAGCTCAAAATTCGGTTTCGGGAACGGTATCCGATCTTCAAAACCAACCAATGCCGGGAGTTTCTGTTTATGCTCCGGAATTGCATAAAGGCACCACAACTGACGCAAACGGTAAATATGAATTCAATAATCTTCCAAACGGGAGCTTACGCCTTTCTTTTGCTTTTGTCGGTTACACAACGCAAAACAAAACCGTTGCTAAACTATTAAAAGAAAACACATTAGACATTACACTTGCTGAATCTATTTTTGAAATGGATGAAGTAATTGTATCCACTCCTTTCAATAAACTGCAATCGCAAAACGTAATGAAAGTGGAGCATGAAAGCATCAAAACATTACAGCAAAAAGGAACATCAACATTAATCGAAGGCCTGGCAACCATACCGGGAGTTTCCCAAATTTCAACCGGAACTTCTATTGGAAAACCAGTAATCAGGGGACTTAGCGGTAATCGTGTTTTGGTATATTCTCAAGGTGTTCGGATCGAAAACCAACAGTTTGGAGATGAGCATGGCCTGGGTTTAAATGATGCGGGAATCGAAAGTGTTGAAGTGATTAAAGGTCCAGCTTCTTTATTGTATGGTTCCGATGCTTTGGGAGGGGTTTTATACTTCAATCCTGAGAAATTTGCCGATGCGAATACATTCAAGGCAAATTTCAGCCAAAAATATTTTACCAATACTCAGGGAAGCAATTCATCAATTGGATTAAAAACTTCTACCGATAACTGGAAATTCTTAGCCCGCGGAAGTTTCAATACGCATTCTGATTATAAAATCGCCGATGGTGACCGTGTGACGAATTCACGTTACAACGAAACTGATTTTAAGACCGGAATCGGATACAGTAACGCCACCTTTTCGAGTGTATTAAGATACAATTACAATAAATTAGATATTGGAATTCCGGAAGATGGAATCGCAGAACAATCTTCAAGCAAGGACACACAATTTCCAAGACAGGGAATTTTTAATCATTTGTTAAGTTTAAATAATGTCATCTTCTTCCAGAATTCGAAATTAGATGTTGACTTAGGTTATATTTCTAATGACCGAAGTGAATTTGAAGACAGTAATAACGCTTCTTTACACATGAAATTGAATACTTTCAATTATAATGCAAAATATCATTTTCCAAAATTTGGTAAAATTGAAACTATTTTTGGCTTGCAGGGAATGCATCAGACGAATACCAATTCGGGAGAGGAATATTTAATTCCGGATGCCACTACCAATGATTTTGGTGTTTTTGGAACGGCCAACTACGAATGGAACAACAGTGTTATACAAGCCGGATTGCGTTTTGACAACCGAAATGTTACTTCTATAGCACACGGAACGCAAGGTGAAGAAGGTTATTTTCAGGCTTTAGACAAATCTTTTGACAGCTTTAATGCTTCATTAGGTTATAAAACCAAACTAGCAAAACCACTGACACTGCGCCTGAATGTGGCAACAGGATTCAGAGCTCCAAATTTGGCAGAATTAACTTCAAACGGTGTACATGAAGGAACGAACAGATATGAAATTGGAAATAGTACTTTAAAAACAGAACAAAATGTTCAGACTGATTTAAATTTAGAATATAAAAATTCTCACTTTGAATTCTTCGTGAACGGTTTTTACAATCACATCAACAATTATATCTACACTTCTCCAACCGGAGAAACTTTAGAGGATAATAATGTTTTTGCCTATATTCAGGATAATGCCAAACTATATGGTGGTGAAGTTGGATTTCACTTTCACCCGCACCCACTGGACTGGCTGCATTTTGAAACCAGTTTTGAAACAGTAACAGGTAAAAAGGACAACAATGATTATTTACCTTTAATCCCGGCCAATAACTGGAATAATACACTTAGAACCGAATTCAAAATTAAAAACTGGCTGGAAGAAGGATTTGCTTCCCTGAACGTTTCATCAACTTTTGATCAGAGTAATGTAAGTGGTTTTGAAACTGCTTCGAAAGGATATACATTGGTAAATTTAGGCTTTGGAGGAACTGTTAAACTGGGAAAAACTGCTTTTGACATCAACCTGAACGGAAACAATTTATTGGATAAAAAATATATTGCCCATCTTTCAAGATTAAAGACAGACGGAGTTCCAAACATTGGAAGAAATATTGTTTTAGGAGTTAATTTTAATTTATAATTTAACCGCAAGGTCTGCAAGGGAAACCGCGTAAGGGTCGCAAAGCTTTATTTTTAAACTTTGCGAACCTTGCGGCAAACCTTTGCGTTCTTTGCGGTTAATTTTTACTTGATCTCACAAAAAGTGCTATTTTTGTTAACAACCATCAAACTTAACTATGAAAAAAACATTTTTACTAATGGCAATCACTACAGCAGGAATTTCATTTGGGCAAAATAAAATTCAGTATCCCGAAACCAAAAAAGGAGAGACAATTGACACCTACTTTGACACCAAAGTAAACGATCCCTATCGCTGGCTTGAAGATGATAAATCAACCGAAACAGGAGCCTGGGTAAAAGCAGAAAATGAGGTAACTTATAGTTATCTGGATAAAATCCCATTTCGTGAAGAGCTTAAAAAACGAATGGAAAAACTTTGGAATTACGAAAAAATTGGTGCTCCATTTACAGAGGGAAAATTTACATATTATTCTAAAAACAACGGACTTCAGAATCAATCGGTTATTTACCGAAAAGACAAAAATGGTAAAGATGGTAAAGATGAAGTTTTCTTAGATCCTAATACTTTTTCGAAAGACGGAACAACTTCTCTTGGTGATTTAGATTTCTCGAAAGACGGATCTAAAGCAGCTTACTCCATTTCTGAAGGAGGCAGCGACTGGAGAAAAGTTATTATTATTGATGCTGTTTCTAAAAAAGTTTTAGAAGATACCATTGTTGATGTGAAATTTAGCGGTGTGTCATGGTTAGGAAATGAAGGTTTTTACTACTCTAGTTATGACAAACCTAAAGGAAGCGAATTGTCTGCCAAAACAGATCAGCATAAACTGTATTTTCATAAGTTAGGAACTTCACAAAAAGAGGATAAAATAATTTTTGGAGCAGATCAGAAAAGAAGATATGTTGGTGGTTATGTTACCGAAGACGATCAGTTTCTGGTTATCACTGCCGCAAATTCTACTTACGGAAATGAATTATACATCAAAGATTTAAAGACTCCAAACAGTCCGATTGTTACTATTGTCGACAATTTCAACAGCGATAATTCAATTATTGAAAATAAGGGCAGCAAACTGTTTATCGACACTGATTTAAATGCACCTAACAAAAGAATTGTTGCAGTAGATGTAAGTAATCCAAAGCCGGAAAACTGGAAGGATTTCATCAAAGAAACCGAAAATATTTTAGCGCCTTCAACCGGTTCAGGATATTTCTTTGCCAATTACACTAAAGATGCTGTTTCATTGGTACTGCAATATGATTATGACGGAAAATTAGTTCGTGAAATCAAACTTCCTGCGGTAGGAACTGCCGGAGGATTTGGAGGAAAAAAAGACGAGAAAGTTCTTTACTACAGTTTTGCCAATTATACAACTCCGGGAAGCATCTTTTCTTTTGATCCTAAATCAGGGAAATCAGAAGTTTATCAAAAGCCAAAAGTAGATTTCAAAAGTGAAGATTACGAATCAAAACAGGTTTTCTATACTTCAAAAGACGGAACAAAGATTCCTATGATTATTACCTATAAAAAAGGATTAAAATTAGATGGCAAAAACCCGACAATCCTTTATGGTTATGGCGGTTTTAATATCAGTCTGACACCAGGTTTCAGTATTGCAAATGCAGTCTGGATGGAAAACGGAGGTGTTTATGCTGTTGCTAATTTAAGAGGTGGCGGTGAATATGGAAAAAAATGGCATGATGCAGGAACTAAATTGCAAAAGCAAAATGTATTCGATGATTTTATTGCTGCTGCTGAATATCTAATCGCTCAAAAATATACGTCATCAGATTTCTTAGCAATTCGTGGAGGTTCAAATGGAGGCTTATTAGTGGGTGCTACTATGACTCAACGTCCTGATTTAATGAAAGTAGCTTTACCGGCTGTTGGAGTTATGGACATGTTGCGTTACAATGCTTTTACTGCCGGAGCAGGCTGGGCTTTTGACTACGGAACTGCACAGGACAGTAAAGAAATGTTTGAATACCTAAAAGGCTATTCGCCCGTTCAAAACGTTAAAAAAGGGGTTCATTATCCGGCAACTATGGTGACTACTGGAGATCATGATGACCGTGTTGTTCCTGCGCACAGTTTTAAATTTGCCGCTGAATTACAGGAAAAACAAACTGGAGATAATCCTGTTTTAATCCGTATTGATGTAAAAGCAGGACACGGAGCAGGGAAATCTGTTGCCGCGACAATTCAGGAAAATGTCGATATTCAGGCCTTTACACTTTACAATATGGGCTTTAAAGCTTTACCTAAAAAGTAATATTTTTAACTATTTTTTTAGCCACGAATTCACAAATTAGATTTTTGTGAATTCGTGGTTTTTTTTGCTACAGATTAAAATGATTCAAATGATTTTTTTCAATTTGTGTGAATCTTATAATCTGTGGCAATTTTTTTTTACAAAGAAGAAATTCAAGATAAAATTCGTGATAATTCGTGTAATTCGTGGCAAACCTTTTTTAAACAATTCTTTTCTCTTAAATTTGAAATAATTAAAAAAGACCAAAAAATGAAAATCATCAAATGGGGAATCATTGGCTGTGGAAATGTAACCGAAGTTAAAAGCGGGCCCGCTTTCCAAAAAACTCCAAATTCAGCTTTAGTAGCTGTAATGCGCAGAGATGCAGCACTTGCCGAAGATTATGCCAAACGTCACAATGTAGCAAAATGGTATTCGAATGCAATTGATTTAATTAATGATCCTGAAGTTGATGCCGTATATATTGCAACACCTCCATCTTCACATAAAGAATATACAATTTTGTGTGCCAAAGCCGGAAAACCGGTTTATGTAGAAAAACCAATGGCACTGACATTTGAAGAATGTAACGAAATGATAAGCGTCTGCAAAGAACATCATGTTCCTTTATTTGTGGCTTATTACAGAAGAAGCTTACCCCGTTTCCTAAAAATAAAAGAGTTAATTGATCAGGGGAAAATTGGAACTGTAAGACATGTAAATTGTGTTTTATACCATCCTTTTGAAGAGCGTTACGATGATGAAATCAATTTGCCCTGGACGGTTTTACCCCATATTTCCGGCGGAGGGATATTTGTAGACTTAGCATGTCATACTTTAGATTTTCTGGATTTTGTTTTTGGACCAATTCAATCCGTTCGCGGACATGCGAGTTCTCAACTTAAAGCTTATCCAGCGGAAGATACTGTTTCGATGTCCTTTTTATTCGAAAATGGAATTCATGGAACAGGATTATGGAATTTCGCCAGTTTTGAACGTTATGATAATACTGAAATCGTAGGTGATAAAGGAAAAATTTCCTTCTCCACTTTTGGAAACGATCCAATTCATATTCAATATGCAAATGGAGAAAAAGAGAGTATTACAATCGAAAACCCGCTTCATATTCAGCAGCCTTTTATTGAAACTGTTGTTGCCGAACTTTTGGGTAATGAAGGAGCTTCTCCATCAAAAGGAAATTCTGCAGCAAGAACTACTTGGGTTATTGATGAAGTTTTGAAGGAGTTTAGAAATTTAAAGTAATAT
>JBDTNT010000220.1:0-6447 GCA_039933615.1 Flavobacterium sp. | reverse complement strand
GATACAGTCTTAATCGACGAACAAAGTGCTGATGGATTATTGAAGGTAACATTAACTGCTAATAGAAAAATAACGACTATCTCTATTGATGATTCTTTATTAGAAGACAAAGAACAACTGGAAGATTACTTAATTGTAACAATAAATAAAGCTATTGAAAAAGCAACTAGTGTAAATGAAAAAGAACTTGATGCAGTAGCAAAAATGGATATGCCAATGATTCCGGGAATGGATAATTTGTTTAAATAGTTAGCTACAAAGGTTAATAAAAGGAACAAAGGTTCAAAGCTTTCATAGGGAAAACTTTGAACCTCTGTTCCTTTGTCACTTTGAAACGCTGAACCTTCCTTTTTAAATCTTCGAAAGTGTCTCCAACACATACGTATGCATGACTTCTCTATAATCTAAATGCGTTACAATCCGGAGTTTATTGGGTCCCATTGAACTTATGGAAATATTTTTTTGTTTCAATTTTTCTATTAAAAGCTGATCGCTGTACCCTTCTGCAAGCGAAAAAATTAAAATATTTGTTTCGACAGGTTCTACAGCCGATACCCAGGTTTTTGTACTTAAAATGGCTGCAATTTCTTTCGCTCTTCTGTGGTCTTCTGCCAATCTTTCGATATTATGTGCCAAGGCATACAATCCTGCTGCTGCCAAATAACCCACCTGACGCATTCCTCCCCCAAGTATTTTCCTGATTCTCAACGCTCTGTGAATATCTGCTTTACTGCCTAATAAAACAGAACCGATTGGGGCGCCTAATCCTTTAGACAAACAAACTGAAATGGTATCGAAAATAGCTCCAAATTCTTTCGGATTTTGTCTTTTTGCCACTAATGCATTCCAGATTCTGGCTCCATCAAGGTGGAATTTCAAATTATTGGCATCACAGACTTTTTTTATTTCTCTTAAGTCCTCTAATTCATAGCAGGCACCACCCCCTTTATTGGTTGTGTTTTCTACACAAACCAGACTCGTTAACGGACTATGATAAGATTCAGGATCATTTACAGCTGTAGCCACCTGGGAAGCAGTTATCATTCCACGGTGTCCATCTATCAAACAACAGGAAACTCCACTGTTAAAAGACACTCCTCCTCCTTCATAATTATAAACATGTGCATATTTATCCGCTATTAACTGCTCTCCGGGCTGTGTATGTAATTTGATTGCAGTTTGATTGGCCATAGTTCCAGACGGAAAAAAAAGTCCGGCTTCCATTCCAAAAAATTCTGCTACTCTGGTCTCAAGTTCGATAACCGTCGGGTCTTGTTTATATACGTCATCGCCAACCTGGGCATTAAACATATACTGCAACATTTCGAGTGTAGGTTTGGTAATGGTATCGCTAATTAAATTTATTTCCATATTCTAAAAACTATGTCTTATTTTTGTACAACAAAATTACGTATTACTGATAGTTATTCGAGATAAGTTTTAATAAACTTTAACGTGTGAATATCCAGAACCAAATTAACGTAATATTTATAAAAAAAATATAAAACTAGTATTAATTTATGACAACTACCGAACAAATAAAAGGTATTGTGGAGCGCCTTGGTGCGTTGAGGAGGTATCTTTGACGTTGATGCCAAACTAATCGAAATTGCCAACGAAGAAGAAAAAACCTTCGCTCCCGACTTTTGGAACAATGCTAAAGAGGCAGAAGTTATTGTAAAAAACCTCCGAAACAAGAAAAAATGGATTGAAGATTATAATAAAGCCATCGAACTTACAGATGAATTACAGCTTGCTTATGATTTTTATAAGGAAGGTGAACTTACTTCTGAAGAGCTAGACGGACATTATAACACTACGCAAACACATATTGAAAACATAGAATTCAAAAATATGCTTTCTGATGAAGGTGACAGCCTGAGTGCTGTTGTTCAGATTACGGCTGGTGCAGGTGGAACAGAAAGCTGCGACTGGGCCGGAATGCTTATGCGTATGTACATCATGTGGGGTGAAAGTTATGGCTTTAAAATAAAAGAACTTAACTTTCAGGCTGGTGAGGTAGCAGGTATCAAAACCGTTACTTTAGAGTTTGAAGGTGATTATTCTTTTGGTTACCTAAAAGGAGAAAACGGCGTACATCGTCTCGTTCGGATTTCACCTTTTGACAGTAACGCCAAACGTCATACTTCATTTGCATCTGTGTATGTTTACCCGCTTGTTGACGACAGTATCGAAATTGACATTAATCCTGCCGATATCGAAATTACGACTTCCCGTTCCAGTGGTGCAGGAGGACAAAATGTGAACAAGGTTGAAACTAAGGTACAATTGGTACACAAACCAACCGGAATTCAGATTCAATGTTCTGAAACCCGTTCTCAGCAAGACAACAGACAACGCGCCATGCAAATGTTACGTTCTCAGTTATACGAAATTGAGTTAAAAAAACAACAAGCACAACGCGCTGATATCGAAGCCGGAAAAATGAAAATCGAATGGGGTTCGCAAATACGTAACTACGTTATGCAGCCTTATAAATTAGTAAAAGATGTCCGTACTGGCTATGAAACCAGTGACGTTGACGGCGTTATGAACGGAAATATCGATCCTTTCCTGAAAGCATTTTTAATGATGATGGGACAGAGAGAGGAAGAATAAGTATTTAGTTTTCAGTTACAGTCACAGTTTACAATAAGCTGTGATTGTAAACTGTGAATTAAATTAAGTATAGTAAAAAACCTGAAACTTGAAACCTGAAACTAAAAAAAACAGTTATGATCAAATGGGCAGATGTAATTCATTTTACAAATAAAGGAAATCCGGCTCCTGAAAAGAGAGTAGAGAAAACAGAAGAAGAATGGAAACAGCTTTTAACCGCTGAAGAGTATCAGGTAACACGTTTAAAAGGAACTGAAAGATCTTTTAGTTCTGAATTATGCAGTTTATTTGATCCCGGAATCTACGAATGTAAATGTTGTGGTACTTTACTTTTTGATGCCAGCGAAAAATTCGAATCCGGAACCGGCTGGCCTTCCTTCACACAGCCAATCAAAGAAAATGCCGTTGGTTATCATGCAGACAAATCATACGGAATGATTCGTGTTGAAGTAACTTGCAATACCTGCGATGCACATTTAGGACACATCTTTCCTGATGGTCCTGAACCAAGTGGATTACGTTATTGTATCAATGCCATTTCTCTTTCTAAAATAAAAGAATAGTATAATTCAGTAATTCTGAAAAGCGATTCCTTCTACAAAGCGAATCGCTTTTTTTTGTTCTAATCTGATTTTAAAAATCAATTACTGTTTTTCAGTATCTTTTAAGACTAATCTTACTCTGCAACATAAAATAAAAACATCTTATTTTTAATAATTCATCTTATTAATACTACTTTTTTTTAAATAAATTTTCTACAGCCATAAAAAGTTCTTAATTAACAGTTTTTTTGTTTCATTCTTATTTTGAATACATTGCGAATGAAATCAAACTAAACTCATTTTAAAATTAAAAAAGGAAAAATTGTTGTTTTGACTTTTCTGCCATTTTATAAGAAAATCAACAATCAGACATACCAAGATTAGAAAACACTTAGAATACATTTAGCATATATACATGATAATCAACAAATAAGGCTACATCTATATTCTAATTTTATAGTTACTTTAGATCTTAAAATATAAAAATCAAGGCAAATTCTGAATTCTTACAATCGTATTAAATTACATAACAGTCAAGAAATTAGTAGGTATTGTGTTAAAATTGTAATATTTAAACTATTATTTAAAGAGTAGCGTAAAAAAGTTCAAAATAAGATTAGGTAATTCGAATCTAATTGATTTTATTTGGCGAATAATAACCCCCATAATCAATTAATTTATTCTATGAAATCTTATTCAATTCAAGAGATTAACGAAGTAATACAAGGTGTAATTTATGGCACTACTTCTCAAAGCGTAACGGCAACCGAGCAATTAGAAAAAGCGACAACTTCTGAAATTTCTTTTATAGGAAATAAAAAATATGAAAAATTATGGGAAGCTTCAAAAGCTCCAATAGCAGTTGTTAACGAAGATATTTCTATTGAGCCGGGTGATAATCGTGCTTTTATTAAAGTAAAAAATGCCGATTTAGCAATGTCTCAGATTCTTGCTCTTTTTGCACCTCCTACTCCAATATTTCATAACCAGATTCACAGAACTGCAGTTATAGACGAAACAGCTGTAATTGGCGAAGGAAGTAAAATTGGTGCCGGCTGTTATATTGGACCAAAAGTAGAAATTGCAGCAAACGTTACTATTTATCCAAATGTTACTATTTTGGACGAATGTACTATTGGCAAAAACACCGTTATTTGGTCAGGAGCAGTAATTCGTGAGCGTTGTCATATTGGTAACGATTGTCTTATTCATCCAAATGCAACAATTGGTGCAGATGGTTTCGGATTCCGTCCTTGCAGTGAAAAAGGGTTAGTGAAAATTCCACAAATCGGAAATGTTATAATAGGAAACAATGTTGAAATTGGAGCAAACACCTGTGTTGACCGTGGAAAATTCAGTTCAACAATTCTTGGAGACGGTTGTAAAATTGACAATTTAGTTCAGATTGGACATAACAGTAAATTGGGTAAATTTTGTATCATGGCAGGAAACAGTGGTTTAGCCGGTTCTGTAACTCTTGGAAATGGAGTAATAATTGGTGGTAGTGCCTCTATCAAAGATCATACGACTATCGGTGACGGAGCCATTGTTGGTGCCGGATCAGGAGTTGTTGGAGATATTGCTGCCGGAAAAACCATGTTAGGATATCCAGCTGTAGAAGCTCGTGACGCTTTAAAACAATGGGCAATCTTAAAAAGAATGGTTGGCGATTCTAAAAAATAATCCAAACAATTAAAATATATAAAAACAGAAGTTCGCTTCTGTTTTTTTTTGCCCTAAATTCTGGAAACTGATAAAATTTCAATTGCAAATAATTTACTTTATTACATTTATTTCAATTGATTTTGTAAATTAGCACACACTATTTTGTAAAAACATCAATATCTTATGGATTTAAACTTCAATAAAAACGAAGATCATAATAAACTATTACTCTCTGATTTAAAACAAAGATTTGCTAAAGTCAAATTAGGCGGAGGCGAAAAAAGAATTGCAAAACTTCATGCAGAAGGCAAAATGACTGCCCGCGAACGTATTGATTATTTATTGGATGCAAATTCTAAAAGCATCGAAATCGGAGGATTTGTCGGAGATGGAATGTATGCCGAACACGGCGGTTGTCCTTCAGGTGGCGTTGTGATAAAAATAGGGTATATAAAAGGAAAACAGTGTATTGTTGTTGCCAATGATGCCACTGTTAAAGCCGGAGCATGGTTTCCTATCACAGGAAAGAAAAACCTGCGCGCACAGGAAATTGCAATGGAAAACAGATTACCTATTATATATCTGGTGGATAGTGCCGGGGTTTATTTACCGTTACAGGATGAAATTTTCCCGGACAAAGAACATTTCGGACGTATTTTTAGGAATAATGCTCAAATGAGCAGCATGGGAATCATACAAATTGCTGCTGTAATGGGTAGTTGTGTTGCAGGCGGGGCTTATCTGCCTATCATGAGTGATGAAGCTTTAATCGTTGACAAAACCGGAAGTATCTTTCTTGCAGGAAGCTATCTGGTAAAAGCAGCTATTGGAGAAACTATAGATAATGAAACTTTAGGAGGCGCGACTACGCATTGTGAAATTTCGGGAGTAACCGATTATAAAGCAAAAGATGACGCAGACGCTTTAGACAAAATAAAAAACATTGTAGACAAAATAGGCGATTATGATAAAGCCGGTTATAGCCGGATCAAAGCCGAAAAACCTGCTTTAGACCCTGCAGCTATTTACGGAATTTTACCAAAGGCCAGAAACGAACAATACGACATGATGGAAATCATCAATCGTCTGGTTGACAATTCTGAATTTGAAGCTTATAAAGATGGATACGGACAATCACTGATTACCGGTTATGCCAGAATTGATGGCTGGGCTGTAGGTATTGTAGCCAATCAAAGAAAAGTGGTAAAAACCAAAAAAGGCGAAATGCAATTTGGTGGTGTTATCTACTCCGACAGCGCCGATAAGGCAACCCGTTTTATTGCCAATTGCAACCAAAAGAAAATCCCACTGGTTTTTGTACAGGATGTTACCGGTTTTATGGTAGGATCAAAATCGGAACATGGCGGAATTATTAAAGATGGTGCCAAAATGGTAAATGCTGTGAGTAATTCTGTAGTCCCTAAATTTACAGTAATTGTTGGTAATTCTTACGGAGCCGGAAATTATGCGATGTGCGGAAAAGCCTATGACCCGAGATTAATTTTTGCCTGGCCAAGTGCCGAACTTGCTGTTATGGGGGGAACCCAGGCTGCAAAAGTACTGGCTCAAATTGAAGCTTCTTCGCTTAAAGCGAAAGGAGAAATCGTAGATGAAGCCAAAG
>JBDTNT010000219.1:0-8742 GCA_039933615.1 Flavobacterium sp. | reverse complement strand
TGAAGAATTTCCACGGATAACTACTTTTGTAGAACCACCTGTACCACCAGAACTTTTTGTTACAGCAACACCCGCAATTTTACCTGCAATTGTATTGATAACGTTGGCATCTTTTACACGGGTTAATTCTTCGCCTTTAAGTTCCTGAGCTGAATAAGTTAAAGATTTTCTTGTTTTTTTGATACCCAATGAAGTCACAACAACCTCATTAAGTGCATTTGAAGCTGCCGGAACTAATTTAACATTAATTGTAGTAGCATCTCCTACAAGTATTGATTGTGTTTCAAGACCTACATAAGTAAAAATCAATGTTTGTCCTTTTTGTGCTTCAATTGTGTACAATCCATCAAAATCGGTTGTGGCACCTTTTTGATTTCCCTGCACAGCAACAGATGCCCCTGGTAACGGCATCCCATCAGAATCTGTAATCACACCTTTGATATTTTTCACCTGAGCAAGCGAAACCTGCGCCGTAAAAACAATCATAAAGATTAAGAAAATTTTTTTCATGTTTATTTATTTTGTTAGTTATGGTGTAAATTTATTCTTAACGTATTGTTAAAAAAAATAAATTATACGAACGGCAATAAATTTTAAACCAACGACATCAAACAATCAATAATGCGTTATGCGAAAACGTTTTCTCCTTGTTATATTCTACCATTTCTTTATATTTTTCAATAGAATACATATCAAATTAACTATTTCTTTATAAGACCATAATCTTTCAATAAGCCTTTAAAAATGTGTTGTTTAGAAAAAACAGTAAGACTTTTTTAATAAAAATTACTATTTGACGAATGAAGAACAAACGGCTATTTTATAGTAACATCTTATTAAAATTTAATTCCCACACAATCCGGTAGTTTTGACTTTTAGGGTTGTATATTTTTTATGAATTACATCTAATAAAGAATATTGGTCAAAAGAGTCTTGTGCCAGTTCCCAAATCATAATTCCTCCTGTGTATTCTGAAGCAAAAGCTGCTTTTTGCTCTATTGTAGGTCTTCCGTTATAATAAATTTTGCCAATTTCATCCTGATCAGCAAATTGATTTCCTACGCTAATAATTTGAGCATACGTTATACTGGTAACTTCTTTAAAAGTAAAATTATAACCATAAAAGGGCACTCCAAGAGTAAGTTTCTCACTGGTAACATGTTGCAACTTATTCCAAAAATCGATTCCTGCCTTAGAATTTGCATAGGAACTGTGTTGCCCGGGATTATCAGGTGTCCACGGACCAGTACTATCATATGACATGATGTTTAAAAAATCGAATGCATTTAAAGCTTCCTGTGTTATGTTTTCGAAACGTGAATTATTAGGCAAAGCTGCCGTTAATAATTTATTACGCTCTTTTAATTCTTTTTTTAACCCTGTAACAAAACCACTATATCCGTAGGTTACAGCTTCCCATTCGAGATCTACATCTACTCCATCCAATTGATGCTGATCTACAAAAGCCATAATTTTTTGAATAAATGCCGGTCTGTTTTCTGATTTATCAATAAGAAGTGACCAATTGGCCGCTTGTTCAGCTGTTAAAACTCCGCCAGCAACTGAAATAGAAATTTTAATATTGGGATTGACTGATCTTACATATTTAAGCACTGCATCAATATCTCCATTAAAATTTAAATTTCCCTGTTGATCCGGATTTGCAAATGCCAGATTAAGATGAGTCAATTTGCAAAACGGAATAACATTTATTTTACCTAAATTATCTGAAGATAAATATCCGACCACTCTGGCCGATTTATTTTTTGAATTATCAATTTCTGCCTCTTTTTGAGTTGAACAGCTATAGGCTGAAAAAAGGGTGCTTAGAAAAAAAAGGATGCCTAATAAGGCTTTATTTTTTATCATAATTTTTAATTTAAACTTGTTGTTTTTAATTTTAATTAGATTGAAATAACACCTTATCAGGCATAACTTTATTTTTGGTTTTTTTTTAGTTTACATCCCACCAAACTTTATTCAGCCAATCATTTGTTCCTCCCATTCTGGAAAGGGCTTCTAAATAATTTTTTGAGTTTTTCTGCATCTCATCATTCGGATAATACAAACGTGTCGGTGTTACTCCCTGTGTTTCTGAATCAGGATTTGTTATCGGCAGTAAATGTGGATATCCTGTTCTTCTCCAGTTGGAATACGCCTCAATACTGTTAAATAAATACGTAACCCAAAGCTGTGTGCCGATTTGTTCTTTTTCAGTTCCCGCTGCTAAAGGTTTAGCAGATAAATAGGTATTGATATTCGCCTGACTTGCAGCAGGAGCACCATAAACCTCCAGTTGTTTGATCCCTGCTTCAACTCCTTTTTTATAATAATCAGCTGCCGAACCCGAAACCCAGCCTCTAAAGGCTGCCTCAGCCAATAGCAATTGTGATTCTGAATAACTCACATGCAAAAATGGAGTAGTTTTTAGCTTTAAGTAAGGCTGAATCCCTGAAATGGCATTAGAACCACCCGGCATCTCCCATTGAAAAACTCCCGGAATATTACCCGCATACAATTCTTCCCCTGCTGCAGGAGGTCCCCAATTTACACTTCCCGTTTTAGGAGTAGCAAGCATCGTTAATCTTGGGTCACCATTATTTCTCAGGAAGTCAATCATTAAAGAACTAAAATGATCGGCATGTTCGTTACCGATAAAAGCATATGATAATCCATTACCTCTGAAATCAAGTGCACCCGGAGTATCATTAAAAGGAAAATCTAAATGATGCATAACGCAGTTATCAGCATTACTTTCAAAAACACCATTTGCAAAAGCTGCTTTTGCTTGTTTTTCAGCTTCAGCAGGACTTACTTCAGATATTCTCATTGCCAGACGCAAACGCATAGTATTGGCTAATTTTTTCCATTTTGTAATATCACCATCATAAAACAAATCTCCTTTTACAGCTCCACCGTTAGCATTTAGCTGAACAAAAGCTTCTTGCAGTTCTTTAAAAAAGGCGTTGTAAATATCTTCCTGTTTATCATATCTGGGTGTCACTATTCCTTTAGAAAACCCTAAACCGGCTTCTGAATAAGGCACATCACCATAAATATCTGTAATGCGTTGTGCAATCATTACTTTCATAATTTTGGCAACAGCATTCATATTTACAGCTGCCGGATCGCCACTGGTTTTTTCCAGCACATCTACAATACTTTTTATTTCATTAGAATAACCATTTCTCCATAAAGCTGTCGCATAGTCATCATTTTTCTTGAATTTGCTGCCAAATTCCGTAACATTCCAGGCACCGGCATAATGCTGAACAAATCCTCCTGAATATATCAGGTTAGCTCTCCACTGATAATATCCATCTCCGGACATACACAATTGAGTAAACCTAAGCTGACCCGCAGGATTTGCAGATAACGCCACCGGATCTTTCTCCAGTTCGTCAAAGTTTTCGGTACAGCCAACCAACATAAATATGGAGAGTACGGCTATTATTATTTGTTTAAATTTCATAATTTCTTTTTTTAGAATGTAACTTTAAGATTAAAACCATATGATCTTCTAAAGGGTAACGAGCCATACTCAAAACCTTGTCCGTTTCCTGAAGTATACATAGACTCCGGATCAACATTTGGTAAATCTTTATTAAAAGTCAATAAATTTCTTGCGAATACCGAAATATAAATAGAATTAATTTTTGCTCCGTTGAAAACACTTTTAGGAATTGTATAACCTAAACTTACCTCTCTTAATTTCACATAAGAAGCATCATAAATAAATGGTGCCGGTGTATTATTGAAAACCGTATTCCAGTAGTCCTGAGGATTTACAGGAGTTGTATTTTTTACATAATTCGGATTATCGGCAGTTCCTGTATTCACAACACCCGGAACTACATAACCAGCAGTAGGAATCCATGTTGACTGACTAAAATTAGGATCATTTGCTACTGCCTGCGCTCTTGCCTCATTGTAAGCATCTCTGCCTTCGGTAGTAACATCTAGAAGTCCTTTTTGAGCCGCTAGTGAATTTGTCATAGAATATACATCCATACCAAATTTCATGTCTATTAAAAACTGAAGTGTAATTCCTTTATAAGAAAAACGATTCGTTAAACCTGCTGCCCAATCCGGAAGTCCTTTTCCTAAATTGACTTTATTATCAGTGAATAAAGGCATACCGTTTGCACCAACAATCTTTTCTCCCGAAGGTGTTTTTTGAAAATCTTTTCCGATAATTGTTCCATATTGTCCACCAACCTGCGCTACGATTGCAGCTCCGGCCCAACGAGCCTCAGAAATAGTATAAGTGTCAATATCCGGATGTAAAGAAAGAATCGAGTTTTTATTCTTAGAAAAGTTCAAGTCAATCCCCCATTCAAAATTCTTTGTTTTAATTGGCGTCCCGGACAAAAATACCTCAATACCCTCATTACGTAATTCCCCGGCATTTACAGAAATATATTCATATCCGGAAGTTGCTGATGATGGCAGATCAATTGTCTGATCTGAAGTATCTTCACGGTATACAGTGATATCTGCTTTTAATCTGTTTTTAAAGAAAGAAGTTTCAACTCCAAATTCAACTCCTGTTTTAGACTGATACGTTAAATCAGGATTTGGTGCCGAAGTATTTTTAATATTTACAACACTACCACCACTGTAAGACGAGTAAGTAGTATAGTTTAAAGCATTTTTATAAGCTCCCGGCGCATTCGAAACCTGTGCCCACGATGCCCTGAATTTACCATATGAAAAAGTATCACTTTGAATACCAAATGCATCAGAGAATATAAAACCCAATGAAGCTGCCGGATAGAAAGCATCCGTATTAATTACGCTGAACCAGTCGTTTCTGCCGGTAAACTCAGCATATAAATACCCTTTGTAATCCAGTTTTGCAGAACCGTAAACAGAATTTGTTCTCGTTTTAGTCTCTAATGGTGCATTTTCTGTCTGATTAGAAAAATTACTGATATATTCTGTTCCGGGCTCAATAATGTTTGTCCCGAATCTGGAATTCTGCTGTCTTCTGAAATCTCTTCTGCTTGTTCCTAAAATTCCGGAAAAAGTCAAATCAGTCGCCAATTTAATATCACTAAAAGTTGCAATGATATCTGTATTCATTTCAGAAACAGTGATATTATCCAGTCCCAGATACCCATTATCTCTTCCCGGCCAGGTGCTTCCGGCTGCCATAAAATCTTTAGAACCGAAAACATAAGTATCTAAACCGGTTCTAAAAGTTAATCCCATCCATTTTTTAAGCTGGTAAGTTCCTGTAAAATTACCCATAAAACGATTTTTAGTAGATGCATTATGATTTTCGTTTACAACAAAATAAGGATTCAGTAAATACACATTATTATTCCATTGGTACATTGATCCGTTTGCCGGATTTTCATAGTTTTTAAGCCAGGCCTGATCAATATTGGGTGCTAAACCACTTAATGAATACCCAACATTATTTGGTGAATCTCCTAAACCTGGTCTGTTATTCGTGTTTTCAACCATATAATTTACGTTTGCATCCAAAGTAAATTTATCTGATTTTATTGTTGCATTTAAACTGGCATCATTTCTTTCTAAACCGGAACCTGGAATTACATCCTCATTTTTAAGATTATTATATCCAAAACGAACAAATGCATTGTCACTTCCGCCTGATAGTGCGATTCCGTTAGTTGTTGTAAATCCGGTTCTGAAGAAATCCTGAATGTTATTATCAACTTTTGCATACGGCCTCATAGAACCATCAAATATCTTAACCTGCTGCCCTACAGATTGCGAGAACTTTGGTCCCCAGGCATTTGTAGTATATCCGTATATTTCAGACGGTGCTTTTGTTGGGTCCGGTAAAATTCCGTTAGATCCTGTACCGTACTCACTTTGATAGTCACTGTATTTTGCATTTACCCTGTCAAAGCTTACCCCACTTGTTAATTCAACTTGTAATTTTCCTTTACTTCCTTTTTTAGTGGTAATCAAAATTACACCATTTAACGCTCTGGAACCGTATAATGCTGCAGCAGCTGCTCCTTTCAATACCGTTAGACTCTCAATATTATTTGGATTGATACTTGAAATCCCGTCTCCGCTGTCTCTTCCGTCAAACCATTTACTTGTAGCGGCACTATCATTAGACAAACCAGTATTATCAATCGGAACTCCGTCTACAATATAAAGCGGTTGATTATTCTCACCTATACTTGAAATACCTCTGATAATCACCCTTGTGCTTCCGCCTACACCTGTTGCAGGAATAGAAACATCAACACCGGCAACTCTACCGGATAATGCAGTAGCTACGTTGGTTGTAATAACTTTACTCAACTGGTCCCCTTTTACATCCTGAACTGCGTACCCCAGTTCTTTCTTTTGTCTTTTAATACCTAATGCTGTTACAACAACTTCATTAAGATTTTGAGCATCATCTACAAGAGAAACGTTTAACTGGTTTTCATCAGTTACCGTTACTGCTTTAGTTTTAAATCCAATGTATGAAAATAACAAAACATCATTTTTTGATGCCTGGATTACATACATTCCATCATAATCAGACTGACTTGCTTTTGCTGTTCCCTGGATAAGAACAGTTACTCCCGGCAAAGGCAATCCCTTTTGATCACTTACTAAACCTTTGATTGTTTTTACCTGAGCAAGCGTGACCTGCGCAGTAAAAAAAATCATAAAGATTAACACGATTTGTTTCATTTTTGTCATGGTTTTGTTGGTTAAGCGATAAAAATATTGTTAAAATTAACATAAATAAAACTTTTTAAACAAACAGCTTAAAACCGTAAACAAACAGCACAAAACAATCAACATTATGTTTTACGAAAACGTTATCCCATAAAAATAAAACATCATTTCTCTTTTTTTTCAAAATTTTATTCAAAAGAATTGCGTTTTACCAAGTAATTGTTTAAAGTTGCAAAATCTTTATCCAAAAAGATAAACACATCTAACTCCTTAAAATTAAAGTTGAACGAAATTCAAAAACTAAAATTTGACATAAAGCTTCAGAATCATATTTGGTTCTGGGGAAGTTATTTCACTCTTAATTTTTTAAGATGGGGTGCTTACTTCAACGATTATCCATATTCCTTCAAATCGAATCTTATTGAATTTTCACTGCACATTCCTTTAGTCTATTTTAATCTTTTTGTCTTAGTTCCAAAATTTGTTTTAAAGCAGAAATACATTCAATATACATTCTCCTTAATTGTAAGCCTGTTCGGTATTTATTTATTAAAAACCGCCCTTACCTATTATATAATATCCGAAAACATCTGGCCGGAAGCCAACAGAGAATACCATCCTTTTGAAATCAATCATATTGTCGCTGTTTGCATTGGGGAATTATATGTTCTTGCAATGGCATCCTCTGTGTACCTGACTTTAACCTGGCTCAGGGAACGGGAAAGGAACAGATCGCTGAGGGAAAATCAATTTAAGATCAAATTAAAATATCTGGAGAATCAGATTCAGCCTCATTTTTTCTTTAATACTTTAAACAATCTGTATGCGCTGTCATTAGAATCTTCCGATAAGGTTCCGGATGTAATTATTAAATTGTCTAATCTGATGGAATATGTATTATATGATGTAAAAGGCACCAAATTTGTTCCGTTGATAAAAGAAATTGATTACATTCAGAATTATATCGAAATCGAAAAATTACGTTTTGAGAATGTGGAAGTTACCATAAATCTGGAATCTGATATAGAAGATGTTGTAGTGCCGCCGCTGATATTTATTTCACTCGTGGAAAATGCCTTCAAACATGGTGGTTTAAATAATAAAAACCTGAAAATTAAAATCAATTGTAAAGTTATTGATAATAAAATGTTAGATTTTGAAATCCTGAATAATTTTGTAATTTCACAAAATCTTACCTCAAAAGGTGGTATCGGATTAGCCAATACTAAAAAGAGATTAAAATTAATTTATAAAAACGATTTCAGTTTAAAACATAAAACCAAGCTTAATTACTATATAATCCGTTTGCAAATACCTATTCGTAATGAAAATTAAATGCGTGTTGATTGATGATGAGCCATTGGCTATCAAAGTCCTGCAAAATTATTTCAACAATTTTAGTGACTTTGAAGTTATAGGTACATTTAATAACTCTTTAGAAGCACTCGATTTTATAAACAGTACTCCTGTTGACGCTGTCTTTCTGGATATCAACATGCCTATGATGACCGGCTTTGAATTAATCAGCTTAATCGAAAACAAAACCAAAGTTATCATAACAACAGCATTTCGTGAATTTGCCGCTGAAAGCTATGACCTTGATGTTTTGGATTATTTAGTAAAACCAATTCCACTGCCGAGATTTATAAAATGTATCAATAAAATCACAACCGAATACAATCTAAAGAACAATATTAAAGTAGAAACCACAAAAGGAGACTCTCATATTTTTATCAAAGTAGATAAAAAAATGATGAAAATTAATATTGAAGAAATTTTGTTTGTGGAAGGGATGAAAGAATACATAAAAGTCGTGACCCCTGATAAAACCTACATTACCCATAAATCACTGACGTCTTTATCTGAAGAATTACCCGCAGACCGTTTCCTTCGCATCCATAAATCGTACGTTATTGCCTTAAATAAAGTCAAATCTATAGAGGGAAACCGTATTCAGATACAATCGTACACCATTCCTATTGGTCGAAACTATAGCAAAGAGGTAAAAAACAAAATTTTGGAGTAATTTTATTTTATAAATATCATTTTTTAATTCACTAAAAATTAACACTTTGTTGAAAA
>JBDTNT010000218.1:0-13766 GCA_039933615.1 Flavobacterium sp. | reverse complement strand
AGGCTTCCAACAAAAATGTTCATATGTACTTATTTATAATAATGTAGCAAATGTAATCTTATTTTTCTCTAATCTACTATATATTAGTTTATTTATGCTTTTATTTTGATTTAAAAACAAAATTTACCATAATTCAATCCATGAAAAATTAAATTCTTAACACTACTCTGCCTGAGCAGATTCAATCGGAACTTTATAAAAAACGCCTTCGGTAAAATTAATTTCGGGATTTTCAGTATTCTTTTTATCCGAATTTACAGCCTTAAATTTAAAAGTTCCTGATATAGTATTATTTTCAATATCATAATCAGTAATAACAATTTGCCCGTTACCAAGATTCGCACCTGTAGAAAATTCAGTTACCTGCGAAGCTATTGTATTTGAATAGGATGCTTTTGATATATCGTCAACACCGAGAAAATATGTTTTTTCAAGGGGAGAAGCAGTTTGCAGATTTACTTTTTCAAACCCTAAAGAACCTTCAATACTTATACTGCCATTCGATAATATATACACTTTGTAACTTTCTGCTCTCCAAAAAATATTATCTTTTAAAGTTTGGAAGGCCGGATTATTAAACTTAACATCTTCTGTACAGGATGAAAGCAAAAAAAGGAATGACAGAAAATAGAAATGTTTTTTCATGTAGAATAATTTTAGCGCAAAAATATCTCATTTAATATAAATAATTAAAAAACCAAGGTCAAAAAAGAACAAAAAATAGCAATAATTCACCTTAAAGACATTTAATATAGTTTTGAACGTACATTTAAGAAAAAAATTATATCTTTGCGCCCTTAATTAACGGAGGTCGAGTACCTCAAAATTTAATCATACGATTATGTCAGTAAAAATTAGATTACAAAGACACGGTAAAAAACAAAAACCTTTTTACTGGGTTGTAGCTGCAGATGCACGCTCAAAAAGAGATGGTAAATACTTAGAGAAAATCGGTACTTACAATCCAAACACAAACCCTGCAACTATCGAATTAAACATTGATAGTGCTGTAAAATGGTTGCACAATGGTGCACAACCAACTGATACAGCCAGAGCAATTCTTTCTTACAAAGGTGCTTTATTGAAACACCACCTTGATGGAGGTATCCGTAAAGGTGCCTTAACTCAAGAGCAAGCTGATACTAAATTAGCTGCATGGTTAGATGCTAAATCTGGAAAAGTTGATGCTAAAAAAGATGGTTTATCAAAAGTGCAAGCTGATGCTAAAGCTAAAGCTTTTAAAGCAGAACAAGAAGTTAACGCTAAGCGTTTAGCTGCTGCAGCTCAGGCTGAAGCTGATGCTATTGCTGCTGCAACTCCTGCAGTTGAAGAAGAAGTTGCTGAAGTTGAAGCATCAACTGAAGAAACTGAAGCTCCTGCTGCTGAAGAAAATAACGAAACAACTGAAGCATAATTTTACTTAGCGAGAATGCGTAAAGAAGATTGTTTTTATTTAGGTAAAATCGCTAAAAAATTTAGTTTCAAAGGAGAAGTTCTGGCTTATTTAGACACGGACGAACCTGAGTTATACGAAAATCTGGAATCAGTGTTTGTTGAATGCAACAAACACCTGGTTCCTTTTTTTATTGAAAAAAGTTCTTTGCACAAAAACGATTTCCTTAGAATTCGTTTTGAAGATATGAATACCGAAGAGGATGCAGACGCTATTATGGGAAATGCCATTTATCTTCCTTTAAATATGTTGCCAAAACTTACAGGCAACAAATTTTATTTCCATGAAGTAATCGGTTTTGAAATCGAAGACCAGCGTTTAGGCGTTTTTGGAAAAATTGCTGCTGTAAACGATACTACCGCACAACCTCTTTTTGAAGTTTTAAACGGTGAAGTTGAAATGCTAATTCCAATGATTGACCACTTCCTTGTGAAAATTGATCGTGAGAACAAAAAAGTGATTATGAACCTGCCGGAAGGTCTGGTTGAGATGTACCTTTAATAATAAATTCCAAAAAAATTTAAATTCCAATTTCCAATTTTCATAATCTTACAATTATTTTTTAATTTGAAAGAAAAATCTTAATTTCATGTTTTCTTTATTTATGGATAAACCTTATGATTTGGAAGAGAGAACATTCTTATTTGGTAAAGAATGTCGATACTACATTAAGATTTTATCTAAAACAACTTCAAATATTGAGGATGGAAAAACAATTAATACGCTCGTCTGGCTCTGTTGGAGCAAATTATATTGAAGCTACTGAAAAATAGGTGATAAAGATTTAGTTTTTAGACTTAAAATAGCACGAAAAGAAGCCGAAAAATCTAAATTTTGGTAGATTACTTCATGAACTAAATCCAGAGCATAAAACATTATCTGAATCACTTTTATTTGAAATCGAAGAACTAAGAAAAATTCTATCTGCAATAATTACTAAAACAACGAAATAATTAATCAGGATTTAATCTTATTTTTGCACCACAAATCAATCTTATAATTTCTTTTAAATCTGAAATTTCTCGTTTGGTTGGAATTTGGAATTTAAAAATTGGAATTTATTTATGTTTGCCTTTAAAAAATTTGTCATAAATCAAGATAAAACCGCTATGAAAGTTGGAACTGACGGGGTTTTATTAGGCGCCTGGGCTCCAGTAAGCCATAATCCGTTTAGCATTTTAGATGTTGGTGCCGGAACCGGAGTTATTGCTCTGATGCTAGCTCAGCGAACGAATGCCGAACAAATTGATGCTTTAGAAATTGATGAAGACGCTTACGAACAGGCCGTTGAAAATTTCGAAAGTTCTCCTTGGGGCGATCGTTTATTTTGCTACCATGCAGGTTTAGATGAATTTATTGAAGAACCGGAAGATGAATACGATTTAATAGTTTCAAACCCTCCATTTTATTCCGAAGATTATAAAACCGAAAATGAACAGCGTGATTTAGCCCGTTTTCAGGATGCTATGCCTTTTGAGGAATTAGTAGAAGCCGCTGACTTACTACTTTCTGAAAATGGAATCTTTGCCTTGATCATTCCTTATAAAGAAGAAGAGAATTTTATTGCTCTGGCTAAAGAATCAGAATTATATCCGATAAAAATTACACGTGTAAAAGGAACTCCACTATCAGGCATTAAACGCAGCTTATTGGCTTTTAGCAGAAACGAAAAAACAGAGATTGAAATCGATGAATTAACTATCGAAATCGAAAGACACGTTTATACTCCTGAATATATAGGACTGACTAAGGATTTTTACTTGAAATTTTAAGCCTGTTCAAAAATATTTTTAAACTGATATAAAATCCTTTCGAGCAATCGCAAGTCTTCGGTGACGATTTCAGCACTTCCTTTCATTTCCTGCTGGAATATAATCTGTTTTTTATAAGAGGTCTCCAGTCCGTTTGGCAAGGCTACGTCTAACAATAAATTACCATCTTTATCCGGAACTAAAGAAATGTTCTGGATTTTACCATATAAAACCCCAAATTCCCTGTCAGGAAAATTGGCCAGTCTGATATTCACTCTCTGCCCTACTTTTATTTTCCCTGAATTTAAAGCTGGTGCTTTAACTTTTCCCACAAAACCATTTCTGGCATCCGGAATTATCGAAAAAACATTATCTCCTGAATTGATAGTCTGATTCTCTGTCCAAACCTGCAAAAAAGTAACAACACCGCTAACAGATGATTTTAAAGTATAATTAAGTTCCCAGTCTTTTATTACTTTTTTAAGCTGATAAAAAGATTGCGCCATATTCCTTCCCAGATTAACCTCTTCTTTTGTGCTGTTTATATGCGAACTCTGACTCGATTTTGTATTATCAATCAATGATGACCTTAATTGAGAAATAGACGACAAGAGGCTTCTGTAATTCTTTTGTGCCTGAAGATAAGTCAGTTTTTTAGTTTCCATTTCCTGAGTTGAAACAATTCCTTTATTGAACAATGTTTCAAAACGCGCAACCTCATTCTTCTGAAGCTGTAATTCACTTTCGTTGATTACCTTTTGTTGCTGCAAAATTTCCAAACGTTCTTTAATTTGAATATTTTCTGAATTCTGCGCTCTGTTCTCGACTTCAAATGGCTGTAAATTTTTATTTAGTTCCTGTGCCTGATAATCTTTTTGAAAAACGGCATAAGCACTTTCAATCTCCCCTAATTGTGTATTTTTTAGTGAACCAAACGGGAAATCTTTTTTTAATTCATTGATGTTGTAGTCTTCAAGAATACTTTTCAATAAAAAAACATCTTTATAGCTGGCTGTATTCTCAATTATAGCCAAAGTCGTATTCTTCTTTATGAAGGATTTATCTTTAACTAAAATTGCCTCTATACGCCCGGATGTTTTAGAAACTATTTTCTCCGGCGGAATATTAGTTGTAATAATAATTTCAGTATTTACAACATCCGGATATTTAATAAACCAGGATACAAAAAACAGCATAAAAAGTATGGCAAATATCAAAACTGTCCCCCAGCGTATCATCCAATGTGGTACTTTGGTGAGAATGTCCTGAACTTCTTCACTTCTTAATTCGAATGTATTATTATCTTCTGCCATGATTAATTTCCTAATTGTAATTGATTTCGAACCAATTCAAAATAATTCCCTTTTTGTTCTACTAATGCAGAATGACTGCCAATTTCAATGATTTTCCCTTTATCTAAAACCACAATCTGATCTGCATTCATTACAGTACTTAACCGATGGGCAATTACAACTACTGTTTTATCCTTGAAGAAAATATCAAGTTTTCGCATAATCTCCTTTTCATTATTAGCATCTAAAGCTGAGGTAGCTTCATCAAAAAATAAGATTTCCGGGTTTTTATAAACCGCTCTTGCAATAAGCAATCGCTGCTTCTGACCTGTACTCATCCCTAGTCCTTCGGAGCCTATTTTTGTATTATACCCTAGCGGTAAACCATTTACATATTCTTTTATATTAGCTACATCGGCGGCATAAACCAATCGTTGTTTATCAACTTTATCAACGCCAATAGCAATATTATTAGCAATAGTATCACTAAAAATAAAACCTTCCTGCATAACAGCTCCAATATTTGCTCTCCAGGCTTTTTGAGAAATATTCTTCAATTGTGTACTGCCAATATTAACCTCTCCTTTTTCAGGCTCATAAAACTTAAGCAGTAATTTCATCAAGGTCGTTTTCCCACTTCCGCTGACGCCAACTATAGCTGTAACCTTATTGGCAGGAATGACTAAACTCAAATCATCCAGTACGGGGATATCAGATCCTAAATAACGATAGGATAGATTTTTTATCTCTACATCAGCATCAAAAGGAACTTCAGTGGTTTGATTCACTTCTTGTTGCGTTTCATCTTCTTTATCATGAATCTCAGATAATCTTGCCAATGAAATTTTGGCATCCTGAAGCTCTCTGACGAACTCAATAAGCTGTGTAATTGGACCATTCAAGCTCCCTACAATCGAACTTATTGCCAGCATCATACCTAACGTAATAGAGCCGTCAATAACCAATTTAGCCGATAAGAATATGATGAAAATATTCTTAAGCTCATTTATTACGGAGGATCCAATGGTCTGTGTTTGTTCTAAAATCAACCCTTTTATTGACACCCTGAATAATCTGGCCTGTACATACTCCCAGCCCCATCGCTTTTGCTTTTCGGCATTATGAAGTTTTATTTCCTGCATTCCGTTAATCAGCTCCATTACTTTGCTTTGTTCCTGCGAAACTTCTGCGAAACGCTTATAATCCAAAACTTCTCTTCGTTTTAAAAATAGGGTAATCCACACAAAGTAAAGCACGCTTCCAGCAAAAAACACAAAAAATATCTTCAGGTTAAAGTAGGCTAAAACACCTCCCATAACGAACATATTGATTACAGAGAACAAAACATTTAAAGATGAAGTAGTCAAAATTCGTTCTATTCGTCGGTGATCATTTATACGCTGCATGATATCTCCGGTCATTCGCACATCAAAAAAGGAGATTGGAAGATTCATTAATTTAATAAAGAAGTCCGAAATCAGCGATATATTTATTCTTGTAGAAAGATGAAGCAATATCCAGCTCCGAATAAGCTCCAGACCTGTTCTTCCCGCAAAAAGAAACAATTGCGCAAAAAGAATGAGATAAATAAAATGAATATTCTGGTTTTGTATTCCAATATCAACAATACTCTGGGTTAAAAAAGGAAAAATTAACTGTAATAAACTACTCGCCAGTAAACCTATGCTTAATTGTACCAAAAATGATTTATATCGCAAGACATATTGTGACAACAATCCGAATCCAAAACTATTATTATCTTCTCTGTCGAAGTCCGTCTGAAAAAATTTTGGAGTAGCTTCTATCAACAATGCAATTCCTTCCTGAGTAGATTCATCAGCATTATTTCCTATCCAGAATTTAATAAAATCCTGTTTGTTGTATTCAATTAAACCAAAAGCCGGATCCGATATATAATAAATGCCTTTTTTAATTTTATAAAGTACTACATAATGGTTTTGGTTCCAATGTAAAACACAAGGCAAAGGAGCCTCTTCCAGCCTTTCCGGGCTTAATTTAACCCCTAAAGTCCTGAAACCAATTTTCTCAGCGGCATCGCTCAGAAAAAGCAAATTACTTCCTTCACGAGTCGTTTCACTATGATCTCTCAACTCCTGAATATGGATTGTCTTGCCGTAATGTTTTGCAATGATCTTTAAACATGTTGGGCCACAATCTTTAAAATCTGCTTGTTTGTAATTGGTGAATTTTTTCAATTCTAAATTGATTTTATGTAATAGCAATATTATAGAAAAATTCTTAAAAAAAGAAGGTTATTCCCTGAATATATCAAATTCTGACTTTTCTCAAATCAGGTATTAAAGCTTTGTTATTCAAAAAACCAAAAGACTATATATCATTATATTTATTTTATTAAGAACAAAAAGCTTTGCTAAATAAATAGCAAAGCTTTTTGTTCTGAGTTTTAATTTTATTAAATATCAGAAATCTCAATATGAGATAAATAAAATTATTTATTTACTAACTATCTAACTCACAATTTTGATCTATAATACTTCCACATCCCGCTTCGCCATCATAACTAATTCCAGCAAAAATATTAGTACCGGGACAATAACAAGCAACAGGCCCCAATCCTCCTCCGTTTATACTTTTTTGCTCATTTTTACTTAAAACTTCAACTCCTTTTAAATTTTTTAGGTTTTTCATTTTTGTGTTTTATTTGTATTGAATTAATACTTCAATCATTTTGAGACATTTGAAGCTTCTGTCTATCTTAGTAAAATACTATTTAGATGTAGTGGTTTCAATTTATAACTTTGTTATTGCAAAAAAAAACAGAGAGAACCTAATGTTCTCTCTGTCAAATATTTTAAAATAGTAAATTTCAGTAATTTCAATTTCTCTAGGAGATGGTACACTGGTTAGTCCTAACCAAATAAAACCAACCAAGTGACCAATTATCCTGAGAATCCCAACACCAATCATCAATGTGGGGATATTTGCCCAATTTTCCACGATCGAGCGCCTACAAATTCAAAAAAAACATGACTAAATTTTAAATAAGGCTTTAAATTGTATTACGTTGAAAAGTTTAAACATTTTTGATTTAAAATTTTCTCTGATATTTATATTTTGTTCTTTAAAAATCAACTTATTCTATAGTTCTGGTTTTGGAGCAAGTGGAAATTTACAATTTCCTGTACTTCCCTCTTCCAGTCCCGGAATTGAACCGTCCGGACAATATGAAAAACAATAAGCACTGACTTTCTGAGTTCCGTTGTAACAGAAGCATTTGCAATTTGCCGGTTGAACTGGAAGTCCTCCCATAATGTTTTTTAACTCATTAATTGAGAGCTTTTGTGCACCTTCAAGATTTATAATAGCTTTTAACATAATTAAGTTTTTAATTAATACTTCATTTAAGCAGGACCTCTTAGAGTTTTATACTTTATGGACGTATACAACGCCATGAATCATACTCACAAATAGATCCTTTTGGGCATGTTCCATCTTCGTAACATGCAAGACCACCTTTAATAACTTTTTTTTCTTCTTTCGTAAGCTCCTTAGCTCCCTCAAGGTTTAAGATTTTTTTTAACATGATTTAAGTTTTTATGGGTTAATACTCCAGCTATTAAAGACATTGAAATTCATGTCTAAAACTATATTAAGAATATTTTTATGCTATTTTTTCTAAAATTTCAACTTCTTTCTCTTCAACAAAATCATTTAAAAAATATTTTAACTCGTTTAACTCATATTCATTGGGAAATAATTTTTCATTTACAATTTTGACAGGCGTATAATTAAAATTATTTTTAGAACACCATTCGTATTGTTTTTGTATTTCCTGATTGATCATCATACTAACGGGCTCTGTATGCCATTTTTTAAGCCATTTTTTAAGACCAATCTTTTTAATATGCCAATCTGAGATTGCTTCAACTGTTTTCCCTGGTGTAGCCCTGTTTATGGTCAAAAGTCTTTCGACAATAATTTTATATGGGTTATCCAGATTTTCAGGATTAACATTAAACAGTACGTTTAAAAATATTTTATCCGGAAATTTCAATACCAGATCAAAGGCTTCCTGAAACGTTTTATGACAATGTCCACAACTTGGACTTATTATTACAGACAATTTTATTACTGCATTTCTGTTTCCAAAATTCAATCCTTTCAAATCATCAAATCCTGACGTATATGGTACTTTCTTTGATAAAAAATTTAATAAAGAAAAATTTCTTTTAAATTTTTTCAGCTCTTTTAAATCACTCTCAACGTTTAGTATATTTTTAATAACAGGCTTTAAAGCCATCCAGGATATTCCTAAAAAAACCAATGAAAATAAGAACGGGAAAACATTTTCAATTGTAAAACTCAGGGTAAAAAAATCGGATGCAAACCAAATGATACTTTGTAAAAGAATCATAGATGAAACTACCAGACACATTACACACCACTTTTGAATTTCAAATTTCTGTATCCAAACAGATGTTACAACAATCGGAATTGCCAATAAGCTCAGAAAACCAATAAAAATTGAGGAAACTGAAGGCTGAAGCAGGATTGCTAAAAAGCTTGAGCTAAAAAAAATCAAAGGCAAATCTGAAAAACTTACCCATTTTTTACCTAATCCATCAAAATTAAGAACAGAACTACATGAAGTATTAGGTGCAAGATTACAAATCTTAGAAATAATACTATTTTTTAAACCCAATTTTTCCTGAACAATTAAAACACTAACAATTAATCCTAAAAGTGATGTAATTAAAAATACCGTACTGAAAAAATTATATGTATTGTAAAAAAATGACAATCCAACTAAAAGAAATAACGGAACATAATATTTGAAACTTTTATAGTCTTCTTTGAAACTTTCTCTTCCAAGTATGTTATTTGGCTCAATTGCTACAATAACACCATTCCAGTCTAAAAGGAAATTATCATAAGATATTTTCTGACCTGCTTTTTTTAAAGTATCTATTTTAACAAAATCTTTTACTCTTTCAACCAGAATAAGTTCTTCTTTAAAATAGGCTAAAAAATTAGACGGTAAATTTTCTATCTGTTCTTTCGAAACTCTTACTGCAGCATTCTCCACTGACAACAAATCCAACGAATCTGTTATCGCAAACAAACTTGGGTAATTTGGATGAGAAAGAAACAAATCTTTAAACTCATTTTTTATATCCGAGTACTTGTTAATTAGAAGAAATTTCTGAACCAGTTTTAACATCTTTTAGTGCCGTTTAAATCATAACTAGGATGCAAATATTGTGGTTTTTATTTGAAAAAAATGCCCTTATGTATACTTTTTATTAATTATAGCACATACAATTTATAAATTATACCAGTCAGAATAACACACTTAAGTTGTTGTTTTTCAATAAATTAAACTAAATTTACTTCTTGTAGAACCTCAAAAAGCTTATTCTCGATTAAGGGTTTTGCTTTTTGTCTAGTTTTGAAAAAGTTAAACCATAACACTCAAAAACATGACAAAAAAAAAATTAAAATTAGAAGATTTTGAAGTAGAAAAATTATCAAAAAATCAACAAAAAAGTGTACTTGGAGGAACTATTCCTGAGGAGGAAAAAGAACCGATCAGAGGTGGTACAACTAACGGAAATGGTTAATTATAAATAAAATAATAAAGAATAACTTTAATTAAAATAACTATGGAAAGTAAAAAATTAAAATTAGAAGATTTTAAAACAGAAAAAATAAGTAAAAATCAACAAAAAACGATTCACGGGGGAGATGACCCTGTTGATGGAAAAGACCCTATAAGAGGCGGGACCGGAAATGGAAATGGATAAAATATAAAAAAACAATTAAATATTATTCGCAAACTGAGCTGGAGACACTCCAGTTCTTTTGCGAAATGATTTTGCAAAAGATACGGCATTTTTAAATCCTACGCTTTCTGCGATAGCCTGAGTAGAATATTTTCGGTACATGTGGTTGGTAATCATCTCATTAATTACGTAATTAATTTTAAGCTCATTAGAATACTCTCCAAATGATTTCCCAAATCTTTTATTTACAACGTAAGACAGATAAGTGGTATTCGTTTTTATCTTTTTGGCAACGTAAGACAAAGTAAAATCAGCATTTAAGTATTCCAGTTTATTTTCTAATGCCAGCAATTTTTCGACAATTTTATTTTCTTTAGCTTCATCAATACTCAAATTAGCATTCTCTTTCTTGAGTAATACATCTTCTTCCTGCTCCATTACAGCAATTTCGGTTTGAGGATTCTCTTTTTTCTCCAGATTGGCTTTAAATTCTTCAATTAGCGCATTCATTTTTTTATGTGCCTTGTTTTTATCTCTGATATTTTTTATCAATAAAAACACAATTCCAATTACAAGTAAAACATAAAAAACTTTCAGGGCTTTGTTTAAAAGAACGTCGTTTTCATATTTTTTCTGAATGATGATCATCTCATTACTCAAATCACCTGTTCCTAATTTATAATTAACCTCTAAGGCCTCATTGTTTAATTTTGCTTCTGATTTCTCATAATTGTCCAGGTAAATTTTCGAATGTGTGAAGGCAAGTTCGGGCTCCTTCTTTATGTTGTAAATTTTTGCCTGATAATAATTGGACTTTAAAAAACTCTCGTCTTTTTTGTTATCCACCAAAGAGACAGAATCTACCTTCTTAAAAAAGACCAGTGCTCTGTCATATTTTTTTGTTTCATAATATAAATTACCCAGATTATAATTGGCAATTTTATACTGCGTACTAAGATTATTCTGCTTGGCAAAAAACACAATATTGTAGTAGGTCTTTTCAGCATTCTTAAAATCATCTTTCATGTAATACACATTCCCTAAACTTATCTTAGCGGCAATGTTGTTCATTGGCAAATCCTGGGAGTACGAAACTGTTTTTTTATAGAAATAGGCTGCAGAATCGAGCAATTTTGTTTGATTTTGGTTTTTCATATACCAACTTTCATACGATCCTGCCAGAGTCAGGTTATTATTGCTTTTTATGGTATGAAATTGATCTTTGGTATAAAAACTTTCATTTTTATCTATAAAATCATTGATTTGTTTTAGGTTTTTTATAGCCAGTTGGTGGTTACCAATTGCATCATTAATAAAAGCGATGTTACTTTTAAATTTTACAATCTGAATTATATCATCTATTTCAACAGAAATTTTCATTCCATTCTGATAATTTTCAAGAGCGGCACTAAAATTCCCTTTTGAAGATTCTATTAGGCCGCCATAATTGTACAGATACGATTTAAGTTGAATTTTCTCTCTGGATTCCGGCATTTTATCCAAATATTGAAATGCCAGTTTATACTTTTCCTTAGATTTTGCTGAATTATCTTTTAATTGAAATAAATAGGCCAATGCAACATTTGCAAAAGACTTATGCCTATTGTTGTTCGACAATACCATTTGATTAGCATATACAGCGGCACTATCTATATTTGCATTAAGATTTAAACGTATTTTATCCTGTAACAGCAAATATTCTTGTTCTGTTAACTCTTTCTTTTGTTGAGCAAAAGAATTATTCAGGACAAAAAAAAGTAAAAGAGAGATGATCAGCCTCATTTATTTTGTTTTTGAAACTCAAAAATAGTTTATAAATAACCAATAAACTACAATTAGCTCGTCTTATTCTTATTCATTTTTATTTAGTGTTGTTAAAATATAACAAATTACCTTTGTTTTGTTATATTTTTATTGCGTAAATTTGTTTTGTAAAACTAACTAAAGATGAAACCAGACTTATTTCAGGCCCCGGATTATTATAACCTTGACGATTTATTGACAGACGAACACAAATTGGTTCGTGCCTCAGCGCGTGCATGGGTAAAAAGAGAAGTTTCTCCAATTATAGAAGAATATGCTCAAAAAGCAGAATTTCCCAAACAAATTATTAAAGGGCTTGGAGAAATCGGTGGTTTCGGACCTTATATTCCGGAAGAATATGGAGGAGCAGGATTAGACCAAATTTCTTATGGCTTAATCATGCAGGAGATTGAGCGTGGTGATTCCGGTGTACGATCAACTTCATCTGTTCAATCTTCTTTAGTAATGTATCCGATTTGGAAATATGGAAACGAAGAACAAAGAATGAAATACCTGCCAAAACTGGCAACTGGTGAATTTATGGGTTGTTTCGGTTTGACCGAACCTGATCATGGTTCTGATCCGGGAAGTATGATTACCAATTTTAAAGATATGGGAGATCATTATCTTTTAAATGGTGCCAAAATGTGGATTTCGAATGCTCCTTTTGCTGACATTGCTGTAGTTTGGGCTAAAGATGAAACAGGCAGAATTCACGGTTTGATTGTAGAACGCGGTATGGAAGGTTTTACTACTCCTGAGACACATAATAAATGGTCTCTTCGTGCTTCATCAACTGGAGAATTAATTTTTGACAATGTAAAAGTCCCTAAAGAAAACCTTTTACCTAATAAATCCGGCCTGGGTGCTCCGCTGGGATGTCTGGATTCAGCCAGATACGGAATTGCATGGGGTGCTATTGGGGCAGCAATGGATTGTTACGATACTGCATTGCGTTATGCCAAAGAACGAATTCAATTCGGAAAACCAATTGCCGGAACTCAGTTACAACAAAAGAAACTTGCCGAAATGATAACCGAAATCACTAAAGCACAATTGTTAACCTGGCGTTTAGGCGTCCTGAGAAATGAAGGAAAAGCAACCACTGCACAGATCTCAATGGCCAAAAGAAATAACGTAGACATGGCTATTCATATTGCTCGTGAAGCCAGACAAATGCTGGGCGGAATGGGAATTACAGGAGAATATTCTATTATGCGCCACATGATGAATCTTGAAAGTGTGATTACTTATGAAGGAACACATGATATACATTTATTGATTACCGGAATGGATGTAACTGGAATTCCAGCATTTAAATCGTAATCAACTATTAAAATATATACAAAATCAATACAAAAAAGCTTCTTCTTACCGAGAAGCTTTTTATCTTTGCGTCAAAATTTACAAAAATGAATATTGAAACTATAAATAATAGCATTCAACCTCAAAAAGATCAGCTTTTACAACATTCTTTATATAACAAAATACAAAGTATTGACGATTTACATAGTTTTCTGGAAAACCATGTTTTTGCTGTTTGGGATTTTATGTCTTTATTAAAAGCATTACAAGCAAAACTTACCTGTACTACAACACCTTGGTTTGCAACAAAAAATCCGGAAACAAGATATTTAATCAATGAAATTGTTCTTGCCGAAGAAACTGATTTAACTATTGACGGAAGAAGACAAAGTCATTA
>JBDTNT010000217.1:0-10429 GCA_039933615.1 Flavobacterium sp. | reverse complement strand
GAAATTTATTTCTTAGGTCAGGAATCCGATTTTGCACCACATTGTTTTGGTTTAAATGCTTCAGGAGTATTAGCAGATGATATTACGTCAGCACCAATTATTCTGCCTGCAAAAGGATATTATACTATCAAAGTAAATCCAAATACATTGACCTATACAGCGACAAAATACACGCCATCGAGCAAAGTCTGGGCAGATGTTGCCAACGGATTATGGGCAGATGATGCCGCATTAAGAAAACCGTTTGTAAGTGTTTGCGGTGGAGGAATTCAAGGCGCAACTTGGGACACCTGGGATGCCTGGGTACAAACAGGTTTGCATTTAGCAAACAATCCAAATAACCCTTACCAATTGGTAGGCGAATATACTCTGACAGGAACTTTAGAAGCGACTTTTACAGGTCAATGGTGGAGCCCGTCCTGGAGATTAATCAAAAATGGTATTGCAACAATGGCACCAGGTGAGAATGGAAATGCTAAATATCCAGCTGCTCCGGGAGTTTATAAAGTAGTTCTTGATACCGAGTTAGAAAGAGTCTTTATAACAAAAAAATAGTCTGTTAAAACTTAGGTTTTATAACATTAATAAAAAATATCTTAATATGAAATATAAATATATAGGGTTCTTTATTGCCATGTTGTGGAGTGCTGCAATATTTGCACAAATAACAGTAAAAGGAACCGTTAGGGATAAAGGTTTAGTCCCGATTCCGGGAGTTAACGTGATTGTAAAAGGAACTTCGGCAACTTCGGCAACTGATTTTGATGGTAAATTTTCTATCTCAGTTCCAAATAAAAATGCTCAGTTAGAATTTACTTTTGTCGGTTTTACCAACAAAACAATTGAAGTAGGAGACAAAACAGAAATCAGTGTAATCTTGGAAGAATCCAGTCAGACTCTGGACGAAATTGTTGTTGTTGGGTATGCCTCCGTTAAAAAGAGTGATGTAACCAGTTCTATTTCATCAGTAAAAGGAAAAGACCTTCAAACCATGACAGTGGGTAATGTTACAGAATCTCTGCAGGGTAAAGTTGCAGGCGTTCAGGTTACAGGAGCCGGCGGACCCGGAGCACAGCCAAGAGTTTTAATTCGTGGTATTTCTACCGTAAATCTCGATACATCGCCGCTTTATGTGGTAGATGGTATTCCGATGGGAACAAGTATCAATTTTTTAAGTACCAATGAGATTGAATCGATGGAAGTTCTTAAAGATGCCTCTGCAAGTGCTATTTATGGTTCTCGTGCCTCGAATGGGGTTATCCTTATTACGACTAAAAAAGGAAAGGTGGGTAAAACAAGATTTACCCTTGATTTAAGTTCAGGTTTTCAAATTATGAAAAACCCTTACAATATGGCAGATGCGGAAGGATATGCCAGAATTATGAACACAGCTTACAATAATGCTGGTTATGCTGATTATTTACCAAATCCGTCGCAATACAGAGGTAAGACAACAGATTGGTGGAGAGAAGGTATTAAAGGAGGGACACCGGTATCAAATGCCTCTTTAGGAATTTCCGGAGGTTCAGAAAAGCATACGTTTGCCATCAGCCTGAATTACTATGATGCAGAATCTATTTATGAAGTAGGCGGATGGGAAAGAATTACGATGAGAATTGCTAATGATTTTAAATTCTCTGATAAATTCTCTGCGGGAATAACTTTAAACCCGCGTTACGAAACCTGGGGAAGTCCTGGAAACTGGGCGGATTTTGATAGAATTGACCCAATTACGCCAATTTACAAACCCGCAAATCAGTTAACAGGGACTGAAAACGAGTACAGTATCTATGCCCGTTCTCCTTCCTATGTTTGGAACCCCATTGCGGCTGTAAAAAGATATGATGATTATACCGATCAGTACAACTTAAATACAAATGGTTATTTGCAATATGTACCAATCAAAGGATTAGTAATTCGTACACAGGGATCTATTGAAGTTGGAAACAAGGTACAGGACATCTTTAAACCTGATTTTATAATAGATGCTGCACATGAAAAAGCAGAAATCAATAGTGTAGAAAGAAAAGCAACTACAAATGCTGACTGGACATGGCAGACGACTGCAACGTATTCTAAAACATTTGCAGAAAAACACAATGCTTCCTTAATGATTGGAAGTACCATGGAAGAGTACAATAGTAATGATGTTATGGGGTATGGAGAAGGAGTGCCAAATAATTCAGATTCTATGAGAGAATTAAAAGCCGCTACCAAAAACCGCAGAAGTGATGGTAATACCTGGTCGAGTTCCCTGATGTCCTATCTTTCGCGTTTTTCTTATAACTATGACAGTAAATATTACCTGACTGCAACATTCAGACGTGACGGTTCTTCTAAATTTATGGCCAATAATAAATGGGCAAATTTCCCTTCAGCATCAGTTTCATGGAGGATTTTAAATGAAGGATTTATGGAATCGGCAAAAGATGTTTTAAGCGATCTTAGATTTAGGGCAGGCTGGGGTAAAGTGGGAAACCAAGGTTTACCGACAGCAGTTTATCAGTCAAATATCGGGCAGAATTTTTATCCTATCGGAAATGATATTGTAGACACCACATTTCCTTCTTCTATGGCCAACAAAGATATCAAATGGGAAACAGTAGAAGATATCAGTTTTGGAATTGATTTCGGATTATGGAAAAATAAACTTTCCGGTTCGTTGGAATACTATCAAAAGAAAACAGAAGATATGTTGTTCAAAAAACAATTTCCAACCTATAGTGGTTTTCCGGGATTTTCAACAATATGGACAAATGTTGGTTCAATGCAATCTAAAGGAATTGATTTATTAGTGTCCTACAAAGACAAAAAAGGAGATTTTACTTATGGTGTCGATGTGACTTTTACAACTGTAGATGTGAAAATGCTGTCTTTATCTGCTGAAGGAGAAAAACTTTACGGATCAGGAAGCAGAACTCTAACAGTCAAAGGGGAAGAACCAGGCTATTTCTACGGATATGTGGCAGATGGATTATTCCAAAACCAAACCCAATTGAACGCTCATACAGACGAGCACGGAACAAAATTACAGCCTTATGCAAAAGCCGGGGACATTCGTTTTAAAGATCTTAACGGTGACGGAAAATTAGATGATAAAGACAGAACCAAAATAGGTTCTCCGTGGCCAGATTACAACATCGGATTAAACCTGAATTTGGCGTACAGGCAATTTGATTTAGTGGCTAACTTTTATTCCAGTATCGGAAATGATATTGTAAACCAAAATATCTCAGATTTATACAATGGTACAAGTTTGACTAATAAAGTAAGCGGTTTAGACCAAATGGCCTGGCATGGGGAAGGGACTTCGAATTATGTTCCTCGTTTATCTAAAGATGATAACAACGAAAACTTTACTAAATTTTCTTCTTTCTATGTAGAAGATGGTTCGTATGTGCGCCTGAAAAACCTACAGGTTGGATATTCATTTTATAATAAATTCGGTTTAGATAAACTTAGATTGTCTTTATCAGGACAGAATTTATGGACATGGACCAATTATTCCGGTGTGGATCCGGAAGTTGGTGCAGGAGATCCTGAAAAAGATGACAGAGTAAAAGGATCAGGATTTGGAGAATGGAACTATCCGGTTCAGCCAACAATTCTGATGGGGCTAAATGTTGCATTTTAATAAAAAGAAATATGAAAAAAATAATAGTATCAATAATAGCTTTTTCTTTACTATCCGTTTCGTGTAGTGATTTTATTGAAAAAGAAGAAAGAGGAACTCAGACTTTAGAGAACTACTTTCAAACTGCTCAGGAGGCTGAAAATTATACAAATGAGTTGACAAAGAGGTTATTGCTTCCTGCTGATTGGTATACTTTGGTTGCGCCAAGAGTGACCAACGAAATGTCTACAGACGATGCCTGGATGGGAAATACAGGTCAGGATAATTCTGCCCACAGGCCTTGTTCACAATACATTATTACTCCGGATAATATGGGAGATATGAATAGTATGTATACCGCACATTATTACACCATTCAATCGGCTAATATTGGTTTGGAAAAAATGGCAGTATCACCAATGTCAGATTCCCAAAAGAATCAATATATGGGAGAATCATTATTCGTGCGTGCCTATTGTTATTATGAATTGGTAAATGGTTTTGGAGAAGTTCCCTTATACACAAAATCACTGGGAACTGCAGATTTAAAATTACAGCGTAGCCCTGTGGCAGCCGTTTATGCTCAAATTGAATCCGATCTTAAAGAATCGGCTTTAAAATTAGAAAACATTCCGGTAGCAAGAAACGGAAGAATAAACAAATGGGCAGCATACGCTTTACTGGCCCGTGTATCTTTATTTCAGGAGAAATGGGCAGAGGCAAAATTATATTCAAACAAAGTAATTACAGAAGGGCCTTTTTCTCTTGAATCAGATTTCTTGAACATCTGGAATGTAAACAACCATAATGGTGTAGAAGCTATTCTGGAGGCACAATCATCTTCTGTACAGGATAAGGATCTAGGAGCTGCTTTACCAACCTTATCAGGGGCCAGAGGTGAAGACAAGAAAAATTTCCCGAGCAATGATGCCGCTGATGTTCTGGACGGATGGGGATGGTGTATGCCAACAAGTGATTTAGAAAATGCTTATCTTTCAGAAAATGATGTTATCCGACGCAGAAGCACCATCACCAAATGGGGAGAACCGGCTTATGGAGATGAGGTTTTAAACCCCACTCATAAATTCAGTTTAAATGATAATAAATCAGGGCGTATCTGTCGCAAATATTATATTCCTATAGCAACACGTCGTGCACTGGATAAAAAAGACGGTCATTTACCGTTGAATATTCCGTTGATTCGTTTGGCTGAAATGTACCTGACAAGAGCAGAAGCAAACTATCATACCGGCGGAGATGCATTGGCAGATATCAATATCATCAGGGCAAGAGTAAAATTAGACCCTAAAACAGGTTTGGCAGGAGCAGCACTTTTAAAACAAATTTACAAAGAGCGTCGTTTAGAACTGGCTTTTGAAGGATTACGCTTATTTGATATCCGTCGTGAAAAAGACCCGACAACAGGAAGACCGGTAATAGAATCTTTAATGGGGCCAAACGGAACTTTTGTGCAATATAATTTGAATTCTACAGATCCGTATGAAACTACCAATACAAGAGAATCGCAGGATAAAGGAATCAATTTCAACCCCGCGAAAAACCTGCTTTGGCCCATACCACAAATAGAAATCGATTTGAGCGGCGGCTTAATTACACAAAACCCTAATTATTAAGATGAAGTTCATAAATACCAACAAAGTAAGTCTGCTGTGTGCAGGCTTGCTTTTCGCGAACACTATATTGGTGAGCTGCGATTCTGAAAATTCAAATAATGCAGATTCAGGAACAGAAACTACGAGAAGTTTGAGCGTCAATCTGGATATGAATCTTCAGACCATGGAAAGCTTTGGAGCTTCTGATGCCTGGCAATGTAATTTCATCGGAAAAAATTGGCCTTCAGATAAAAAAAATAAAATTGCCGATTTATTATTCAGCAATCAGGTTGATGCCGACGGAAACCCAAAAGGAATCGGATTATCATTATGGCGTTTTAACCTTGGTTCAGGAAGTGCAGAACAAGGAAGTGCAAGTGATATTACAGACGAATGGAGACGTTCCGAATGTTTTACAACAGACGGAGTTTCGTATGATATGAACAAACAAGCCGGTCAGGTCTGGTTTATGAAAGCAGCAAGAGAACGTGGAGTAGACAAACTATTGGCGTTTGCAAACAGCGCTCCGGTTTATTTAACTCAAAACGGAAAAGCACATGCATCAATCAAAGAGTTTTATAATCTGAAGGATGGGAAAATGCCTCAGTTGGCCGATTTCTGGACTACTTCTTTAGAAAAGCTAAAAACAGAACACGGTTTAACAATCGATTATGTGAGTCCGTTTAATGAACCACAATACGAGTGGGACGGAACAGCACAGGAAGGTTCCCCGGCAACCAATACTAATATTTACACTTTCGTGAATGTTTTATCGCCAAAATTACAGGCAAAAGGACTGGATGCTAAAATTGTAGTTGGAGAAGCAGGCGCTTACGAATCCCTGTACAAAACAGTTTTGGGAAAAGAAAGCAGATCCAACCAGATTGATTATTTTTTTGGAGCCAATTCAACAAAAAATATTGCAGGATTAAGTAATGTAAAGAAAACAATTTCAGGACATAGTTACTGGCAGGCATGGCCTTTAACAGAAATGATTTCTTCCAGACAGGAAGCCGCTTCAAGAATACAATCGGTAGGAGGAGTTAGTTTATGGTCTTCGGAATATTGTGTATTAGAATCACCAGGAGTTTCAGAATTACCAGGCGGAGCAGGACCGGGAAGAGATCTGGGAATTGAAACAGCACTCTGGACCGCACGTATTGTAAGTACAGATATTGCAATTGGAGGCGTTACTTCCTGGCAATGGTGGACAGCTATCAGCCGTGGTGATTACAAAGATGGTTTAATCCATGTAGATGATGGAGCAAGTAACGGAGCAGGTAATGCAGATTATTGTAAAAATGATGGATACATCAGGGATACAAAAACACTTTGGGCATTGGGGAATTTTTCATTCTTCGTAAAACCGGGAATGGTAAGAGTGGTGCTTCCAGAGGTAGACAATGCAGCAGCAACAACCGATATTATGTTGACAGCCTATAAAGATGCAGCAACAAAAAAAGTAGTACTTGTAGCAGTAAACATCAGCAAATCGGCCAGAAAATACAAATTGAATCTTTCAGGTGGAACTTTGACAGACAATAAATTGACGCCATACACGACTTCTGAAACTTTAAGTTTGAAAAAAGGTACAGCAGTTGATGCCACAAATTTTGAAATTCCTGCAAAATCAGTTGTGACTTATGTTGGTACTTATAAATAGGAGGTTCTAAGATTCAAAGTTACTAAGGTTTTGAAAAGCTGATACAGATTAGAAAAACCTTTGCCCAAGTTTAAAACTTGGGCAAAGGTTGATAAGAAGAGTAACCCCAATGTTTGTCATTTCGAGGAACGAGAAATGACAAACATTGCGATAAAAATTGCCAATAAAAATTACGAAAATAGTTAAAAGAATAAAAGTACAGTAACCACAATGTTTGTCATCCCGAGGAACGAGGGATCTTCGTTGTAAGATCGACAATGAATGATTTTAATTACGGAGCTGCTCGCGGAGATCTATCCTTCGTCAGGAATGACAAGATTGTGTCAATACAAAATAGAATATATAAAAATGAAAAAAGTATATGTCTCGCTTTTATTGGTAATGAGTTCGTTGTCTTTTGCACAAAGAACCATTAGCATCAGCACAGATAATGTAGTCCAGACCATGGATGGTTTTGGAGGATCTGATGCCTGGCGAACACAGTTTGTTGGGAAAAACTGGCCGGAGGAGAAAAAAAATGCCATCGCTGATTTACTTTTTAGTAAAGAAATCGATACACAGGGAAATCCAAAAGGAATTGGACTTTCGATCTGGAGATTTAATCTTGGCGCAGGAAGTACAGAACAAGGAGAAAAAAGTAAAGTTTCGGATGAATGGAGAAGAAGCGAATGCTTCCTGAATGCTGACGGAACGTATGATTTCTCTAAACAGGAAGGACAAAGATGGTTTTTGCAGGCTGCCAAAAAACGTGGTGTCGAAAAATTCCTGGTTTTTACCAATAGTCCACCAGTTTCAATGACTGACAACGGATTATCTTTTGCCTCTCAAAAGAATAAACTGAATCTAAAAGATGGAGCAATTCCAAAATTTGCCGATTTCTTAGTTCAGAGTATTCAGGGATTAGAGAAAAAAGAAGGAATTAAATTCAATTATGTAAGTCCAATAAACGAACCACAATGGGAATGGATGCCAAAAAGCGGCGACCAAAACAGTCAGGAAGGAACTCCGGCAACCAATCAGGAAATTTATGATTTAACGAAAGCACTTTCGGAAAAACTGCAGGCCGCAAAAATGAGTACAGAAATTGTAATTGCAGAAGCGGCACAAATTAATTATTTGTATGAAAATGTAAATGCAGAAAATCGGGACAATCAGATTGATTACTTTTTTGGAAAAACAAAAACCAACGTTTCGAAATTTCCAAATGTAAAAAATGTCATTTTGGGGCACAGTTATTTTACAACCTGGCCAATAGACAAACAGGTTTTAAGCAGGAAATTAATTGCTTCAGCAATAAAGCAAAACAAAGGTTTGAAATACTGGCAGTCGGAATATTGTATTTTAGAAAATCCCGGAGAAGCAGAAATTCCCGGAGGATCAGGCGGCGGAAGAGATTTAGGAATGCAGACGGCACTTTTTGTAGCACGACTGATACACAATGATATCGCAGTAGCAAATGCAGCGTCATGGCAATGGTGGACCTCAATTACCCGTGTGGATTACAAAGATGGTTTAATCTATCTGGATGACGGAAAAAGCAACGGAGGAACCGAGCCGGATTATGTAAAAAAAGAGGGCCAGTTTCACGATTCAAAATTGCTTTGGGCTTTAGGGAATTATTCTTTGTTTGTACGCCCCGGAATGCTTAGGGTTGATGTCCCGAATCAAAATGAAGTTGAGTCAGCAAACGACGTAATGGTAACTGCTTACAAAGACACAGCCAGCAAAAAGCTAATAATTGTAGCCGTAAATGGTGGAAAAGAAACACAGCAATACCAATTCAATTTATCAAAAGGAACCCTTAAAAACAACAAATTAACGCCTTATATTACAGCTGAAAATTCAAATCTAAAAAGAGGTAATGTTCAGGAAGCAAACAACCTGGAAATCCCGGCAAAATCAATAGTGACTTTTGTGGGAGAATTAGAGTATTAGTTTCAGGTTTCAACTGTAGCTGAAACCTGAAACCTGAAACAAAAACAAACAAAAACAAACAAAAACAAACAATAATAAAATATAAAATGTTTACAAAAAAAATCTTTCTACCCATCTTTCTATTCTCTTGCTTATCAGCTTTTAGCCAGATATCGTTTGGAGATTCAAAAAAAATCAATGACAACTGGAAGTTCAATCTGCAGGATACTCCGGAAGCCCAAAACACAACTTTCGATGACAGCAAATGGCAGTCTGTCAATGTACCGCACGACTGGAGTGTAAAAGGACAGTTGAGTCCTACGCTGGCAAGTTGTACGGGATATTTGCCCGGAGGAATTGCGTGGTACAGAAAAGCAATTAATGTACCTCAAAGCAAAAGCGGCGAAAAAGTTTACTTATATTTTGAAGGGGTTTACAACAGGAGTGAAGTTTTTATCAACGGACATTCTTTAGGTAAACGTCCAAATGGTTATATATCATTTGCTTATGATGCAACTCCATATGTAAAATACGGAGCCGAAAACACCATTTCAGTTCGCGTAGATCACAGCCAAAGTGCTGATTCCAGATGGTACACAGGTTCCGGGATTTACAGGAATGTATGGTTAGTATATGCTAATCCGGTACATATTGCACAATGGGGAGTTTACGCTTATCCGGAAGTAAATAAAGATAACGGAATTTTGAATGTTGAGGTTGATGTAGAAAACCAATCAACAGCAAAAACAACGCTTACTATTATAAATGAATTGATTGCAAAAGACGGAAAATCGGTTGCAAAAGCTACTTCAAAAATTGACGTTGCGGCAAATCAGGCAGGAAAGATTTCGACTAAATTAAATGTAAAAAACCCAACACTATGGGATCTGGACAATCCAAATTTATATCAACTCAAAACAACCGTTTTAAAAGGTGGGACTGTAATTGATAAAACAGTTACACAAACTGGTTTCAGAAGTTTCAATTTCGATCCCGATAATGGTTTTGCCCTTAACGGAAAAGAAATGAAAATGAAAGGTGTCTGTTTGCATCATGATGCAGGGGTTTTAGGTGCTGCAGTTCCAAGAGAAGTTTGGAAAACAAGACTTAAAACGTTAAAAGAAATTGGCGTAAACGCAATTCGTACAAGCCACAATCCACAAGCTCCGGATTTTTACGAGCTATGCGATGAACTTGGATTATTGGTATTGAATGAAGCTTATGACGAATGGGAATTTCCAAAACGTAAATGGCTGGAAGGCTGGAATTACGGAACTCCGGGTTTTGAAGGTTCGTTTGATATTTTTGCCAATTGGGCAGAAAAAGATCTGGAAGACTTTGTACGTCGTGACAGAAACCACCTTTCCGTATTCGGATGGAGTATTGGTAACGAAGTAGATTATCCAAATGATCCGTATTCTCACCCCGTTTTAGACAAAGGAAAAGAAGGTTTCGGACAAGCTGCTTATGGCGGTTACAAAAAAGAGGCACCGGATGCTATGCGTCTTGGAGCAATTGCAAAACGTTTGGTTGCAGCCGTTAAAAAATACGATAAATCACGCCCAACAACAGCAGGATTAGCAGGAGTTGCAATGTCTAACGAAACAGAATATCCGGGAGCATTAG
>JBDTNT010000216.1:0-2102 GCA_039933615.1 Flavobacterium sp. | reverse complement strand
AACAACTGAAACATTTATTAAATTTGTTCGACTAACTATTTTACAAGCTGCAAAAATAGGGTATTTTAAAATATGGCGAAAGTAAAATATTATTACGACTCAGAAAATCTGGCTTATACAAAAATAAAAACCAGAAAGAGAATCAAAATCGGTTATGCTTTACTGTTTTTGCTGGCCTCAGCGCTGTTTGGTTTTTTGGTTTTCGTCCTTTTAATTAATACTCCTTACTTTGAAACTCCAAAAGATCGTCTGCAGGCACGTGAAATTGAAAATTTAAAACTGCAATATTCGATTCTGAACAAAAAAATGGAGGAGATTAATGATGTAACTGAAGCTATAGAAGACAGAGATAACAATATTTACAGGGTTTATTTTAATAAAGCGGAAATTCCGGATTCAATCAGAAAAGCAGGCTTTAAAGATCTTAAAAGATATAAGGACCTGGAAGGCTATAACAATTCGCAATTGGTATTGAATACTACCAAACGAATTGATAAACTATCAAAACAACTGGCGATCCAATCAAAATCACTGGATGAAATTTTGAAATTAGCCAGTCTCAAAGGAAACCTGCTTTTGGCAATTCCTGCCATTCAGCCAGTACGGAATGAAAATTTAAGACGGGTTGCCTCCGGTTTTGGATACAGAACCGATCCATTCACGAAAGTGCGAAAAATGCACAACGGAATGGACTTTACAGCTCCCACAGGCGCTCCTGTTTATGCTACGGGTGATGGTGTTGTGGCAAGAGCTGACAATACAGCGTCAGGTTTTGGGAATCATGTAGTCATCAGGCATGGTTTTGGATACGAAAGTCTGTACGCGCATTTAAGCAAGTACAACTGCAGAGCCGGACAGCATGTAAAAAGAGGTGATGTGATTGGGTATGTGGGAAGCACAGGTCGTTCTGAAGGCCCTCATTGTCATTATGAGGTGCATAAAGATGGTAAAGTAGTGAATCCGCTAAACTTTTATTACGGAAATATTTCGGCAGTAGAATACGTTGCAATTTCACATATGGCCAATCAGGAAAACCAGTCATTAGATTAATACTGCAAAAAGTAGTAAGTTTGAAATAAAAATAGAAAAATACAAATCATGCATATTGAGCTTTCTAAAGATAAACGATATTACAGCATTGGCGAAGTTGCCAAAGCCTTTAATGTCAATGCATCTTTAATCCGATTTTGGGATAGCGAATTTGATATTCTGAAACCGAAAAAGAATGCCAAAGGCAACAGAATGTTCACACCGGATGATATTACCAATTTACAGTTGATTTATCATTTGGTCAAAGAACGCGGTTTTACACTCGAAGGAGCCAAGACCCATTTGAAGGAAGGACAAAAGAAAACATTAGATAAATTCGAAATAATACGTAAATTAGAGTCCATAAAAACACAATTAACAGAAATCAAAAACGAATTATAACATCATTATTAAATTTAAATTAAACACACATGAAAAGATTTTTGCCTTGGATTATTGGAGCTGTCATTATTTTTGTAATATACAGCTGGGCTTCTGGAATTTATAATAAAGCAGTGACACTTGAACAAGATGTTAAAGAAAGTTGGGGGAATGTTAACACTTCTTATCAAAGAAGAAATGATCTTATCCCGAATTTAGTAAACACTGTAAAAGGATATGCTGAACATGAAAAATCAACTTTAACGGCAGTTATTGAGGCTCGTGCTAAAGCTACTGCAATTACAATTGACCCAAAAAATGTTACTCCGGAACAATTGGCTGCATTCAACTCGGCACAATCAGGAGTTTCCTCATCATTATCCAAATTATTAGTAAGTGTTGAGCAATATCCAAACCTGAAAGCTGATGCAAGCTTTATGAAATTACAAGATGAGCTGGCCAGTACAGAAAATCAAATCTTAACAGCCAGAACCCGTTTTAATGAAGCCGTTAAGCCTTACAATAACAACATCAACACTTTTCCACGAAATATTTTGGCTGGATTATATGGTCTTAAAGAAAAACCATACTTTGAAGCAAGTACAGGAGCTGACAAACCAGTTGAAGTAAAATTCTAAATAAGATTTAATATTTTTGATTAACGATTTAGATTTCAGATTCAGTCTGAAATC
>JBDTNT010000215.1:0-49439 GCA_039933615.1 Flavobacterium sp. | reverse complement strand
ATGAAGGAAATGTTGGAATGTATGTTTGCGGACCTACGGTTTATAGCAATGTACATTTAGGAAATGTTAGGACTTTTATGTCTTTTGATGTTATTTTCAGGTATTTTTTACATCTGGATTATAAAGTGCGCTACGTAAGGAATATTACTGACGTTGGACATATTGTGGATGACGTTGATGAAGGGGAAGACAAAATCGCCAAAAAAGCACGTTTGGAGCAATTAGAACCAATGGAGGTTGTACAGCGCTATACGGTGGATTTTCATGATATCCTGAAATCTTTTAACTTCCTGCCGCCAAGTATTGAACCAACTGCTACGGGGCATATTATTGAACAAATCGAAATTATCAAAAAAATTATTGATACCGGAATTGGTTATGAAGCCAACGGATCTGTATATTTTGATGTCGTAAAATATAACGAAACCAATAATTACGGGGTTTTAAGCGGTAGAAATATCGAAGACATGCTTGCCAACACCCGTGATCTTGATGGTCAGTCAGATAAAAGAAATCCTCAGGATTTTGCACTTTGGAAAAAGGCAGAACCGCAACATATTATGAGATGGCCTTCTCCCTGGAGCGACGGATTTCCAGGCTGGCATCTGGAATGTACTGCTATGAGTACCAAATATCTTGGTAATCATTTTGATATTCACGGCGGTGGAATGGATTTAAAATTTCCACACCACGAATGTGAAATCGCTCAAAATGAAGCTTGTACCGGTCAATCTCCTGTAAATTACTGGATGCATGCCAATATGCTTACTTTAAACGGTAAGAAAATGGCAAAATCAACCGGAAATAATATTTTACCCGGAGAAATCTTAAGTGGTAACAATACTATTTTAAGCAAAGCTTTTTCTGCTTCTGTGACCCGTTTCTTTATGCTGCAGGCACACTACAGAAGTATTTTAGACTTTTCTGACGATGCAATTGTTGCAGCCGAAAAAGGATACAAAAGACTAATGGAAGCTGTTGACTCTTTATCAGGAATCTCTGCGGGCACAACAAGTTCTATAGATATTGCATCCTGGACACAGTTGTGTTATGATGCCATGAACGATGATTTTAATACGCCTATTTTAATTGCACAATTATTTGAAGCCGTTCGCTACATTAATCTGTTAAAAGAAGGAAAAGAAACGATTTCTGCGGACGACTTAACCACTTTGACAATTGCAATAAATGCATTTGTATTTGATGTTTTAGGATTAAGCGATGAAAAAGCATCTGACAGCAACAACGACAAATTAGAAGGAGTTGTGAATATGCTGATCGGAATGAGAAATCAGGCGAGAGCTGATAAGAACTTTGCACTTTCTGACCAGATTCGTGACCAGTTAATTGGTTTAGGCATTCAGTTGAAAGACGGAAAAGAAGGTACCAGTTTTTCATTGTAATAATTCATTTTCTGGTAAACTATGAAAGTAATCACTCCATTTGTTTTATTAGTACGCTTCTATCAGACTGCTATTTCGCCATTTACACCGGCAAGCTGCAGATTTGAACCAACGTGTTCAAGCTATATGATTCAGGCCTTGCAGATACATGGATTATTTTATGGAGGTTATTTGGGAATAAAACGTATTTTGAGTTGTCATCCCTGGGGAAAAACCGGTTATGATCCTGTTCCGGAGAAGAAATGTTCGCATAAACATTAACTTTAAATAAAGACTTACTCTGTTTTAAATATTTATTTTTACAACACAAAAAACAATTTAACATATGACACACGCCTTAAATATCATTTGGAATCCTTCAGAAGGAATTGATTTAGGATTTTTTATGATTCGTTATTACAGTTTAATGTTCGTAATCGCTTTTGGATTAGGATGGTACATAATGAAACGAATTTTCGAACGTGAAAATGAACCAATAGACAAATTAGACTCTCTATTTGTCTGGACTGTTTTGGCAACTTTAATTGGCGCGCGTTTAGGCCATGTTTTATTTTATGATTGGGAATATTTCAGAAATCATTTACTTGAAATCTTTTTACCTTTTAAATTTGAACCAAAATTTGAATTTACAGGCTTTCAGGGATTAGCAAGTCATGGTGCTGCTATTGCCATTATCATTGCGATGTATTATTACAGTAAAATGATCCTGAAACGTCCATTATTATGGATTCTGGACAGAGTTGTAATTCCTGTTGCCAGTGGTGCCATTTTTGTTCGTTTAGGGAACTTTTTCAACTCAGAAATTATTGGAAATGAAACTGCTTCCGCATTTGGAATTCGTTTTCTTCACGATAAGTTCAGCAAGGCAGAAGCTGTAAACGCTACTAATATTCCTAACCCAAAAGACGCATATAATGCTATTGTTACAGATCCTAAATTTGCTGATTTATTAGCTCAGGTTCCTGCAAAACATCCAACTCAGCTTTATGAAGGTTTTTGTTATATTTTTGTATTTGCCATTTTATTCTTTTTATATTGGAAAACAAATGCAAGACTCAGATCAGGATATTTATTCGGGTTATTTTTAGTTTTGTTATTTGTAGTTCGTTTTGTCGTAGAATTTGTAAAAGAAAGCCAGGGCGGATTTGAAAATGAGTTAGGCATATTCTCAACCGGACAATGGTTAAGCATCCCTTTCATTATAATTGGTCTGTTCTTTATAATCAGAGCGAAAAGGAATCCTTTAGCAACTTCATAATAAAAATAAAATTCAAAATATAAAAGCGTCCGGTATTTCACATACCGGACGCTTTTTTTTTATAATGAATAAGAAATACCAAACTCTATATTTCTGGTGTTATATCCGGCATTTGAACTACCCAAACCGGCATTTGAAACATGCCTGATACTTGGACGTACATCAAATTGAAATCTTTGAGCCTTAACGGAAAAACCTACAGCAAATACATCCGCGAAAGCAAATCCTTCTGACATACGTTCTGTTTGTGTATCTGTTATCATCGGACCAATACTTCCTAAAATATAAAAAGAGAAACTATCCGTAATAGGTTTCCTGACCAGAAAACCTATATTTAATACATACTCATGAACATCTTTTAATTGTGTATATACAGCACGTTTTTCTATGTAATCAGGATCGTCCGGCTGGACAAAATAGAAATTCAGTAATTGGTGTCTTCCAAAATTAATTTCCGGCTGAACCAAAATCTCATATTGAAATTTTTTGGTCTTCTTCAGTTTATAATACAGTTGCGCCTTATAAAAATGATTCGTAAAGGTATAATTCCGATTATGGAACTCACTCCCAAATCCGTAATTAAAACCCACCGAAAAATTCCTCTTAACCTGTTGCCCGCTTACCCTGAGCAGGCATAAAAGAAACAACAAATTCAATACTAATTTCCTACTCATAAATTTTCTTTATGGATTAAATATAGCACAAAAAAAGATCCAACTTTCGTTAGATCTTTTTAAAATAAAACTTTTATATTTTCAAGTAAAATAAATAACTCAAAAACATCTTAGCCTGCACTGCGCATACTCCCAAAGTCATTTCTATAAAGATAATGTTCAACTGAATGATATGCCCGATGCGCCATCTCACCCATAGTTTCAAAAAAACCTCCACCAGAGATTTCAATTATTTCATTAGATTTTAAATCTGTTACATTACAATCTGTTTCTATATAATCCATAATCATCAATTTAAAGTTTAAAAATTACCGAAATTATTAAAATTGTCAAGTTGTAAAATCCATGCAAGATTATACAATTAATAAAAAAAGTTTCTAATCTGATTTTTGTTAAGATCAGAGCAGAGAAAAATTGTGGCAAAAACAGGAAGCACAAGGAAAGATGATCTAGTTCTATCAATTCCTTTTCTGAATAATTACTAAAATGTATCATTACAAAAGTCATTATCGATATTACTATCAATACTTTATTCAAAATCTGACTGTTAGAAAAAATCTGTTTATAAATTATACAGAATATCGCAAGCATACACAGAATATCAATTATAATGTACTGATCCGACAGAATAAGAATGATGTACCATAAAACACTTATCCAGAAAAACCTGTTTCTTTTTAACGAGAGTCTGAAAATTGTTTCTTCAATAATCGGGGCAATAAAAACTATGAATACGGATGCTGCAGTAAAATTTTCTACTATCAAATCTCTAATTTTATTACCATTGGGGCTACTAACATCTAAAACACTTCCCGCACATTGTAAAAGAACAACCAGAAAAATTAATAAAATATAATGTTTAAATAAATATAAACTATTTTCTCTTGCGATTACCTTCCTTAGCATTCTTTAAAATTTACCAACTACCTCCACTACCACCACCAGGCCTAAACCCACAGCCGGTGGAATTCCATCCTTTCTGAAAATCATTTACGGCATCATAAATACCTATAGCATCAATGATAAATTTCCAGATGTCTCCTGCATCTATTTCTGCAGCTTCCTGCACACTAAGCGCTGTTAGATTTAAATTTTCTAAATTCATAGTCTGATTGTTTAAAGTTAATCACAAATTTTTCCTCGCGAGAATTTTCTTGCTACAAACTTACCAGACTTCCGTCTAATAAAATTGGACGGAACGATAAATCATAGTTTTTTTTAAAAATTTCTGCAAAACTATTTTTTCCAAAAAAAAAGATCCAACTTTCGTTGGATCTTTTTTTATAATGAAACCTGCTTATTAAGCTTGTTTGTGCTTTTCTTCGATAATATGTTTATCATCACTAGAAATTGTATCAACCAATACCGGTGTAGCAATAAATAATGAAGAATAAGTTCCTACAACAATACCAACTAACATGGCAAAGATAAATCCTCTAATTGACTCTCCACCGAAAATAAACATTGTTAATAATACGATGATCATCATTAATGAAGTATTCAATGTTCTTGATAATGTAGTATTAATAGAAGCATTTACGATATCTTCAAAAGTTCCTTTACGGTTTCCGATAATGAACTCTCTGATTCTGTCAAATACAATTACAGTATCATTCATTGAGTAACCGATCACGGTAAGAATTGCAGCAATAAAGTGCTGATCCATTTCCATGTGGAAAGGCATGAATTTATAACATAAAGAGTAAATTCCTAATACAAAGATAACGTCATGCGCTACAGCTGCAATCGCACCTAATGAATATTGCCATTTACGGAAAGATACCATTAAGTATAAAAAGATAGCTGCCATAGCACCAAGAACTGCCCAGTAGGAGTTGGTTTTGATATCCTCAGAGATAGAAGCTCCAACTTTAGAAGCCTGTAATACTCCAACTTTTTTACCATCGTAAGTATTAGTAAATTTATCATAAGAAGTATTAGGATAATATTTTGCTAACGCTTTGTATAATTTTTGATTTACTTCTTCATCAACTGCTACTCCATCTTCTTTGATTTTGTATTTAGTTGTAATTTTCAACTGATCGTCATCACCTAAGATTTTAGCTTCTACCGGAGTTCCGAAAGCAGCAGATAATTCATCTGAAACCACAGTTGCATCAACCGGCTTTTCAAATTTTACCTGGAAAGTTCTTCCTCCAACAAAATCAACACCCTGATCTAATCCGTTAACGAAAAAGATAGAAATCAAACTTACTACAACTACAATTGAAGAGAAGATGTAAGTGAATTTTTTGATTTTGATAAAATCAAAATGGAAATTAGTAAACCAGTTTTTGGTAATATTTGTAGAGAAAGTCAAATCACCTTTTCCAGCGATGTTTCTGTCAATAAAGATTCTTGCAATAAAGATAGACGTAAACATAGAAGTTACGATACCAATAAGTAATGTTAGAGCAAAACCTTTGATTGGCCCCGTTCCGAAAATAAATAAGATTGCTCCAGTTAAAACGTGCGTAACGTTTGCATCAATGATAGAACGCATTGCACCGTGCCATCCGTAAGATGTAGCAACAGCTTCTGCCAATGATTTACCTTCACGTAATTCCTCTTTTGCTCTTTCAAATATAATAATGTTAGCATCTACCGCTGTACCTAATGTTAATACGATACCTGCAATACCTGGTAATGTTAATACAAAACCAAAACTTGCCATAATTCCAAATAAGAAAAGTAAGTTTAATAACAAGGCAAGGTTAGCATACCAACCCGCTTTACCATAATAGAAAACCATCCATAAACAAACTAATAAAAATCCTAATACAGAAGAGATTGTTCCTGCATCAATTGCAGCCTGACCTAAAGATGGCCCTACAACTGTGGACTGAAGAATATCTGCAGAAGCCGGTAATTTACCTGCATTCAATACGTTTGCTAAATCTTTAGTTTCAGCTACATCAAAAGAACCTGTAATTTCAGATCTTCCTCCAGCAATTGGTCCACTGGTAACACCTGGTGCAGAATAAACGATGTTATCTAAAACAATAGCGATATAACTTTTTTGAGAGAAAGCTCTTCCTGTTAATTCTTCCCAAACTTTAGCACCCTGACTGTTCATTTGCATAGAAACTGCCGGTTTACCCATTTGGTCGAATGTATCTTTTGCATCAGTAACAAGACCACCGTTCATAGCCGGGTTATTGTCTCTGTTTCCTTTTAAAGCATATAATTCAACTACTTCAATATCTTTTGCTTTTGCATCTTTTATAGTAGTTGGTTTACTCCATACAAATTTTGCATAATGCTGGTCAGCAGCCAATAAAATTCTGATTTCCGGTCTTTTAAAATATGCATTAACAGTTGCAGTATCTTTTGGAGCAAAATAACCTAAAACCGGTCCGCCACCCTGACCAAGAATTTTGTCAAATAAGGGGTTGTTTCCTTTTTTAGCTTCAGTAGAATCTTTTGTATCAGTCAATAAAGCATTCAATGAATCCTTAGCAACTGTTTTAGTTTCTGTTTTTTTGATTTCAGTCTTTTTAAGCGCTTCGTTAGCAGCTACTAAAAAGTTTCCGATTTCTTCCATTTTATAAGTTTCCCAGAACTCTAATTGAGCTTTTCCACCTAATAATTTTTTAATCCTGTCAACATCTTTTGCTCCCGGAAGCTCAACCAAGATTCTTCCTGTAGCACCTAACTTTTGAATGTTTGGCTGTGTTACTCCAAATTTATCGATACGCTCTCTTAATACTTTATAAGCACTTTCGATAGACTCATCAACTTTTTTTCTAATCACTTTTTGTGCTTGCGCATCAGTCATTTCAAAAGCAATTCCGCCTTCACCCTGTAAGTTTCTGTTAGCAAAAATTTCAGGAGATGCTAATTTTGTTGTACCGTTTGAATTTGCATCAAAAGCCTCAAAAAATTTATCCAAATAACTTTTGTTTCCTTCTGAATTTGCAGTCGCGTCAGCTAATGATTTATTAAAAACCGGGTTTTTAGAATTGTTAGCTAATCCTTTTAAAACATCTTTAATAGAAATTTGAAGAATAACGTTGATTCCTCCTTCTAAGTCAAGACCTTTATTGATTTGTTTGTTTTTTACTTCATTGTAAGTAAAATCCGTAAATCCAAGATTCACCACTTTTTCTTTACCAATAGAATCTAAATATTTTAGCTCTTTATCAGGATTACCTCCTGCAAAAGCTTTAGCTTCACTTTTAACGCTGTTTGCCAAAAAAGTGAACGAAAGTTGGTAAATACTTACCAATGCAAATAGAATTGCGAAAAATTTAATAAGTCCTTTATTCTGCATTATTACTAAAAATTAATTATGTTTTATTGTTTGTTTTTGTTTTAAAGTCACATAGAATAAGCCCTGACATGAGTTTTGAAAACTAAAAAACCAGATCACGAATTACAACATTTTTTTTAAACCGAGCAAATATATAATTTACGAAAAGATTAACCAATTTATTTATTAATTAATCTCAAAAAAAAGACTGCAAAAGTGCAGCCTTATCTTTTTTTTATCAAAATCATTATACTAAAATCGATTTTAGGGCATCATTCATACCTCTAACTGCATCTGCACTTTTAGCAAATAAAGCCTTTTCGTGGTCGTTTAACTGGATATCCAAAATTTCTTCAACTCCGTTTTTACCAATTATACAAGGTACACCTATACATATATCGTTCTGACCGTACTCTCCTTCTACAAAAACAGAACAAGCAATCATTTTCTTTTGATCATTTAAAATACTATCTACAAGATAGGCTACTGAAGCTCCGGGAGCATACCAGGCTGAAGTTCCCAGAAGACCTGTAAGAGTCGCTCCTCCTACCATAGTATCTGCGGCTACCTTTTGCAACACTTCTTCTGAAAGAAATTCTGTTACCGGAATTCCATTATAAGATGCTAAACGGGTTAACGGAATCATAGTTGTATCACCATGACCTCCAATAACCATTGCAGAGATATCATTTGCCGGTTTATCTAAAGCCAAAGACAAGTAGGTTCTGAAACGGGAACTGTCTAAAGCTCCTCCCATACCAATAATTCTGTTTTTAGGCAATCCGGTTGATTTCAATGCTAAATAAGTCATCGTATCCATTGGATTAGAAACAACAACAATTATTGTATCCGGCGAATGTTTCAGCACGTTTTCTGCAACTGTTTTCACAATTCCTGCGTTTATACCAATTAATTCTTCGCGGGTCATTCCTGGTTTTCTTGGAATTCCGGATGTAATTACAACTACATCACTTCCGGCAGTTTTAGAATAATCATTGGTTACTCCGGATACTTTGGTATTAAAACCTGTGTTTGTAGCACATTGCATAATATCCAATGCTTTTCCTTCGGCAAAACCTTCTTTAATATCCAACAACACTACTTCGCTGGCAATTCCTCTATAAGAAATAACATCTGCACATGTAGCTCCAACATTTCCTGCTCCTACAATGGTAACTTTCATATTTTATACTTTATCGGTTATTAATTAATTTGTATGTCTCTAAATTGACAATTCGTTTAATTGTTTAGTAAATTTAAACAATTAAACGAATTGATTTATTAAACTTTTATTTATGCGTCAATATTTGCATAAACTGCATTTTTCTCAATAAACTCTCTGCGTGGTGGTACTTCATCACCCATCAGCATAGAGAAAACTCTATCGGCTTCAGCCAGACTGTCTATTGTCACCTGACGTAAAGTCCTGAAACCTGGATCCATTGTGGTTTCCCATAATTGCTCCGCGTTCATCTCCCCAAGACCTTTATAACGCTGAATACCGGCACTACCACCCATTCTTTCGTTTGCCTGATCACGCTGAACGTCATTCCATGCATATTCCTTTTTATTTCCTTTTTTAACCAAGTATAAAGGCGGAGCTGCGATGTAAACGTGACCTTCTTCGATCAATTCTTTCATAAAGCGGAAGAAGAACGTTAATATTAAGGTAGAAATGTGGCTACCATCGACATCGGCATCACACATTATGATTACTTTGTGATATCTTAGTTTTTCAAGATTTAACGCCTTACTGTCCTCAGCAGTTCCAATTGTAACCCCTAAAGCTGTAAATATGTTACGAATCTCTTCGTTTTCGAATACTTTATGATGCATCGCTTTTTCAACATTCAGAATCTTACCACGTAATGGTAAAATTGCCTGAAAGTTACGGTCACGGCCTTGTTTTGCTGTTCCACCAGCCGAATCTCCCTCGACCAGGTAAACCTCACATTTTGCAGGATCCTGCTCAGAACAATCTGATAATTTTCCCGGCAATCCACCACCACCCATAACGGTTTTACGCTGTACCATTTCACGTGCTTTTTTAGCAGCATGACGGGCTTGGGCAGCCAAAATTACTTTTTGAACAATAATTCGGGCATCATTTGGATTTTCTTCCAAATAATTCTCGATCATTTCACTCACAGCCTGACTTACCGGTGAAACAACCTCTCTATTTCCTAGTTTAGTTTTTGTCTGACCTTCAAATTGTGGTTCAGCTACTTTTACCGAAATAATTGCTGTTAATCCTTCACGGAAGTCATCTCCGGAAATATCAAACTTTAATTTATCTAACATTCCGGAAGCATCTGCATATTTCTTTAATGATCTGGTTAAACCAGTTCTGAAACCTTGCAAGTGCGTTCCTCCTTCATGTGTATTGATGTTATTTACGTAAGAGAAAATATTCTCTGTATAACTTGTATTATAAATCAGGGCAACCTCAACTGGAATTTCACCTTTTTCGTGATCCATGCTGATTACGTGAGAAATAATTGGTTCACGATTACCATCTAAATAACGAATATATTCTTTTAGCCCTTCGTCAGAATGAAAAACTTCAACTTTAAATTCGCCTTTATCATCAACTTCTCTTTTATCTGTAAAAGTAATTGTTATTCCTTTATTCAAATAAGAAAGCTCACGCATACGAGCTGACAATGTATCATAAGAAAACTCCGTTGTCTGAGTAAAGATGGTATTGTCCGGATAAAAAGTCTGACGTGTACCTCTTTTATCTGTTTCTCCAACTTGCTTAACAGGATACAGTGATTTTCCTCTTTCGTATTCCTGTTCGTAGATTTTTCCATCTCTGAAAACAGTAGATTTCATATGAATGGAAAGGGCATTTACAACTGAAACCCCTACACCGTGCAAACCTCCTGAAACTTTATAAGAATCTTTATCAAATTTACCACCGGCACCGATCTTAGTCATTACAACCTCCAGTGCCGAAACACCTTCTTTTTTGTGTAAATCAACTGGAATACCACGACCGTTATCTTCAACTGTTACCGAACCATCTTCATTTATTGCAACACCAATGGTATCACAATACCCTCCCATGGCCTCATCAATAGAGTTATCAACAACCTCATAAACCAAATGGTGCAGCCCTCGAACCCCTACATCTCCAATATACATCGACGGACGCATTCTTACGTGCTCCATTCCTTCTAATGCCTGAATACTATCTGCTGAATAATTGTTCTTCTTGATTTCTTCGCTCATATAATTTATTCTAAAAAATGTAATTATTGTCTAACACGCAAATATATAAAAACGCAAATTATATATCCGTTAAATTACGATTTAAAGCTGTTAAGTTATTAACATATTGTCAAAAAAAGCCAATAAAAAAAGTAACTCTCCACTTAAATTGGAAACTTTTCAAATTCAACAAAAAAATAAGATTTCAAAAAAAGTTTAGCGCAAAAAAATCCGAAACAATTTTAATTTTGTTTCGGATTTTAAGAATCAGAACCTTCTTTTTGAATTTGAAATTCCTTTTTTGAATTTCAATATTTTATTTTTTACTAAAATCCCCTACATAAATAGAAGTCATTTTATCCAGACTTAAATACTTTTTCAGAGCACTGTTTACTTCTTCTATTTTCAACGCTTTAACTTTAGTTTCCAAATCATCATAATCTTCTAATGGTATTCCGTAAGTCAGATGTGTGTTTACAAGACTCATCAAAGTATCATCGCTTCCTAATCTGGTTTTTCTCTTATTCTGCCAGCTTACCAGATTTGTTTTTAGCTCGTCTGCTGTAAATCCCTCTTTTAATGCTTTTGAAATTTCTTCTTTTGTAGCACTTTCAACAGCACTTTTTTTCGTAGGATTTAAAAAGGCATAATATTGCCAAAAAGCAACATCATTACTAATCGGAACATCAATAAATGAACCAGCTCCGTAACTGATTCCTTCTTTTTCTCTTAATCGCATTGGAATTCTTGAAGTTAAAAAACCTCCGCTTCCTATGATTTCATTTACCATGATAAAAGCCGGATAATCCGGGCTTTTTGTATCCATTTTCAAACTGATTTTCCCGGTAGCTACTGCATTTTCTTTATCCGGAGTGCTATAGTCTTTGTCTACTTTCTGGGTATCAAAATAGCTTGGTTTCGCCAGTTCGTATTTAGATTTAGAATTCCATTTACCAAAAGTATGCTCCAGAATTTCAACAGTACTTTTAGTATCCAAATCTCCAATAACACAACCTGTCCCATTATCTGCTCCTAAGATATTTTTATAAAAATCTACTAATTCAGCTTGTTTTATCTTTTTAAAAGCATCTATCTGTTCCTGAATTGTAGAGGTGTAAAAAATACTTTCTTTCGGATATTTAGAGGTCATTCTTGAAATTTCCGTAAATGCTACTGACTGCGGATCATTCAAACTAGATTCCAAATACGTATTGTATTCTGTAATTGTCTTTGTTAGTTCATTTTCCGGAAAAGTAGAGTTAACCAGTAAATCAGACAAGATATCCATTACCTCTTTAAAATTTTCTTTATAGGTATTAACATTGACTGACAGGGTTTGCCCTGAAAAACCAAAATTCAAACTCGATTTCAACTGATCTAATCTGTCCTGAATCTGTTCCTTTGTTCTGGTTTTGGTACCTGTTTTTAACAATTGTGCTAAAATGCCTCCGATATCTGATTTACCTGCCAAATCCTTCTCGTTACTTACAGGGAATTTAAAACTTGCCTGAACTTTACCTCCTTTTATTTCTTTTTTAACCAATCCGTATTTTGTGCCATTGCTCAGTTTGCCTTCCGTAAGATTTTGTTTTAAATTTTTTATGGAAGCTTCAAATGCTGCTGTTTCTTTTTCTAAAGCTTTTCCTTTATAATCTTTTGTAATAGCTGCAATTTGCTCATCTGTATATTCTACAGATTTTAATCTTTGCTCTTCTTTTGATGGAATAAAAATCCCTACAGTTCTGTTATTGTTTCTGAAATATTTCTCTGCAACTCTTTGTATATCTTCTTTTGTTAATTTATCGACAGCATCACGATATATAAATCCGAGTCTGTAATCTCCTGCTCCAATAATTTCTGTCATATTGATTGCATAAGAAATTGTATTGTTTTTTATACTTTCAATCTGCTTAATAATTTTTGCCTTCGCTCTGCTTACATCTTCATCTGTATATTTTGTTGCAGGGATTTTATCCAGCTCTGCTCTTACGATATTTTCAGTTTCCTTAATATCTTTATCATTAGGGACAGCAACTCCGAAATACATGAAACTTGCATCTCGTACTGTAGGCTGCCAACTATAGACACTGGATACTTTGTGAGTTTCTACTAATGACTTATACAGATAACCCGACGGATCTGCTGTTAAAATTTCTGCCAAAGCATCAATTGCAGCGTAATCTTTATCGGCATAGGGAGCCGTATGATACAAAGCACCTACATTTTTACTGTCACCTGCTCTCTTTAATTCTACAAATTTTTCTCCATCCTGAGCTGGCTCAATTGTATAGGTTTTATCCAAAACTCTTTTAGGCTTTGGAATAACTGAAAAATACTGCCCTATATATTCCAGTGCTTTTTGTTCATCAAACTTACCTGCAATAATCAAAGTCGCATTATCCGGCTGATAGTATCTTTCGTAAAAAACCCTTAGTGTGTTTGCTTTTACACGCTCTATATCTTCTTTACTTCCAATCGTACTATTTCCGTAATTATGCCATAAATAAGCCGTAGAAATTATTCTTTCCTGCAAAACAGCGTCCGGATTGTTTTCTCCAATCTCAAATTCATTTCTTACAACAGAGAATTCTTTGTCTAGATCTGTTTGCAGAATGGTAGAATTAATCATTCTGTCTGCTTCCATTTCAAGACTCCATTTCAGGTTTACATCATTAGAAGGAAAAACTTCATAATAATTTGTCCGGTCCAGCCAGGTAGTTCCATTCGCATTCCCTCCTTTATCTGAAAGCATTTTTTTTATATCTCCCAGATTTTTAGTACTCTTAAAAAGCATGTGCTCCAGTAAATGTGCCATTCCTTTTTCTCCATACCCTTCATTTCTGGAACCAACATTATAAATAATATTGACCACCATGTTACTTTGGGAAGCATCTGAAATCAACAGTACTTTCAATCCATTATTTAATGAATATTCTTTCACACCTTCTACATTCGTAATGTATTTAGGCGTTTCCTTTTTTTGAGCGTAAACAGAACTCATTACACCCAATGAGCAAAACAAAATTCCTTTAAGTACTATTCTTTTCATATTTTTCATTCAATTATTAAAACAAGATTAATTATTTATGATTGAATCAAATATAGTATTTTTCTTAAATACAACGAACAAAACTTAAACTAAAAAAAAATCCGAAACAAACATGTAAAATGTCATTTCGAATTTTCTAAAGTTATCCAAATCCAAATTCAATGGAATAAGGAATTTCGAATTTAAATTTTATGATCTAAACTCCCACACCGGATTTTGCAATTTTAACATCTGCTTTTAAGTGAGCAGCATTTGCCCTTCCACTTGGATCCTGATTTTCCTGCCATTTTGGAATCCATTTTCGAACGGTTTGAGCCGCACTAACCTGTGGGTAAAATTTATGAAAAATCGATCTGTATAAATAAGCTTCTTTTGTTGTTGGTGAATTATATGGGAATTCTGCATTTGCACCTTCCAATTGTTTATCTGACACCTGAGTAGCACAATATTCAATTAATTCATCAATCCAGTTATAACCAACTCCATCTGAGAACTGTTCTTTCTGACGCCATAAAACCTCTGTTGGCAAATATGGATTCTCAGGGGTATCAAATGCTTTTCTTAAAATATATTTTTCAATTCCGTCATATGTTTTAGGCTGTTTTTCCTCTGGCTTAATTAACATATTGACATCAAGGAAATCTTTATCTAAAAACGGAACTCTTGTTTCTATACTATTTGCCATTGTTGATTTATCAGCGCGCAATAAATCAGCAGTAAACAACTTCTGAACTCTCTCGATACTTTCTTTTTGAAATTCTTCCGTTGACGGAGCATTTCTGAAATACAAATGACCTCCAAAGATTTCATCAGCCCCTTCTCCGGAAAGAATGGCTTTTATACCTTTTTCAGCTATAGCTTTAGACAATATAAACATGGGCACACTTGCTCTTACCGAGATTACATCATACGTTTCTATATTCTGAATTATTTTTTCTAAAACTTCAATTCCTTCTTTTACTGAAAAATGAATTTCGTGGTGTTCTGTTCCTAAAAACTCAGCTGCTTTTCTGGCAATTTTATTATCCGGGGCATCAGCATTTAAACCAATGGAAAAGGATTGTATTTTTTTTCCGGTTCCCGCCAGTAATCTCGCAGCAATTGAAGAAATCAGAGATGAGTCCAAACCGCCTGAAAGCAAAACTCCAACCGGTAAATTACCCATTAAACGTTTTCGAACTGCTTCTGTCAGCGTTTCTCTTATTAAAGATAATTCAAGGTCGTGATTTGCATTTTCATAATCCTCATATTCAGGCTGATAATACTTTACAAAACCTGTTTTCGGGGTATAATAATGCCCCGGAGGAAAAGTAGAGAATGTTTTACATTGGTCAGCAATAGGTTTCATTTCTGAAGAAAAATAAATCCTTCCTCTTTCATCCAAACCGTAATACAAAGGTTTAACACCTAACGGATCCCTGCCTGCAATGTAATCATCCCCATCAATAATTACAAAAGCAAAATCTCCATCTAACTTATTACAAAAATCATATCCGAATTCTTCATACAAATGCACGATAACTTCTGAATCTGACTGGGTCCTGAATGTGTAGTCTTTTAAAATCCCATTTTTTAATTCCTGGTAATTATAAATTTCACCATCATGCGCCATCCAGGCATTTTTAGTTCCCTGTATAGGCTGTTTTCCCGAATTCAAATCTATGATCGACAAACTTTCATGGCACATAATACTGCCATTTTCCATAATCTGATACCCTCTTTCATCAGGACCACGGTGCGACATTCTTTTAGAAAGCTCCCTCACGAGTTGTGGGTCTTTTCCTTTACCAATAACGGCTAATATTCCAGACATAGCATTCTATTTTTTTATTTCTATTTCTTTTAAAGTAATCATAAACCTCATTTCATAATACTTTCTCGGCTAATATAATGTGTTCTTTGGGGAATGTCAAATATAAAAAAGAAAGTTAAATAATTGCCAATAATTATTTTTAAGTAACTGAAATAATACAATTTAACATTTAAACAAAGAAAAACGTTCCCGATAAGAGAACGTCCTTCCTATTAACAATTTTTAATTTGATGATTTTTATGCTTTTACGTACGCATCGTCATGCACGCTTGCAACTGCTCTGCCGGATGGGTCATTCATATTTTTGAAAGCTTCATCCCATTCCAGGGCAATTTTTGTACTACAGGCCACACTTGCTTCCTGAGGCACACATAAAGCTGCTGCATCACTAGGGAAATGTTCTGCAAAAATAGAACGATAGTAATATTCCTCTTTTGAAGTTGGAGTCTGTAATGGAAATTTAAATCTCGCATTTGCCAGTTGTTCATCTGAAACTTCTTTTCCAACTACTTCTTTCAAAGTGTCAATCCAGCTATATCCTACTCCATCAGAAAATTGCTCTTTTTGTCTCCACGCAACACTCTCCGGCAACATGTCTTCAAAAGCTTTACGAACTACCCATTTTTCCATCGGGTGCTCTTTGTTAATCATTTTATCCTGCGGGTTGATACGCATGGCAACATCCATAAATTCTTTATCTAAAAATGGTACGCGTCCTTCGATTCCCCAGGCTGCCAAACTTTTGTTGGCACGTAAACAATCGTACATGTGTAATTTTCCTAATTTACGAACGTTTTCTTCGTGAAATTCTCTTGCGTTTGGTGCTTTATGGAAGTATAAATATCCTCCAAACAATTCATCTGCTCCTTCACCTGACAAGACCATTTTGATTCCCATTGACTTAATAACTCTCGCCATTAGCCACATTGGAGTTGAAGCCCTAACAGTAGTTACATCATACGTTTCTAAGTTATAAATAACATCACGAACGGCATCTAAACCTTCCTGAATGGTAAATTTAATTTCATGGTGAATGGTTCCGATATGTTTTGCTACAATTTGTGCCGCAGCTAAATCAGGAGAACCGTCCAGTCCTACCGAAAAAGAGTGCAATTGTGGGTACCAGGCATCTGTTGTATCATCTGACTCAATACGTTTTTGTGCATATTTTTTGGCTACAGCCGAAGTAATAGACGAATCTAAACCTCCTGAAAGTAAAACTCCATAAGGAACATCACTCATCAATTGTCTGTGAACTGCTGCTTCTAATGCTTTTTTGATTTCCGGAATACTAGTTTCGTTATCTTTTACTGCATCAAATTCTTCCCAGTCTCTTTTGTACCATTGTACAAATTCTCCATCTTTACTGGTCATATAATGTCCGGGAGGAAATAATTGAATTTTTGTACAGTATCCTTCTAAAGCTTTCAATTCAGAAGCTACGTAAAAAGTTCCGTCCTGATCCCAACCGATGTACAATGGAATAATTCCCATATGATCACGGGCAATAAAATACTCATCTTTCTCAACATCATAAATCGCAAATCCGAAGATTCCGTTCATTTCATCAACAAAATGAGGTCCTTTTTCTTTGTAAAGTGCCAAAATAACCTCACAGTCACTTTCTGTCTGAAAGTTATATTTTCCTTCAAATTGTTTACGCAATTCTCTGTGGTTATAAATTTCACCGTTTGCCGCCAAAACTAATTTTTTATCTTCTGTAAACAAAGGCTGTTTTCCTGAAGCAGGATCTACAATTGCCAAACGCTCATGAGATAAGATTGCTTTATCATTGCTGTAAATTCCACTCCAGTCCGGTCCACGGTGGCGGATAATTTTTGACATTTCTAATACTTGAGGTCTTAAAGTCTCCGCTTTTTGTTTTAGATCAAAGGCACATACAATTCCACACATAATTCTATATTTTTATTTTTAAATTTTATTTTGATAGGGCAAAGATGCAGTAATGGTTATAATTGAAAAACATAAAAGACCATTTCAATTACAATTTAAAACCTTAAATAGAATTTTACATATAAATTGTAAAATTTTAACACTAAATAAAGCCCTGAACTTAAGAATTTCAATTTTGACTTGAAAAACAGTTTAAAATCTAATGTTTTGAAGTGAAGCTTAAACTATTTATGAAGTAATTCAGTTTTCATTGAGGAATCAATAAACAGATTAATCAAAACAATAAAAAGAATATTGTTTTAGCATCAAACTACCATCTTGTCATTCGACGAAGTAGTAATCGCACGCGTTATTCAGCAAACTTTTTGTGAGTTTCTAGCGCAATTTCTTCTTCAAAATCAAAAAACTTAAATACTACTTTCTACAAAACACTCTCAATAGTATAATGTGTTTTATTAATCTCAAATTGAAAACCTTCTTTATTTCCCATCAAATGAGATCCCAAAGGAGATTGAGGAGAAAGTGCAATAACATTTATACCATCAATCACAATCTTCGGAAGTGCGACACTCAAGTACAAATAGATTCCGTTGGCTTTGACCAAACTGCCGGAAATAATATTTTCTGTCGTTTTTGAGGCATCTATTTTATCTAAAATCGCTTTTTGAGTTATACCTTCCTTTAGTTTATTTGTTAGTTTTTCCTGTTCGATATGCATCATCGATAAAGCTGTTTCGTGCTTATCGCCGGCGGATCCTTTTGCATCGTTTTTAGAATCTTCGGTCAATGCTGAAATCATGTCTCTGAAAACATCTATCCGGTCCTGGACCATTTGTAAATAATGGGAATGTATTTTTTGTTTGAAAGTCATTTTTTAAAGGTACTAAGATTCTAAGTTACAAAGATGCAAAGCTTTTTTTCTCGGTGCAAAAAAAGCTAGCCCCGAATTACACGAATTTTCACGAATTTAAACTGTGTTGCCTATCAAATATTAAAAAAAACTTTTTTTTAATCCTATAATCTTTAGCAAAAAATAGCCGTTAATTTTAAAATTAACGGCTATGAAATCTTAGTATCTTAGCAGCTTTGCTCCTTTCTACCTTAAAATCTAAAAGTCGAATTTATAATTTGCCCCTCCTAACACCTGAAATCCTTGCACAGGATAATTCAGCCATTTTTCGTAAGCCTGATTTCCAATATTATTCAATTTCAGAAAGAAAGTCAGACGCTCGCTGTATTTGTAACCCACATGTGCGTTGGCATCAAAATAGCTTTTTAAAGTAATTGGACTTGCAATTGGTGAAATATCCAAATTCGTCTGCATGTCCTTACGTTCTCCCACATAAAAAACATTCAAACCCGCATATACTTTTTTGGTGATATTTACATCAAGATTTGAACTCAACTTAACTGTTGGTAAATTCCATGCTTCCTGAGGACCGTCATTTTTGTAGCTGTTGAAAGTTCCGTTGATTCCAAAAGTAACATTTTCAGAAAAATCAGCTTTTAATTCCCCATAGAAACGAAATGTTCTTACATCCTGATACACCACTCCAAAAGAGTTCCCGTATGCATAATTTTCATTTGAGATGTCTTCTGTGTAATCATTGCTTTTAAACAATGCTTTGTTTTTTTCGTTCAAATATGAACCAGTCAGATTATAATTTACATTGTTAGCCAGTTTACCTTTTAATCCAGCAAAAACAGTGTATTGATTACTGGTAGGCCTCATATTAAGCGTTGGTGATAAAAACGGATTTTCGGTTACAAAATCAGCATAAGAATTCTGATTCAGACTACCATTTACTCCGGTGTAGAAAATCATTAAGTCACCCACTAATTTATAAGACGCATTTACTTTCGGATAAATATAAAATTTATTTCCACTGTTCTCCGAATCTAAACCGTAAAACAAGCCGGCTCCTAATTCTAATGTCCAGTCGTTTTCAAGAATCACAAAACTTGGTTCAACTCCAAAATTGGTAAGACTGTATTTTACAGGCTCAGTATTATCATTAGTATAATTATTTTCGAAACTTCCGCTTACATGGTCTACAATAATATTAGTGTTTATGGATTGGTCCATCACATCTACTTTAAACGAAGGTTTTAAGTAAAAGCGATTTTCAGAAGAAGAAAAACTATCTGAGAAATGAGTAAATCTGGTTGCTACTTTACTAAAAATACCTTCCGTAAAATCAATATTTCCACCTAAAGATATAGTGTTGTAAGAGTGGTTTGGATTAATTTTATCCACCAAACCAAAACGTTCGGCAGGAAGTAATGCCGAACCGAATTCAGCAGGTAAACCGTACCAGTTGTAAATCTGGTTTTGGTACCCCAGATCAACAGCCCAGGACATGTCACGATTGTTTGCACCATAACCAATATTCAATGCTGTATCATAAAACTCATCATTTAATTCTGCCTCTTTTATTCCGCCCTGAGACGAATGATGGCGGAACATTCCGGAAAGGTAATCGTTGTTCCCCAAATCCTGTGTTACAAACAATTCAGCGTTTAAAGTCGCATAATTACCAACTCCCAAAGTGGCATAATTACTAAATAAACGTTCTTGTTTTGATTTCTCTACGCCTTCTGCTTTTCCTTTTGAAGGTGTAAATGTTGAAGCCACCGGAACAGACAAAATACTGTATTTAATAGTTTCTTTGGGCTGATTTCCTGCATCGTCAAGCGAAGGGGTTTCTTTCACTTTAAATGCATCAGAGACCGTTGGCGAATATGGTTTTACAACATTTACTGTTTCTGTCCCAATACTTTCTTCTTTCGTCTGCGAAAATGAAAGCTGAAAAACGAACAGCAAAATGAAAATGATGATTTTATTCTGGAAATTAATTTTCATATTTTATATTTTTTTGTAAAATGTAATCTGTAAAATGTGATTTGTGAAATGTCTTTTACAACTCATTTTACAATTATTTACTACATTATCTAATTTTCTAATTCTTAATTATTACGCTTCCCAATCTCCTTTGGCTATAAATTGAGATTTTCCTCCAATTTGTATATTAAACCCGTTCTCTGTCAAATCGCCTTTAAAATAAATCTGAGAAGGCCGGTTTATAAAATCTCCCTGATGATTTATGGTTTCAATTTCAGCCGAATGATATTTCAAAAGAAATGCCTGTAAACAGGTGCTTGCACTGCCCGTCGCCGCATCCTCTATTAGCTGATTGTGTTCTACACACAGCATTCTGCTTATAATTTTTGAATCTTCCAAACAATAAAAATAGACGGCTCTGTGATTCGTTTTGCAATTCTTTATCAGCCAGTTATTCATTTTGTCTTTATCTAAAACCAAACTTTCCAAGGCTTTTTTATCTTTCAACGGAACAATCACGAACGCACTTCCCGTTGTCACTTCCTGAATTGGATATTCTGTATCAAAATCTTCACTTTTTAAAGTACTGAATGCTGAAAAATCTTCTTTATCAAAAACATCCCAAAACTCTGGCTGTGCTGCTTTTAACCAAATCAAATCTTCTGTTTTACGAATCGGAATTTCCCCAATAGGAACTTGCAGCGTAATTGTTTCAGGTTCGTTTTTGAATACTTTTTGCATCAGAACCCAGGATGTACCAATAATCGGATGACCCGCAAATTTCATTTCGCTTGCAGGCGTAAAAATTCTGATGGCAGCTATATTATTTTCAAAATCAAGCTTTGTAATAAAAGTGCTTTCTGCAAAATTTATTTCTTTGGCTATCCTTTGCATTTCTTGTGAACTAAGATTTCCTGCTTCTAAAAAAACCGCGAGCTGATTGCCGGAATATTTATTTTCAGCAAAAACATCAATGATATAAAAAGGTAAACTCATAAGTGTAAAATGTGTTTTGTGAGTAGTGAATTGTAAAATATCAGATGTGAAACGTATTTCAGCGATAACGCCTTTCACATTTTACTTTTTACATCTCACACTTAACTATTTATTAATTGATGAATTTGTTTTAGACTCTTCCAGTTTAATAGCGCTCAGTTCTTTTTTAGCTTCTTCCACTACATCCGGATAGTCGGTAAAATTGTTGATGACGTTATCTAAAATATAAGTTGCCTGGTAGCTGTCTTTTAATCCGTAGAAATTCCTTGCCATCAGAACCAAACTTTTTGCTCCGTAATATTTATAAGCGGAATAACTTTTGGCTAGTTTCTGAACTGCCGTATTCGATGCGTCAAATTTGCCTTCTTTTGTCTTAAAATAAGCATCATAATACAATGCTTCTGCTGCCAGCTCCCCTTTTGATGTAGTCGATAATTTAGCATACGCCGCTTTTGCTTTGTCTTCATCACCCGTCTGCATTGCCGCGCGCGCTACAATAATCTGCGCATCTGCTTTTACATTTGAATCTGCTTTAGGATTTTGCAGTACTTTGTCTGCGTAGATTACTGAATTGTTGTAATCTTTCTTGTCATAATAACACTTCATCAAATTGGCCTGCGCGAAGTTTTGATTCTGAGGCAGATCCGATTCATCATCTAAACGAACCAATACCGGAATAGCTTTATCACAATCTTTTGTTTTCAGGAAAATCTGTGCTAATCGGTTTAATGCTTTTTCTGTAAATTCATTTCTTGGCTGATCGACAATATATTGATAATTGGCAACAGATTTTGTTTCTGAACCTTCTGCATAATACAATTGTGCTAAATAAAAATTAGCTTCAAGCGCATGAATTCCTGAGGGAAATTTACTGATATAACCTGTAAAACCGGTAATAGCAACCTTACTGTTATTTTGACTGTATTGTTTAAAAGCACCTTCGTAAGTATCATTATCAAGTTCTGCATCTGTAACAGCCACAAAATCCAAGGTACGAACCCAGGTCGCATATTCATCTACTTTTCCGGAGTCAACATAAATTAATCTCGCCGTAGAAACCGCCTCTAAAGCTTCCGGTGTTTTCGGAAATTCAGCAGCAACTTTTTTAAACTTCAATAAAGCATCCTGATCACGGTCTGAATTATAATATACCAACCCTTGTTTCAGGATTGATTTTGAAGTAAATGCTCCGTTCTTATATTCAGAAATTAGCTGATCGTATGTTTTAATTGCCAAATCATTCTTTTTCTGAGCGACATAAGTATTACCCAATTCATATAAAGCATCATCTCTGTAGGATGACTTTTTATACATTAACAGAAAATTATTCAGCTCCTCAATTTTTTTATCGTTTTTGGACATCAGACCGTATGAAAGTGCTTTCTGATATTGAGCATAATCCGCGTCAACACCTTTTGCATCCATTGCTTTAGCGTAAGCTTCCATCGCCGGACCGTATTTTGCACTCACAAAACGGCAATCTCCCAAACGCAGATAAGAGTCATTTAAACGTACTTTATCTTCTTTTGAATTATCAATTTGTGCCTGAAAAGAATTCCCTGCCTGATCGTATTCTTTCAGTTTAAAATAAGCGTAGGCAATATTATAATTGATGTTTTTGTATTCGTCAGTAGTTTTTGCACCGGCCAAACCTGCAAATTGTTTGTAACTCAACAAGGCAGATTTAAAATCATCGGTAACATATTCCGATTCGGCTTTCCAGAAAGTAGCTCTGGCTGTGAACTCAGGATTTTTTTGTTCTTTGATAGCACTGTTGAACATTTTTAACGACTCCGCATAATTTCCTTCATTGTACAATTCCAAACCTCTGTAAAAAAGCACTTTTTGGTAGGCTAACTTATTTTCAGGAGTTCTGTTTTTCTCTAATAAAACTAAAGCTTCTTTATAATTTTTAGAAGAAATATAAGAATCAACTAATAATTTTTCTACTTCATATCTACTGGAATTGTTTGGGTATTTTTTTAAGAAATCAAGTAAAATCCCGGGAACAGTCTGGTACGCATTTCCGATTTCATAACTCAGTTTAGCATAATTTAAAGCGGCATCTTCCTGAATTTGCGTGTTGAAATCCATTTCTGAAGCGTTTTTAAAAGCGTTCAGTGCTTCTTGTTTTTTTCCTGTATTCAGATAACTTAAACCTAAATGATAATAAGCATTTTGCGCTACGAAATCTTTCCCTTCAATAATTTTATTAAATTGGGAAATAGCACTTTCGTAGTTTTTTTGCTCATAATACGCATAACCCAGCTGGTAGAAATCGGTGTTGTTCCATTTTCCTTTTCTTCCTTTGTATTCCTTTAAAAACGGAATCGCTTTGTCATATTGTTTTAGATTGAAATAACTTTCCCCGATAATTTTATTCAATTCCGATTTTTCAAGCTCATTGGATTTGTCCATTGCTTTTTGACCTAAGTCAATTGCTTTTTGAAAATTTCCTAATTTGAAGTTCATATCTGCCTGATAATACGAAAGCTTTTCTTTGTATTTTTCCTCGCCGGAAACTTCATCAAAATATTTGGTCGCTTCCTTATAATCATCCCCTTCATAAGCCATAAAACCTAAATAATATTTGGCCTGAGAACCAAATTCAGGAGAATTTACGACCTTATTAAAGTAGGTTGTTGCTTCCTTTTTGTTTTTAGCATTAAAATAACTGTACCCTTTTTGGAAGTTGTATTTGTCCAGGTCAGATTTGGTCATATAACTTTCGTCAACCTTGTCAAACCATTGCAAAGCTTTAGGATAATTCCCCTGTTCGAAGAAAAAATGAGCCACTTCTATGTAAGCCTGATTTTGTTTTGTACTTGTTGGATAATCGGCTACAAACTTTTCCATCAGGGCATCAGCATTAGCCTGATTGGTTCGGATGGCGCAATTGGCAATATAATAAGCACAATCTGACTGAACTTCTTCTGTCGTTGCATTATTTTTTACATATTCAAAAATATGTTGGGCCGAAGCATATTGTTTGTCATTGTATAAAGCCAGTGCTTTGTCAAAATCCTTTAAATCGTAAGTGTAAATAGCTGATTTTTGTGCCGAAACCGTGGTTGAAATAAGGAGAATTTGTACTATAAAGAACCAGAAAAGTTTACGCATTTTATTTTTGTTTAGTATTCAAATTTATCATTTTATACCGTTTATAACGAAACGTTTCGTTCTTTTATTATGAATATTTTTTTAAATCTGTGTTATTTAACAGCTTATTAATCCGCAAAATATTGGTTCTCAAACGCTCAAAAACAATTATTCCATAAAAGGTTTTCTTCAGAAATGATTAAAATTTATTTTGAATCCAACCGTTATCTTCTTACTTTTACCATTCAAATCAATTTACTATGTCACAAATCGTACTGTCTCTTAAAGAAGTCACTATATATCAGGAAGGAAGAAAAATTTTATCTCATATTAATTTAGATGTTCAACATGGTGAGTTCATCTACATAATTGGAAAAACCGGTTCCGGAAAAAGTAGTTTTATGAAAACTTTATACGGTGATTTACCTTTAAGCGAAGGAGAAGGCCATATTGTTGAATTTGATCTGGCAAGTTTGAAAGAAAGTGAAATCCCTTTTTTAAGACGCAAAATCGGAATCGTTTTCCAGGATTTCAAATTGCTGCCGGACCGCTCTGTAAAAGACAATATGCTTTTTGTACTAAGAGCTACAGGATGGCATGAAAAAGAGGCAATGGAACACAAAATCGACGAGGTTCTGGACAAAGTCGGAATGAAAGAGTTTGTAAATAAAATGCCTCACCAGCTTTCTGGTGGTGAACAGCAACGTGTCGCGATCGCAAGAGCGCTGCTAAACGATCCTGAATTTATTCTGGCCGATGAACCAACCGGAAATCTTGATCCGCAAACAAGTTCTGAAGTTTTGGAAGTATTAAAAGCGATCAATGCTGCCGGTAAAACGATTATCATGGCTACTCACGATTATGCTCTGTTAATGAAATTCCCGTCTAAAACATTAAAATGTGAAGACGAAAGAATCTTCGAAGTGGTGCAACGCAGCGTATAATGTTATCTATTCTTATTCCGGTTTATAATTATAATGTTTATCCACTTGTATTAGAGCTTAAACAGCAAGCTGATGGTTTAGGAATTAACTATGAAATCTTAGTTCAAGATGATTTAAGCCAAAAATTTATTATTGAAAACACCGCGATAAATACATTATCCAATTGTGGTTACGCTGTCAATAATCAAAATTTAGGCAGAGGAAAAAACATTAATCTGTTATGCTCTAAATGTAGTTATAATTATGTTCTTATTATGGAAGCTGACAGTTTTCCAGAGAGCAAATCGTATGTTAAAAATTACGTTGAAGCTCTTTCAAAACCAACTTCAATAATTTTTGGTGGTGTAAATTACTCCGATAGTATTCCTCCAAAAGAAAAAATACTTCGTTGGAGATATGGCATAAATAGAGAATCAAAATCCTTAAAACACAGACTTAAAAATAACTATGATTTTGTATTTACCTGGAATTTACTTTTAAAAAGAGACTTACTTTTAAAATATCCTTTTCCTGAATTTATCAATGAATATGGTTATGAAGATTTGGTTTTTATAAAAAACCTAAAACTAAATTCGATTGCAATTGATCATATTGAAAATCCTCTTATTCATTACAATAATGAAGATAATTTAGATTTTATAGCAAAAACTGAAACAGCTATAAATACTTTAAACCATTTAATTAGTCTTCAAAAAATTGCTTATAAAGATGTCAAACTAAGTTTAGCTTATTTAATTTTAAAAAAAACTTTTTTGATTGGAATAGTTCGATTTATTTATCAAAAAAGGAAACAACAAATATTAAAAGACTTAAAGTCAAATAATCCAAATCTATATCTATTCGATTTTTATAAATTAGGATATTTCTCTAGCTTACAGCAATCAAACTAGGTTTATAAACCTTCTAAGAACAGCTTCCATTGTCCCATTATTTTATCGACAGAAAAATGCTTAGTAATTTCTATTGCATTTGCTCCTAACCTTGCTCTTTCAACTTCATTCTCCATTAAAAAAGAAAGCTTTTTTACAAATAATTCCACATTTCCATCTGGAATTAAAAATCCATTTTTATCATTTTCGATAATCGATCTCGGTCCAGTCGGGCAATCATAAGCAATACAAGGCAAACCAAATGCCATTGCTTCTAAAAGCACCATCGGAAAACCTTCAAATCGTGAAGTCATCAAATAAACAGCAGCTTCAGGATATTTATCTTGTATCTTTTGTGTAAAATTAAAATAATTTATTGAGGAAATAATTTCCAGATCACGTGCTTTTTTTTCTAATGAATCAATGTCATCAGAATAAATATCTAAACACCAGTCGGGGTGTTTTTGAGCGATTTGTTGCCAAATTAACAACAATCTGTCTAATCCTTTTTCATAAGAGTTTCGCGCAATTACAAGCGCTTTTTTTGGTTCTAAAGAAGCTGTAATTTTTGTTTCTATCCAAGATGGATTCGGAATTACAATAGCATCTTTTACATTCCATTCCTTTAAACTTTCGTTGGATAAAACCACCATTTTAGCGAATTTTCCAGCTGCGAAGTTTTTAAACTGATATTTTAATTTTAAAATAAACTTATTATTCTGAGCCTTTTCTTCGACGTATTTAGAACCGTGACACTCAAAAACTATTGGAGTTTTATCAAATACAATAAAAGGATAGGCAAATGATTTTAAACCATTATCTGCAATTAAAATTACATCAGGATTTATTCCTTTTATCTTTAGATTTACAGCTTTTCTAAACTTCATAAAAAAACTAAATGTGTTTCCGCTTAAATTCATATTATGAAAGACAATTTTAGAATCAAATGTATAAAATGGCTTCATATCACTTTCATTCTGAGATAAAATATGCACTTCGTAGCCAAAATTTTCCACAAAATAATTGGCTTTTATGGCTAAAACTCTCGCAACGCCGCCAGCATTCTTTATCTTGGGAACAATGTAAAGGAGTTTCATTTTTTTGAATTCAAAAAAGTGTCATAATCACGAATATAATCTGATTCTTCAAAAATATCAGAAGCAAAAACAAGACAAACAGCGCCAGAAGAAAAATTTTCTAATTCTCTCCAAATTCCTTTTGCAAGATGTAAACCAACATTCGGTTTATTCAGCAAAAAACTCTTTTTGTTATTGCCATCATTTACAATTACTTCAAAACTGCCGCTTAAAGCTATTAAAACTTCATGTTGTTGTATATGTGAATGTCCGCCACGAAAAGCTGAACTCGGTACATCAAAAAGATAATACACTCTTTTAAATTCAAATGGCAGGACTTCTTTTTGAATAAAAGCCAAATTCCCGCTTAAGTCTTCTACAACCGGAATTTTGATTAATGAAATATCTTGAATTGTATTCATATTTTATTATTGTTGTTTTAATAAATTCAACCAGGCATTACCAATTTTATCGAGAAGAAAAGGCTGAATGCTTTCAAATGTATGTTCTTTAATTTGACGGTATAAAACTTCATCAGAAACAACCAGATTCATTGCTTCTGTAAGTTTTTCCCAATTTTGATTTTCTACTAAAATACCATTTTTAAAAGTTATTATCATATCTCTTGGTCCAAAATCACAATCAAATGATACGACTGGCGTTTTGCAAGCCAGAGCTTCTAAAATAACATTCGGAAATCCTTCATTTTTACTACTTAAAACTACAAAACGAGCTCTTTTCATAAACTTAAACGGATTATTTTGATATCCTGAAAGGTGAACAAAATTGACTAAATTATTATCAGAAATAATTGCTTTTAATTTTGATTGATCGCCTTCGCCAACAATTACCAAATGTATTTTCTTTTGAGGTAAAACTGACTTTGCATAACTCAAAATGAGCTTATCAAGCTGTTTTATTTCGTTTTCATATTGCCCGACGGCAAGAATAAAATCGAATTTGATATCTATATTTTCATTTTGTTTTTCGAGAATTTCCTCTAAAAAAACCGGATTCGGAATTGCAATTACATTTTTTAATTTATGTTTTTTTTCAATCAATAATTTCATTTCTTCTCCAAGTGCCACATTTGCCAAACAATGGTTGTACATTAATCGTGTAAGCCAGGAATTGTTGGGCATATAATGATCGATGAGAAAACTATGAACCGTAAAAATGGTTTTGGTATTATAAATAAATCTTGCTAAAATAAGTTCCTGAATGATTTTGGTACGAAAACGAAAGTCTATAATAAAGTCGAATTTATTGTTTTGCAGATAATCGCGTAACGTTTTAAGTCTTTTTGCTTTATTGAAAAATCCGTTGCTGTTATTTTTGAGTAAACCTAAATTGACCAATTTACCGGCGTAAGGAAAGCTAACTTCGTCTAAAACAATAATAATATCAATTTCAAAACCCTGCCTTTCAAAGAAAAGAGACAAATTTGCCATTACTTTATCGCTTCCGCCTCCGCTTAAGCGATAACCAATTAAAGCAATTTTTTTCTTTTTGTGCGACAATATCATAGTTGATTTCTTATTTTCGTATCAAATATATGAACTTACGCTTTTAGTGTGATTTTTGGGTTGGCTTTTTTTATAGGTTGTGTAAATTAGAACACGGATGAAACTGATTTGCTATCGCAAAAGCGCTGATTATCACGGATTTTTTCATTTGTGATATTAATATCTTAATCTGGAAAAGTGAAAAAATAAAAATCCGTATTTATCCGTGTCTTCGCGATAGCGAATCCGTATGATCAGCGTCAAAAATTAGAATAACAATATGCAATATAATTCATTGGTGACCATAATTTGTTTGTGTTATAATCACGAAAAGTATGTTGTCGAGAGTTTACGTTCTGTCATAAATCAGAATTATCCTTTTGTTGAGTTGATTATTGTGGATGATTTTAGCACAGATCAGTCAAAAGAAACTATTTCTAAATGGCTTATTGATTATCCTGAAGTTCAGTTTATTGCAAATCAAACCAATTTAGGAAGCACAAAATCTTTTAACAAAGCGCTAAAGTTAGCCAAAGGGGATTTTATTATTGATTTGGCTGCTGATGATATTTTGTTGCCGAATTGTCTTTCATTACAAATTAAAGCCTTCAAAAACAGCAAGTATAAAAATTTGGGAATCGTTTACGGAAATGCCGAATTAATTACCGAAAATGGTGCATTTGATTCTTATTTTTTTCCTGTTGATTCTCATAAAAAAATAATCGAAGAACGAGATACCGGAGATATTTATCTGAGTGTTATTTCCGGAGGTAATAGTATTTGTTCGGTTTCATCAATGGTTAAGAAATCAGTTTTTAATGAATTACAAGGTTATGATGAAAATCTTGCTTATGAAGATTTAGATCTTTGGATTCGAAGTTCACGCAAATATGAGGTTGATTTTATTGATGAAGTTTTAATTCAGAAAAGAATTTCAGCGACTTCTTTAGGAACACATTTTTTTATTAAAAATGATTTGAGGTCTAAAAAAATAAACCACTCAACTTATTTGATTATTAGAAAAGCGATTGCCTTAAATCAATCAAAAGCAGAACATAAAGCAATTTTAAAAAGAATGCATTATGATATGATTCTGGCTTATAAAACAGCAGATTATAAATTGCTGTTGAAGTATATTTTACTCGAAATAAAACAAAGAATCCGTATTGGTTTTGCTTAATTTAAATTGTCAGAAAAGCATCTAAATCTTCCTTCTCACCTTCCCAATCTCTGGAAATATTATTGCGGATTAATTTCACCGGAATTCCGCCAATTAAGATGTTATTTCCCAAAGAAGTATAATCGTTGGTGCATAAACTATTTGATGCGATAGTGCAAAAATCAGGTGTTTTTGTTCCTTTTTGAATTGAAACTCTGTTGCTTACAAAATTGTAATTTCCGATAAAAATCGGAGCTGATTTCCTGAATTTTTCACCCGTTTCAGTATCAATCATATCATGAAAGTTGGTATCGATAATTTGAGTTTCAGAACCAAAACGGGCGTAATTCCCTAAAACAATTTTTTCGGTGCAGATTAATTTACCGTTAGAAGCAATTGAAGCCATATTTCCGAGTTCACAACTTGCATTTTCACCAACAAAAAGAAGGTAGTCTTTACCAAATTGAAATTTTCCTTTGAATGTTATATTTCCCAAAAGTATTATTTCTGCAATACCTTTATGTCGTGTGTTTATTTCATAAGGCTGTCCGAAACCAATCATTCCTTTTTTAATATCACCTTCTATTTTAATCTCGCCCTTTATTGATGTCAATTTTACTTTGTTATAAAAGTAAACAGGCAGTTTTTTTGCAATCCCGAATGGAAGTTTCTTAAAATTAAAATACAGCGTTTTTGTCCAGTTTACCGAATAGTAAAATTGAAGTTTGTGATAAAAAGACCGGTATTTTCTATAAGTACTTCGTATCATTTTTAATCGTTTTTTTTCTGAATTATGGATGTAAACATTTCTTTTAAACTCATCTTTTTATTGAGTTCGTAAAAACTAAAACTTAAAGAAACGAAAATCATCAATGTCATTAAACTGTATTTTAAAATCTGGTTTTCTAAAAATCGAAAGAAAAAAGTACTGATACAAATAAGAAAACAAATGAAATAAATGAAATAGAATTCTTTATCAAAATAAAAATCATATCGCTTTTTGGTAATGATTTTTAATCCGATAAAATGGAATAAAAAATACAAGCAAAAACTAAAACCTAATCCTTCTAAACCAAAAAAATAATATCCCAAAATATTCATTAATAAAGATAAAATATTAAATCCGACAGCCGTTTTTACAAACACTTTAGAATCGCCTTTGGCGATTAAAATAAATCCCATTGACCAGGAAACTGCTCTGAATAACATTCCTAAAATTCCAAAACAAACCATCGGAATGATTTCATTGAATTTGGGCGTATAGATTACTTTTACCAGGATTGGAATAAAAGTCAAAAATAGAATAATAATCGGTGTTATGATCAATATTGAAATAAATGCCTGCTGTATTACACTTGATCTGACTTTCTTATTATCAGAATTAATAGAAGCTAATTTTGGAAAATAATCGGTACTCATAACTGTAAATATAATTCCAACATACGAATTCAGTAATGTAAAACCTGCATTATAAAATCCGACTTGTTCTAAACCTCCGTTTTTGCCGATGTAAATCTGAATCAAATAAGTGGAAAGAAGCGTTAAAACGCTACTAATCGTTAGCATAAATCCTAATTTCACAATCGATTTGCCTTCGTTCAAAAATGTATTCTTTGTTATTTCTTCTTTTTCCGTTTTGATTTTATCCGAATAATAAAAAGAACAAATTAATGCCATTAAGGACGAAATTAAAATTGTTGGAATTATCGCATCAATCTCTAAAAAAACATAAAGTGGAACCGAAAAAAATAAGCCGAATAAATTTCCGTTTAAGTTCGCTTTAGCTAAAAAACGTAATTGTCTTAAACCTTGCAAAATTGCTAATTGACCTGAAGACAACTGTTTAAACAAAACGGTAATGGCAAGAAAGACAAACGAATACATTTGGCTGGAATTTCCAAAAGTTATAATACTTAGTGCTTTCGAGAAAATAATTGTCAATAGCATTCCTGATAAACCCGTAAAAAAGATAATTCTTTTTACAATATGTATCATTTTTGAAACCGTTTTTAAATCTTCATTTTTATAATTTTCAGAGATATTTTTTACTGCGCTGGTTTCAATTCCTAACCCGGAAACGCTACTAATTATGCCTAAAGTAGAATTTAGCAAAGCTATAATTCCCATTCCGGCCGGGCCAATAAAAACAGCTATTAATTTGGTTCTAACAATAGAAATAATAATCGTTAAAAACTGAACGCCTCCAAATAGTGAAGTTGTTTTTAGAATTTGCTGATATGACGTTTTACTATCAGACACGAATTAATATTGGTTTAAAATTTCAATAATAAAACTGACTTCATCGTCTGTTAAGACTGGACTTATCGGTAAACTTAAAACTTCGTTATGAATTTTTTCTGTTATAGGAAATGATAAATTATTCCATACAGAAAGTGCTTTTTGCTTGTGTGGCGGAACTGGGTAATGAATTACGGTCTGAATTTTATTCTGAGTTAAATATTCCTGTAAAGCGGCTCTGTTTTCTGTTCGAATGACAAACAAATGAAATACATGATTTTCTGAGAAATTCCAAAATGGCAATACTATTTTATCATTTTTAATTTCGGCCAAATATCGTTTTGCAATTTTCCGGCGTTTGTCGTTATCGCCATCTAAATTTGGTAATTTCAGATTTAAAAAACCTGCCTGAAGTTCGTCTAATCTTGAATTTACACCAATATATTCGTTATAATATTTTTGCTCTGAGCCGTAATTCCTGATTGAAAAAAGCACTTTTGCCAACTCCGAATCATTGGTAACAATTGCACCGCCATCACCCAAACAACCTAAATTTTTACCTGGGTAAAAGCTGTAAGCGGCTGCAGATTTTAGATTGTTGATTTTAGATTTTAGATTTTTTTTAGCTCCATGCGATTGTGCTGCGTCCTCAATAATTAATAAATTATTTTTTACGGCAATTGCATTAATTTGATCCATTTCTGCTAGTTGCCCGTATAAATGAACGGCTAAAATGGCTTTTGTTTTTGGTGTTATTTTTTCAGGAATTAAATCGGGATTGATATTATAGGTTTCTAATTTTGGCTCAACCAAAACGGGAATTAAATTGGCTTGCAAAATGGCTAATATACTGGCGATATAAGTATTTGCAGGAACTATTACTTCGTCACCTTTTTGTAATTTTCCCAGTTCAATATATGCTTTAAAAATCAATACCAGAGCATCAAAACCGTTTCCGACTCCAATACAATATTCGGCTTTGCAATATTTGCCAAAAGTTTTTTCGAATGTTTCTACTTCTTTTCCTAAAATGTACCAACCGTTATTTAAAACCAATTTCAGTTTTTCCTGAAAGGCAGTTTCATAAGGTTCGTTTATCTTTTTAAGATCTAAAAATAGCAGCATTATAAATTGATTTTATAAAAATCCTGATTGTAAACTGTACAGCCCAATTCTTCTTTCTGTGTCAAAAGTCCTGAATTATAGCCTTTTTCATTTTCGCTGTTCACAATTCCCATATCAAAAAAGAGTTTTCGTTCGCGTTTGTATTTTTCAATCAGGTTGATGAATAAAAAATCAAGCGCTCTTACCTCTTCTCCTTTTTTTGAAGTGGCTCCGTATTGCGATTTCACAATAGTTTCGGTCTCAAAAATAGTTATTCCGGCTATAATTTCATCTTGTTGATAAACGGAAAACTGTTTTATGTTTTCCGGAAATTTTTGGTTTAATAAATTAATTTCCCCTTTTGTATGTACCGGTTTTGCTTCGAATTTTTCTAATAATCTTGGTTCTAAAATTACTTCCCAAAAAGGTAAAAAATCTTTTTCTTCTACAACATATAAATCAAGGTTTTCTATTCTTCTAAAATGTTTTAATTTACTTTTAGAAATCTTTAGCGGAAGCGTCAAATTAACTGCCAAATTCATTTCTTTTCGTTCTAACAAAGCGCCTCTTTTAAATAAAAAAAAATCTATTTGATTGTTTCCTTCTGAAAAATAAAAGTTCGGAATTGGCTTATAATAAAAGGTTTTTATTTTATTTTCTTTCAAAAAAAACAAAATCTCATCTAAAATTAATTCAACATTTTCGGCTCTTAATTTATGAGAAAAAACCAAACCTCCGTAAGTAAGTCCTTGATGGGAATAAACCGAATTATCACGTTTGTTAGCGGGTAAAACTGCTACAACTTTTTGATCTTTATAAACCAAAAGAGAAAAATCGTCGAAACGGTCTTTGTGATATTCCATGAAATCCCGATGAAATAAAAACGTTGCATTTTTAGACTTAACAATAAAGTCATTCCAAATTACAAAATCATTTTGATCGTATTTTTTTACGGTATATTTAGTCATTTTCATTCTCAGATTTTAATAATTTAAGTAATTTATAATTTTTAAAATCTTATTTGTGGTCGAATGCCGGCAAATACCATTTGAATTTTACAGCCATTAATCGTACTGAAATAATAACAACAGACGTTACTAAATATAAGATATCATTTTCTAAATTCAGCTTTTTCAGAATAAAGAATACAATTCCGCCCAGGATACAAATGGTAGCATAAATTTCCCTTCTGAAAATGGTTGGAATTTCGTTACATAAAATATCACGGATTACACCTCCAAAACAAGCTGTCATTGTTCCTAAAGCAATACAGATTACGGGATGCAAACCAATTGAAATTCCTTTTTCCAAACCAATCAAAGTAAAAACGCCCAATCCGATTGTATCGAATAAAAATAAGGAAGTCCGTAATTTATAAAACTTTTTCCTGAAAAGAATCGCTAACCCAAAACCTAAAATAATCACATATACGTATTGCAGATCCTGCATCCAGCCTACCGGCGTTCTGCCGATCAGGACATCACGAAGTGTTCCTCCGCCAACTGCAGTAACAAAAGCAATAATGAAGACCCCAAACGGGTCCAGCTTTTTATGCATTGCCGTTAAAGCACCGGACATAGCAAAAGCCATGGTACCGATTATATCTAATAAATGGAACATTTTATATTTTTAACTTTCAGGATTTGAATTTCCGTGATTTATTATTTCTTTATCTTTTTACGTAAATCGGACTTCTTTTTAATAAATATGAAACAGAATCTATCCAGCTGTCTTTTAAACTAAGCAGAGGCTTTCTGGTTTGTGAATATATTTTTGTTGTGTTTTTGTACATATCAAAATACACCGTGTAATAATAGTACATCTGAGTATTGGCGTTGGTCGTAGAAATATCGTTTGTTTTTATTTTTTTGTCGTTATCGCTAATTCTTGCATTTCCGCTGTTATAAGTTGTTGCCGTTGAACTTGAAGACATTGTAAACGAAACTTTGGCAGCAACAATATTATCAACACCCAGAATTCTTTCCAGATCTTCTATTGGAGTGTCATCGATATTGGTATGATCAATTCCGGCTTTGTGCAGTAAACTGTTTGTAGTTCTTAAATCCTGAACCGTAAGCGGCAAAATATTAGAAGATTTATCTAACAATTTATTGTAAAGATCATTTTGAGCAAATTTTGACATGTCTTCCGAGCTTTGCAAATTATCAGCATTTACATAAGGAACCGGAAGTACAGCAATGGTATTAGTTTTCATTTCGGCACTGCCCACTGCCTGATTTGATGAGTTGCTGTTATTAGTGCCAACATTGCTGGCTGCAGAAATATCGAATGTCTGAGAACGGCCACTGGAAAAATCAATTCTGGCAATCTGGGAAACATCCAGTGAGATTTGTAACGTTTCTCCTGGCAGAGAATATTCGACTGTTTTATCGGACATTTTTGCAATTGTGCACTCAATAATCTGATAATCACGTTTTATTATTTTATCTAATTTTTTACTTCCGCCCTGAGCAAAATTTGCAATTGAGGCAAGCAACATTATAATCGTAAAAATTTTCGTAATCCTCATAATCTCTATCATTTAAGTTACCCTACTCTTATGGCTTTTCGGTCACGCCTTCTGAAATTTAATATTATTCTTACTTATAAAGCTAAGTTTTTTTTACATATTCTGCGTATAAAAATTATAATCTTTTAAAATCACGCGAAGAAAATCACGTTCATTTCCGGACTGATTTTTAATTCCCGAAACGCTTTCAATTTTGGCAACCAGCTTATGAATCGTTTCATAATCATTTTTAAGTTCTGCACTTTGAAATGTTTCTTTAATAATTCGCATATCATTGTCAGACAATTTGATAACCAAAGGATAGGTTGGTACATAAGAATCTCCAATTTCTTCAAGAATAGTATGGCTGATATTGATTTTATTTTTTAAAGTAATCACAGACGTACCCGCAACCATATCACCCAGACGCTGTCCTTTTTTACTGGAAACTACTGTCACAAGAGCAATAATCCCACCCATAATTGAAATATCTACCAGCCTGAAAAACCATCGCATCAGATAGTCTCCGAAACCTGCCTGATAGCCGTCAATTTTCACTACTTTTATTTTAATCAGCTTTTTACCGATTGTTTGTCCTTCAAAAATACTTTCCAAAGTGATCGAATAAATTATAATTGGAAAATAAAGGAACAGAATAATCGACATTCTGGACCATGTATCTAAAGTGTTTAATAATTTATCTAATTGCAGCCAATAAAAGAAAATAAGCGAAATCACTATTCCATAAGCTACTTTAACGACTAAATCGACAAAATAAGACCCTATCCGCTCACCGGCAGAAGCTGCTTTAAAATTTATTTTGACATTTTGCGTCGTATTAATTGATAATTCTGACATATTTTATATTTTAGCCTTTAAATGAGAGAAATCGCCTTCATAAAACAAAATAAAGAAAAATGGCTGGAATTTGAGCTAGCTATTTTCGGTAAAGCTAAAAAAAATCCTGATGAGTTAGCCAATTTATACATTCAAATGATGAATGATTTATCTTACGCGCAAACTTATTATCCAAAAAGTAAAACGGTTGTATATCTTAACCATTTAGCTTCACAGATTTACCAGAAGATTTACAAAACAAAACGGGCTGAAAAAAACCGGTTTACGGAGTTTTTTAAAACCGAAGTTCCATTACTTCTTTACGAATACAGACGATACCTGATGTATTCTTTTGTTTTGTTCTTTGTTACCGTAGCAATCGGTGTAATTTCTGCACGATACGATCAGAATTTTGTCCGGTTGATTTTAGGTGATGGTTATGTAAATATGACCCTTGAAAATATCAAAAAAGGAGATCCAATGGCTGTTTACGGGACTGGGAGCAACTGGGGAAGTTTTATCGGCATCACGATGAATAATCTTTATGTAGGTGCCAGATGCTACATTTACGGGATTTTTGGAGGGATTGGAACTTTTTATATTTTCCTTCAGAACTGTATTATGCTGGGGTCTTTCCAATACTTTTTTTATGAACAGGGTGTTTTCTGGAAAAGCGTCCGCGGAATCTGGATTCACGGTTCAATGGAAATTTTTGCCATTGTAATAGAAACTACTGCCGGATTTATTTTAGGGGCTTCCATCCTTTTTCCGAAGACTTTTTCGAGAGTAAATTCTTTTAAAATAGGTTTTAAAAACAGCTTCAAAATTTTCCTGAGCACTTTTCCTTTTACAATAAGTGCCGGATTTCTGGAAGGCTTTATTACGCGGTATTCTATTGATATGCCGAACTGGCTCAGCAGTTTTATTATACTTTTTACACTTTCAATAATTTCATTTTATTATCTGGTTTATCCCTATATTGTACACAAAAAGACACAACAACTATCAGCCAAATTGAATTAATCAGAACCGATAATGAATAAAATTTTCTTTGTTTTATCTTTTCTTTTTTTCTTCAGCATCTCAAATGCTCAGGATTCTTTGACAGCTAAAATTGATCCTCCTAAAATTTCATCCGTAAAATATACAGAGAACGATATTAAAATCGATTCTGATTCTGTTCACGGAAAAACATTTTCTAAAAATTTCAAAAAAAAATATACCGATTCAGATTTTGTCTATGAATACAAAGCACCTGAAAAGAATGCGTGGGATTATTTCAAAGAATGGCTGGCAGGAATTCTAAGAAGATTATTTACATTTAAAAACCCAACAGCAGCAATAAATCTTGTAGCAATATTGATGAAAGTACTGGCTGTAATAATTATTATTTTTGTCATTTATCTAATTGTGAAAGCTTTAATTGGTAAAGAAGGAAGATGGATTTTCGGAAAAGATTCCAACAAAAAGACCATTTATTATTCTGAACTTGAGAAAAATATTCATCTTTTAGATTTCAAAAAACTCATTCAGGAAAGTATTGAAAGAGGCGAAAAAAGAATCGCAATCCGCTACTATTATCTTTGGCTTTTGAAAGTGATGGCGCAAAATCATTATATCGAATGGGATATCGAAAAAACCAATTCAGATTATCTGTACGAGCTTCAGAGTCCGGTTTATAAAGAAGAATTTACATATTTATCCTATTTGTACAACTACATTTGGTATGGCGAATTTGAAATTGATGAAGCTACTTTCAAAAAAGCCGAAAACCGTTTTAAGAATGCAATAAAAACCTTTGGCAATGAATAAATCCATCAAAATTTACATCGCTATACTGGTTGTTGTTTTTGCCATAATCCTGATAGCAAGCTCTGACCAGCGAAAACCTATCGATTGGCGGCCAACTTATTCTGTCAATGATAAAATCCCTTATGGATTGTATATTTTTGATAAGGAAATCAATGGGATCTTAAAAAATCAAAAGATCGAAAGGATATCCACGATAACACCTTATGAATTTTTAGATTCAAAATATACAGGAGATTCAATTGCCGGGAAATATAAAATAAAAGGGACTTTCTTAAATATAGCCGAATCCGGTGAAATTGATGATCAGTCTGTAACAGAACTTTTCTATTTTGTATCTCATGGGAATAATGCCTTTCTGAGCATGAAAACATTTCCGCAATCTTTACTGGACAGTTTAAAAATCGAGTTAAATACCGATATTCAAGCTGCCGATCCTAATTTAATGATGTGGATGGCTAATAAAAAAGTAAGTGTCAAAAAATACCATTTCAAAGACATAGGAGCAGAAAATTATTTTGCAAAAATTGACACTGCTGCTACTACTGTTTTAGGATATCAGGGCAATGAAAAGCAAAAACACGTTAATTTTATAAAAGTACCTTATATTAATGGCTACTTTTATTTACACCTGCAGCCGGTTGCTTTTACAAATTACCATTTATTAAAAGCAAATCATTATCAATATACTGAAAATGTGCTTTCTTACCTTCCAAAAGAAAATATTTACTGGTACACAAAAGGGCAAAACAGCGAATCTATTTCAGATTCTCCTTTGCGGTACATTTTAAGTCAGCCGGCACTAAAATGGGCCTGGTATTTATTTTTAATCGGAATGCTTATTTTTATTCTTTTTAATGCCAAGCGAAAACAGAGAATCGTTCCGATATTAAAACCTTTACCTAATTTAACGGTTGATTTTACCAAGACAATTGGAAATTTATATTATCAGGAAGGTGATCATGAAAACATTATCGATAAAAAAATCATTTACTTTTTAGAAAGAATGAGAAATGAATATTTACTCGATACCACAAAACTCGATGCTGATTTTATCACAAAACTGCATCATAAATCAGGAAAAGACGAAAATGATATCCGGGAACTTGTATTTTTGATCAACGAACACCGGAAAAGTTATCACGGAAGTCTCGAAGAGGATTTAATCCGGATTAACAATGCCATCGAGAAAATTTTAAATTAATATTTTTAACAGAAATTCATTCAAAAGAAAACATACCAAACATGGACGATTTTAATACACCAGAAACAGAAGTTACAAACGAAAATGTAAATTTTGAAACCAGATTAAATTTAGCACCACTTTTAGAGCACGTAAATAGTATCAAAAAAGAACTGGAAACGGTTATTGTAGGTCAGCATAAAATGATCGATCAGCTTTTGGTTGCAATTTTATCAAACGGACATGTTTTGCTTGAAGGTGTACCGGGAGTTGCCAAAACGATTACCGCCAAATTATTATCCAAAACTTTAAATATTGGTTTTAGCCGAATTCAGTTTACACCGGATTTAATGCCTTCTGATATTTTAGGAACGTCTATTTTCAATTTAAAAAATTCTGAATTTGAATTTAAAAAAGGCCCCATTTTCTCGAATCTGATTCTGATTGATGAGATTAACCGTGCTCCTGCCAAAACACAGGCTGCCCTTTTTGAGGTTATGGAAGAGCGTCAGATTACAATTGACGGATCTGCCTATATCTTGGAAACTCCATTTTTGGTAATTGCGACACAAAATCCAATTGAACAGGAAGGAACATACCGTTTACCGGAAGCTCAATTAGACCGTTTCTTGTTCAAAATCACCATTGATTATCCAAAACTGGATGAGGAAATCCTGATCATTCAAAGAGAACATTTGTTACAGGATCACGGGAAACTTGAAGCCATAAAAACGATTCTTTCCGCTGAGGAAATTAAAGGCTATCAGGCACTGATCAAACAAATCCGAGTAGAACAAAACCTGCTTGAATATATTGCCAGAATCGTAGTCAACACACGTGAAAATGCCTTCTTATATTTAGGTGCTTCCCCTCGTGCATCAATCGCAATCCTGAATGCATCCAAAGGGTTTGCAGCCATCCGTGGCCGTGATTTTGTTACCCCTGAAGACATTAAAGAAGCTGCCGTTCCTGTTTTACAACACCGTGTTATCGTAACACCGGAACGCGAAATGGAAGGTATTACAAGTTCTGAAATCATTAAACAGATTATCGAAACTGTCGAGATTCCAAGATAGGAAATAGTCTCAGTTTACAATTTGAAGACCTAAAACGGGCGATCTGGAACTAAAAAACATAAAACTAAAAAAACCTTGAAATTCATAAAAAGTCTATACCTCAATAACTTCTTCTTCTACGTGCTTTTGGGCATTATAGGAATGTTTATTTGTGCTTTTATTTTTCCGAATTTATATAATGGCGTCTGGTTTGTCGTTTTGGTTTTGGGTACTTTTTTAGTACTTGACATTTTACTTTTGTACTTAGCGAGAACTGGTATTGAAGCAACAAGAAATACTCCTGAAAAGCTTTCGAACGGCGATTTAAATCCGATAAAAATTGTTGTGAAAAATCAATATACTTTTCCAATTTCAGTGAAAATAATTGATGAAATTCCGTTTCAGTTTCAGGTAAGGGATTTTAAAATTTTTAAAAACATAAAAGCCTCTGCCCATGAAAACATCGAATATGATTTGCGTCCGACAGAACGCGGAGAATATTATTTCGGAAACCTTAATATTTATGTTTCTTCTCCTTTAAAATTAATCTCCAGAAGATTTACTTTCGATAAGGATCAAATGGTTCCGACCTATCCGTCTTACATTCAGTTGAGAAAATATGATCTGTTTGCCTTTTCGAATAATCTTTTTCAATACGGAATTAAAAAAATTCGCCGTATTGGTCATACAATGGAATTTGAACAGATCAAGGAATATGTTCAGGGTGATGATCTTCGAACATTAAACTGGAAAGCTACAGCAAAGAAAAATGCTTTAATGGTCAACCAGTTTCAGGACGAAAAGTCACAGTCGGTTTATTTGGCAATTGACAAAGGCCGCATGATGCAGATGCCTTTTAACGGTCTGAGCTTGTTGGATTATGCTATAAATTCGACTTTGGTTTTATCAAATGTGATCCTGAAGAAACAGGATAAGGCAGGTATTTTTGCTTTCTCCAAAAAGGTTGAAAACAGGGTTTTTGCTGAAAAAAGAGGTTCACAAATGCAAAAAATCCTTGAGACTTTATACAACATCAAAACTGATTTTTTTGAGAGTGATTACAGCAGATTATATGTGGACATCAAAAAAAATATCAATCAGAGAAGCTTGATTATTTTGTACACTAATTTCGAAACTATGGATGGACTGAACCGTCAATTACCTTATTTAAAAGGAATTGCAAAAAGTCATTTATTAGTGGTTATTTTCTTCAGCAATACCGAATTAAACGAAATCATCAATAAAAGAACGGATACTATTCAGGAAGTCTACGATAAAGTTATTGCCGAAAAATTCATGTTCGAAAAACGTCTGATCGCTAATGAACTCAAGAAATACGGAATTCATTCGATCCTGACCCAACCGGAAAACCTGACTTTGGACGCGATCAATAAATACCTTGAAATTAAGTCGCGTGGAATCTTGTAGCCCTACTGTTTGTTAATTTATGGTTATGTTTAAGGCATGAATTAAAATTGGATTTATTACTTCAGATAATTATTTTTAGTTTTGAATTATAAATAGTTCCCAATTCTTAAATTTTAAACTTCATCTAAACCAGCAAAAATGAAAAAATTACTTCTAATTCCATTCATTTTAATCAGCTTTTTGTCGACTGCACAAAAAACAGAAAACATCATCATCATCACCACAGATGGTTTTAGGTGGCAGGAAATTTTTAAGGGAATGGATACTGCAATTGCTAGTGATAAAAATTTTAATCAGGGCGACAGCACTTATATTTACAAAAAATACTATAGTACAGACAAAACAGAAAGCCGTAAGAAACTAATGCCTTTTTTATGGTCTGAAATTGTCTCAAAAGGTCAGATTTACGGCAATAGGGATTTAGGAAACAAAGTTGATGTTTCTAATCCGTATTGGTTTAGTTATCCCGGATATAGCGAAATCATGACTGGAAATGTTGATCTTCTTGTCAATTCTAATGCCTATATGGCTAATCCAAATGTTAATGTTCTCGAGTTTTTAAACCAGCAGCAAAAATTAAAGGGAAAAACAGCGGCTTTTGGCGCGTGGGACGCTTTCGACAGAATTTTAAATGAAAAAAGAAGCAATTTCCCTGTAATTTCTGCCTTTGATAATGTTGGAGGAAACAAACCAACTGTCCTTCAAAAGTTATTAAATGAAATGCGTGATAATTCATTTAAACCTTTTCATGAAGATGAATGTCTCGATGTATTTACCCATTATGAAGCTTTAAACGAACTCAAAACCAACAAACCAAAAGTACTCTATATTGCCTATGGAGAAACTGATGAATGGGCACATTCAGGACATTACAAATCTTATCTTGATGCTGCAAATCAAGTGGATACCTGGATAAAAGAAATCTGGAATTTTGTTCAAAACGATCCTCAGTACAAAAATAAAACGACACTGCTAATCACAGTAGATCACGGCCGTGGCGATAAAGTAAAATCAGAATGGACAAGTCACGGTGATAAAATTGCCGGTGCATCAGAAATCTGGTTTGCCGCAATGGGTCCTGAAATTGCTCCAAAAGGAGAAATCAAAGCAGAAACTCAACTCTATCAAAAACAATTTGCGCAAACCATAGCAAAAATAATGGGATACACTTTTACAGCATCACATCCCGTTGCAAAAGAAATCTCAGAAGTATTCGATAAATAAAAATTATTAAAACGATTCTAAAAATCCTCTGAACCTTTGCAGCTCTGCCACTAAAAACTTAGTCTCTTTTACGAAAAAACTCAGTATCTTAGCACCTCAGAAACTCAGTACCTTTAGAATGAAACAAATTACTTCAATACAAAATCCGTTTATAAAATCACTTGTTTTACTGCAGGAAAAAGCAAAAGCCCGGAAACAAACCGGAACATTTTTGATTGAAGGTTTACGTGAAATTTCGATAGCCATAAAAGGTGGTTACGAAATAGAAACCGTTTTATTTTTACCGGAATTAGTTACTGAAAATCAAATCAATAAATTAGTCGGCACACCGGTTCAACTGATAGAAATCAACAAAGAAGTTTATCAGAAACTGGCGTATCGCGATACCACCGAAGGCATTTTGGCCATCGCCAAAACCAAATCATTACAATTATCAGATTTAAAATTATCTGAAAACCCATTGATTTTAGTCGCTGAAGCACCTGAAAAACCGGGAAATATCGGTGCGCTTTTACGTACTGCCGACGCCGCCAATTTAGATGCGGTTCTGATTGCCAATCCAAAAAGTGATTTATACAATCCGAATATCGTCCGCTCCAGCGTAGGCTGTTTGTTTACCAATCAGATTGCCACAGGAACCACCGCAGAAATTATTGCTTTTTTGAAAGAAAAAAAGATTGCTTTTTACTGCGCTACATTACAAGATTCAACTCCTTATCATACACAGGATTTTACGACTCCAACCGCTTTAGTGGTCGGTACGGAAGCCACGGGTCTTACCCAGGACTGGCGTGATGCTGCCACACAAAATATCATTATACCAATGCAGGGTGAAATCGACAGTATGAATGTATCTGTTGCTGCTGCCATTTTAATTTTTGAAGCCAAGCGCCAAAGAGGTTTTAACTAACATCAAATTTAACTTATGAATTACAAACTATCCCTTTTAGCCTTATTATTTAGTTTTTCAGTTTCGGCACAAATCACAAATCAAGAAGTTGATGTTTTGGTTGACAGAACAATGAAAGCCTTTGATGTTCCCGGAATTGCAGTTGCAATTGTAAAAGACGGAAAAGTAGTTTTAGCAAAAGGATATGGTGTAACATCCATCAAAACACAACAGAAAACAGATGCAAATACGTTGTTTGGAATAGCTTCAAACAGTAAAGCTTTTACAAGCGCGGCATTGGCAATGCTGGTTGATGAAGGTAAAATAAAATGGGATGATAAAGTGACAAAATATCTTCCGGATTTTAAAATGTCTAACGATTATATTACTCAGGAATTTACCATTCGTGATTTGTTAACACACCGTAGCGGACTTGGTCTTGGTGCCGGAGATTTAATGATTTGGCCTGATGGCAGCGATTTTACAGCAACTGACATTATTCATAATTTACGTTATTTAAAAAACGTTTCAAGTTTTAGATCTAAATTCGATTATGACAATCTAATGTATATCATTGCTGGTGAAATTGTACATGTTGTAAGCGGGCAAACTTGGGCTGATTTTGTTGAAAATCGCATTATGAAACCATTAGAAATGAACAATAGTGTTGCTTCAATTAAACGTTTAAAAGACACTTCGAATGTAATTACACCTCATGTTCCTGTTGATGGAAAGTTAAAAACAATAAAAAGATATGAAAATAATCTTTTTGATGGAGCCGCCGGAATTTATTCTAGCGTAAATGATTTGAGTAAATGGGCTATTTTGCAAATCAATAACGGAAAATATGGTGATAACAAGCAATTATTTTCAGAGAAAGAGCATGATGAAATGTGGCAATTGCAAACTATTATTCCAACAAAAACAAAACCACCATACAATACTCATTTTTATGGATATGGCTTAGGTTGGTTTTTGAATGATGTAAAGGGATATAAACAAGTTTCGCATACAGGTGGTTTAGAAGGAAATGTGACGCAAACTACTCTAATTCCGGAAATTGGTTTAGGAATTATTGTTTTAACGAATCAACAATCTGGAGCTGCATTTAGTGCAATTACAAATACCATTAAAGACAGTTATTTAGGCGTTAAATCTGATGATTATACAGCGGTTTATAGTGCCAAAATGAAAGCTAATGAAGATTCGGCAGATAAAGTTACCGATGAAGTTTGGGCAACTGTTGCAAAAAATAAAAAAGATAAAATCAAAACTGATTTCACTAAAATTGTTGGAACTTATAAAGACAATTGGTTTGGAGAAATCACAATTTCAGAGAAAAAAGGAAAACTATACTTTGCTTCTAAACGGTCTCCGCAATTGGCAGGAGAAATTTCCTTTTATAAAGATGGAAACTATGTTGTAAAATGGAACAATGCATTTTTCCACGCTGATGCACATTTGCTTTTTAAATATGATGAAAAAGGAAATGGTACTAATCTAAAAATGCTTCCAATTTCTGAATTAACCGATTTTAGTTATGATTTTCAGGATTTGGATTTTACGAAAGAATAAAATTTAGTTTTCAGTCGCAGTAAAAAATTTCAGTCTCAGTCTCAGTTTTCAATGTAAACGTGAAAACTGAGACTGAGACTTTTTTCATTATTAAAGTCTAAAATCAACAATAGGATCCCTTGTGTATATGGTTACAAATGCTTATTTTTAAGACTTGAACTATGCCGTTATGATAGAAATAGATATTGAAAAAGAAAACAAAGCAATTGCGCAGGAATACAAGGAATTACTCCGAATTAGCTACCAGACTTTAACGCCCGCAGACAAAAAACTAATCAGAACAGCTTTTGATGTAGCAGTCGATGCCCATAAAGAGCAACGTCGTAAATCCGGAGAAGCGTATATCTTTCATCCTATTGCAGTTGCAAAAATTGTGGCTTCCGAAATTGGTTTGGGAGCAACCTCAATTGCGGCGGCTTTATTGCATGATGTCGTCGAAGATACACCAATTACGGTTGAGGATATTGAGCGGTTATTCAATCCGAAAGTAGCACAACTGGTTGAAGGTCTGACCAAAATTTCGATGGTTCAAAAAGATTTGAATGCTTCAATGCAGGCAGAGAATTTCAGAAAAATGATTCTGACACTGAATGATGATGTTCGTGTTATCTTAATCAAACTTGCAGATCGTTTGCACAATATGCAAACCATGGATTCGATGGTGGAATACAAACAAACCAAAATTGCATCCGAAACTTTATACATTTATGCCCCACTCGCCCACCGTCTGGGACTTTATAACATTAAAACAAAACTCGAAGATTTAGGTTTAAAATATACAGAGCCGGCTGTTTATGAAGATATCGTAAGCAAAATCAGAGAGACTAAAGAAGAACAGGACGCCTACATCAAGGATATTTCGGATGTTTTAAAAAAATCTTTAGACAACGAAAATATTGATTATATTATAAAAGGCCGTCCGAAATCCATCTATTCGATTCGTCGAAAAATGCGTGCACAGAATGTAAGCTTTGATGAAGTATACGACAAATTTGCACTTAGAATCGTCTATAAATCAGATCCTCACGATGAAAAATTCGTAGCCTGGAAAATCTATTCTATTGTAACAGACCACTACAGACCGAGTCCAAGTCGTCTGCGTGACTGGATTTCATCTCCAAAATCAACCGGTTATGAAGCACTCCACATAACCGTTATGGGACCAAAAGGCCGATGGGTTGAAGTTCAGGTCCGAAGCGAACGTATGGATGAAATTGCAGAAAAAGGATACGCAGCACATTACAAATATAAAAACGGGGCAACAGAAGAAAGCGGTTTAGACGTCTGGCTGAATTTACTTCGCGAGGCATTGGAAAATCAGGAAACAAATGCTGTTGATTTTGTGGAAGATTTTAAAATGAATCTATATTCGAAAGAAATCTTCGTCTTTACTCCAAAAGGAGAAATCAAATCATTGCCAAAAGGTGCTACATCCCTTGATTTTGCTTTTAGCATTCACTCCGAAATCGGAATTAAAACCAGAGGAACCCGTGTAAACGGACGCCTTGTTCCTTTAAATCACGAACTTAAAAGTGGTGATCAGGTTGAAGTAATTACTTCTGCCAATCAAAAACCAACAATCAACTGGCTGGAATATGTAACAACTTCAAGAGCCAAAAATAAGATTAAAAACGTTCTTAACGAGAACACCAAAAAAATTGCAGAAGAAGGAAAAGAATTACTTACCCGAAAACTTAAACATTTAAAAATTACTATTAGCGAACAGGTTATCAATGAGTTGGTCAACTTTTTCAGGCTAAAAACGAGTTTAGACTTATTTTACAGAGTTGGAATTGGGGCTATTGAAAATCAGCAATTAAAAGATTATGCTGCGCAAAAAAGCAACACCTTCATCAATTTCTTTAAAAATAAAATTAAGCGAAATAAAGACACAACTGCCGCCGAAGACATCCATAAGCCTGTCATAAGCAGTAATTATGATATGTTGGTTTTTGGAACCGAGCATGACAAATTAGATTACAAACTTTCGCAATGTTGTAACCCAATTCCGGGCGATGACGTTTTTGGTTTTGTGACCATCAATGAAGGAATTAAAGTCCATAAAAAAGACTGTCCAAATGCTATCGGAATGCAGTCTAATTATGCGTATCGCATTATGAGCGCAAAATGGATTGATTCGTCTCAGGAAGAATTCAAAGCGATTATCAACATTACCGGAATGGATGTCTTAGGGCTTACCAACCAATTGACAAGAGTGATTTCAAACAATATGAGTGTCAATATCCAGAGTATTTCTTTGAGTACGGATGCAGGAATTTTTCATGGTCAGATTGCAGTAATTGTGAAGAACAATACAATTTTGAAGAAAATGATCAATGCCATTAAAAAAATTGACGGAGTTGACAAAGTAACCAGAGAATACAAAACTTAAGCCTTTAAAAATCCAATGAAAAATGATCATTTAAAAATACCTGAATTAAATTTTGACGAAAAAGGAGCACTTGTTATCACAGCCTCAGATTCTTCTTCTAAAAACGATTTTGATTTTTTCAAAGGCAAGTCCAATATTATAAATAAAAAGCTAAAAAAAAGACTTTGCAATTGCACCGAGTGGATTGAATTTCCGTCAACCCAGGAAATGTATACTATTTTGAAAGGAATAGGAAACATCGATAATTTCCTGGCCACTTTTGACGGAGAACCTTTTGAAGGAATGACAGTTCGTTTGTTTAATCCCGTAACCAAATTATGGAGCATTTATTGGTCAGATTCGAATACAGGAGTTTTAGACAAACCTGTAATAGGTTCGTTTGAGGACAATGTTGGTCACTTTTTCTCCGAGGATATTTTTGAAGGACAGAATGTAATCCAGATATTCCGCTGGGATGCCAGAGATAAAAAAAATCCAGTCTGGAGTCAGGCCATGAGTGATGACAAAGGACAAACCTGGGAATGGAACTGGTATATGTTTATGACAAAAGCCGAATAATAATTTGTTGGTTTTTTCTCAAATAAAAATAAATATGTTAATAAAGCTCAACTGAATCTGTCAAAAAAAGACGATGCAAAACCCTTAAACAGGAGTGTTCGCAAAGCCTAAATCCAGATTTGAAAGTTAAACTTTGAACGTTAAACTTTTATTCATTAAAATAAAAAATTATCTTTGCCAGATTATGACACTAATTTCAACTGACAACACTAGGAATCAAGAAATTGTAAAAAATGTTTTTACAATGTATCTTGAGCAAAAAGGGCATCGCAAAACTCCTGAGCGTTATGCTATACTTCAGGAAATTTACGATAGCGAAGAGCATTTTGATATAGAAAACCTTTATATCAAAATGAAAAACAAAAACTACCGTGTGAGTAGAGCAACTCTATACAACACGATAGAATTATTGTTAGACTGCGCTTTGGTTAGAAAACATCAATTTGGGCAAAATCAGGCTTACTACGAAAAATCTTATTTCGATAAGCAGCACGATCACATTATCATGACTGATTCCGGTGAAGTGATTGAATTTTGCGATCCAAGAATTCAAACCATCAAAAAGACAATCG
>JBDTNT010000214.1:0-1815 GCA_039933615.1 Flavobacterium sp. | reverse complement strand
GCCATGCATTTGGGAAAAGAAAACACCTATGTGCTTCAGGATAAAATCCCGGTCTATATTGCTTACTTTACCGCTTGGGCTGACGGCAGTGGAAACGTTGCCTTTTACGATGACCTTTATAATCGGGACAATGCCCTGGCCAAAGTACTTTTTGAGAATTAAGTTCTATAAGGTGTGCTTTTTAAGAAATCCCAACGGAAAGTTAGTTAGGATTTTACTTTTATATTAATTTTTCATCTTACTTATTTTCATGTAATCCAGAATTTTTAGCTGGCTGCCTTTTTTCTCTATTAATCCTTCATTTCTAAACTCAGTTAAGGTTCTGCTAACTGTTTCAGACGCAGTTCCTGACATCGCCGCAAGATCATCCCTTGTTACATTGATACTATTCCCTTTTGCGGCTTCTTCCTGACGAAAGAGTCTCAGCAGGGATTCTGCAATGCGCTTTCTAACCGATTGATAGGCCAGTTGCAGCAAATGTGTGTCTTTGCTCCTGATTTCATTCGATAGAATTTTGATGAATTTCTCCCCTACATCAGGATATAATTTTAGTAATTCTTCGAGCTGTTCTTTTGGAAAAAAACAGACCTGACTGTCTTCCAGTGCAGTTGCAGTATCGGTATAGGTTTCAGCAGAGAGGATTGTATTGACCCCTAAAAAATCATTGGCGTGGTACATACCGGTCATCAGTTCGCGCCCGTCTTCAGACATCTTGACGGTTTTTATTTTACCTGAGATTATCAAATAAAGACCTATAGCGCGATCCCCTTCATAATGAATGATCTGGTTTTTCTTAAAAGGTCTGTGAACATGCTCGTCTATCATTTTTTTCAGCTCAGAAAGCCCTTCCCTGTCCCCTACCAGGCTCTCAAGCTGTCCCAGGGACTGACTATAAAAATCCCTTTCTGAATTCTTTTTGTTCAGCCTGCTTTCAATAGCATGCAAAAGTTCCATATCATCAAAAGGTTTGGTCAGGTAATCATCTGCTCCCATTTCCATAGCTTTTCTCAGATCCGGCCTTTCAGATTTTGCGGTAATAAAAATAAAGGGAATGGTACTTGTTTTAGGATTTTTATTAAGCATATACAATACACCGTAACCGTCCAGCTCCGGCATCATAATATCACATAAAATGATATCAGGCAGGTTGACAACAGCAGATTCAACTCCCACTTTACCATTATTCGCCTGATAAACGGTGTAACCGGCTAGAGTAAGGATTTCAGCAATGTTTTCCCTAATGTCATTATGGTCTTCAATAATCAATACTTTGCTCATGATATGGGAAATGTTAGGGTGAATAATGTTCCTTCTTGTTCATTACTTTTAAATTCTGCTATTCCCTTCATCAGGGATACATAACGGCTCACTATATTTAAACCAAGACCAGTCCCGGGGATACTGCCGGTGTTGTGTGCCCTGAAAAAAGCCTGAAATAAATATTTTTGTTCTTCTAAAGGAATCCCTATGCCGTCATCGTGTACTGAAATAATATAGTTTGAATCATTAATTTCAGTTGTAAAATCAATACAGCAGCTGTCACCGGAATACTTTATGGCATTGCCAATTAAATTAATGGCACAATTCTTTAATAAATTAGCATCCAGGTATATCATGGTTTGGTCTCCCAGATGTTTACAGACGATATTTTGGCTGGGTTTGGCCAGAAGCTGCATTTCTTCGGTTATTTCTTCACCAAATTTAATGAAGTCGAAACAAGTGTAGCTTGCTTTTAATTTCCCTGTTTCCAATTTTTCAACATAGAGAAAATCGTTAAGGATAGCCGTTAAACTCATCACTGAATTTTTAATTTTG
>JBDTNT010000213.1:0-9231 GCA_039933615.1 Flavobacterium sp. | reverse complement strand
AGAATCCTGAACGGTTACTTTACTTTCAAAAGCAGAATAACTTTTCTCTGTTCCGGGATATTTTGTTGCAATAAAATCGTTTAGTTTTACTTTAAAAGGCAATATATACGCTTTACTTCCATAGAATAAAGAATATTCGACATTGCCAATTTTAACTGTTTTGGGTTCTCCAACAGTTCCTTTAGAACCTAAAAGTGTAATCTCTTTTTCCTGTCCTTCCGCTTTTACTTTAACGATTAAAGCATCATGATGGCTTTTGGCCTTAAAGTCTTTATTCGAATCATACGCAATACTTCCTTTCATGGCAGGATCTGGAAATACAATTCTGATATCACCAATACTGTATAAAGAACGCATCATCAGTGGCTGTACATTGTCTTTGGTAACTTTTCCCTGGAATTTATCCGCCATTCGCATAAAATTTCCTTCGAATGGAGTCTGAATCGTATATTTTTCACCCGTAGTGTTGATATTGATAGCACCGTCTGTAGGTTTATTCAAGGCAAATAAAACATTGTGGATATTCTGAACTTCGCCTTCTTTTAGGAAATGTTCTTCACGACCACCTGCTCCTGCTTCAACTAATTTTAAGTATAGCGTTCCTTTAGGATCTGGTTTTACGATTTCTTTAGCCCCCATAATGTAGTTTTCGTAACTGATCTCGAAAGGAGTTTCATCAAACTTACCGGAAATAGAAAAATCATTATTTGTAACCGGCGATAATAAAAGGCTTTTTTCGAAGACTCTTCTTTTCATTTCCCCTTTGTATTCTCCGTCAGCAAAGACTGTGAGAAATGTTTTATCAGAATAGATTTGGTTTTCGGCGGCTCCTTCACGAATTGGCATCATCCCTTCGTAGCTGATATAACGTGTAATAAAAGCACCTAAAAGAATAAAAATAAAGGCAATATGCAATAAAAGAGTTGCCCATTTTTCCTTTTTCATTAGTTGGTAACGTTTGATGTTTCCAAAGAAATTAATCATAAAAAAGACCATTATCGCTTCAAACCACCATGTATTATAAATTAGAATTCGGGCCGTATCGGTATTGTACTTACTTTCAATAAAAGTTCCGATACCCATTGCTACTGCAAATGTTAAAAAAAGAACAGCCATTAATCGTGTAGAAAACAAAAAAGAGAATAGTTTTTTATCCATTTTTGAGGAATTACATTGTATAAAAGTGCGACAAAAGTACTTAAAAATGTTGAGTTCCGATATTTGTGATTTGTTAATTAAAACCAAAAAAAGCCGTTATGACCAATTGAATTCTTAAAATTGAATGTTTTATTATAGCAAAATCATAGTGTTGAATATTTTCTTGTTTCAAAATATTTTTTACAGATTTACACAATCAATTACATTGTCTTTTTTATTCGGTATTAGAGTCAAAAAGTAATCCGCTGCATACTTAATAATAAAGTGGCGGGTTTTATTATAATGAAAAGACAAACGGGCTAAAAGCAATTAACTTTAAAAAAAATAATGCTAATTTTGCACTATGATTCGAATAACGTTAATTGGTTCCGGAAATGTCGCACAGCATCTGATTAAGGCTTTCACCAAAAGTGACCTTATTGAGATTGTACAGGTATTTTCGAGGAAAAAAGAAAATTTACTCCACCTACTCGATTCAGACAAAATTATAACTGACTATTCAACTTTAAAAAAATCCGATTTATACATTATTGCTGTTTCAGATAATGCTATTTTGGAGGTTTCTAATCAATTACCATTTAAGGGTCAGCTCGTTGTTCATACTTCAGGAACGGCTTCACTGGATTCTTTGGATTCCAAAAACAGAAGAGGTGTTTTTTATCCACTGCAGACTTTTTCTAAAAATAAGGAAATTGATTTTTCTGAAATTCCTTTTTGCTTAGAAGCTGAAAATGAGACTGATTTTAAACTTTTAGAAACTGTTGCCAGAAGTATTTCGAAAGCCGTTTTTGCGATTAGTTCAGAACAGCGAAAAGCCCTTCATGTTTCCGCCGTTTTTGTAAATAATTTTACGAATCATCTGTATCAGATTGGACAGGAAATTTGTGAAGAGCATCAGGTTCCTTTTGAAATCCTGAAGCCTCTTATTCAGGAAACGGCAGAAAAAATAAAAACCCTAAATCCGGCTGATGCACAAACAGGTCCTGCAAAACGCAGTGACTCTTCCACTATTGAAGCACATTTGGACTATTTAACGACTGAAAATCAAAAAAATATCTATAAAATATTAACTCAATCTATACAAAATAATGGCAAAAAGTTATAAGGAAATAATGAATGACATCACTACGTTTGTTTTTGATGTTGATGGCGTACTGACGGACAGTTCGGTTTTTGTAACCAATGAAGGAGAAATTCTTCGTACGATGAATATTCGTGACGGTTATGCAATGAAAGCGGCGGTTGAAAGTGGCTATAATGTCTGCATTATTTCTGGCGGGAGCAACGAAGGCGTTCGCGTTCGTCTTCGCAATTTAGGAATAAAAGACATTCATTTAGGGACTCCCGACAAAGTTGAAACATTCAAAGAATATACTCATCTTTATAATATTAATCCTGAAAATGTATTATATATGGGTGATGATATTCCTGATTTTCATGTAATGAAATTAGTAGGATTACCGACCTGCCCGCAGGATTCAAGCCCTGAAATTAAAAATATCTGCCGTTATATCTCTCATGTAAAAGGAGGAAAAGGCGCTGCCCGTGACGTTATCGAACAGGTGATGAAAGTACAAGGGAAATGGATGGAGCATTTTAGCGGAAAACACGATTAATTTAGTCACAGTTTTCAGTCACCGTTTGTACTCTCCAAAAAAACTCAGAACCTTCAAGAATATGAAATTCCTCAAACTCATTCGATATAAAAACTTACTGATGCTTGCTTTTATGCAGCTTTTGTTTCGTTATGCTTTTTTAAAACAGCAGAACATTCCGTTGGCTTTGGCCGATTGGCAGTATGGTTTACTGGTTTTAAGTACTGTTTTAATAGCAGCTGCGGGATATGTAATCAATAATATTCTTGATGTTGCTACAGATACCATCAATAAACCAAATGATGTTGTCATAGGTAAAGGAATATCAGAAACTGCGGGATATAATATTTATATTATCCTTAATATTTCCGGAGTTGCCCTTGGTTTTTATTTATCAAATATAATAATGAGGCCTGGTTTTGCCACGCTCTTTATTCTGACTGCTACATTGCTTTATTTTTACTCGACGACACTAAAACAAATCATGATTTTGGGCAATTTGATTGTCGCACTTTTATTAGCTTTCAGTGTTATTATTATTGGATTTTTTGATCTTTTTCCTGCTGTGGATTCTGAGAATAAGGCGCAAATGGCAAGTTTCTTTTCTATTTTGGTTGATTATGCTTTATTTGCTTTCATGATTAATTTCATTCGGGAAATAATAAAAGACATTGAAGATGTAAATGGTGATTACAACCAGGGAATGAATACCTTACCAATAGCAATCGGAATAAACGGAGCGGCAAAAATTGCTCTTGGACTGGCTATTATCCCGTTTATTTTATGCTTGCTTTACATTAATAAATACTTTGTTGAAAATAATCTTTTTATCGTTACTTTTTATGCTTTTGCTTTTGTTTTAGCACCTCTTTTATATTTTATTGTGAAAATATTCAGTGCAAAATCACAAAAGGATTTTCATCATTTAAGTACTGTTTTAAAATTAATTTTACTTTTTGGAATTTTATCAATCGTGGTTATTGCCTTAAATATCAAATACAATGCTTAAAGAAAAACTAAAAAAATATACTTTAATCCTGGCTTCAGGATCCCCGCGCAGACAACAGTTTTTTAAAGATCTGGATTTGGATTTTGAAATTAGACTTAAAGATATCGAAGAAATATATCCTCCTGAACTAAAAGCAGTTGAAATAACAGATTATTTAGCCGAATTAAAAGCCAATGCCTTTGAAGGAGAATTAAATCCGAATGAAATTCTCGTAACAAGTGACACGATTGTCTGGCATCAGGATAAAGCTTTAGGAAAACCAAAAAATGCAGAAGAAGCTTTTGAAATGATAAAATCAATGTCAAATACTACGCATGAGGTTTTTACATCGGTTTGTTTTAAGAGCAGCTCTGCTTCTGCCCTTATAAATGATGTCACCAAAGTTACTTTTAAGGATTTATCCGATGAAGAGATTTCATATTATATAAAAAATTACAAACCCTACGATAAAGCAGGTGCTTACGGTATTCAGGAATGGTTTGGTTTTATGGCTGTTACCAAAGTCGAAGGTTCTTATACCAATGTAATGGGACTTCCAACGGCTAAAGTTTACGAATATTTGAGTACTTTAGTGTAAAAAAAATACTTATGTTTTCTTTTAAAGAATATAGCCACGAAATTGTAGCAACCGGAATTCTTATTTTTGCATTAGTCTCTTTAAGGATGATTATTGCCAAATTAATTCGCCGTTATGCCAGTTCAAGTCAGTTATTAGAACACCGTACGAACTTAGTAATCAAGTATATTCATTTATTAATGAATACCTTAGTTGTTATCAGCCTGATTGTAATTTGGGGAGTTGACACCAAAGATATCTTTATCACGGTTTCTTCGATAACAACTGTAATTGGAGTGGCAATGTTTGCGCAATGGTCGATTCTGAGCAATATTACTTCAGGAATGATTTTGTTCTTTTCATTTCCTTTCAGGATTGGTGACACAATAAAAATTCATGATAAAGATTTTCCAATCGAGGCTGAAATTGAAGACATTAGTGCTTTTCATGTAAATTTAAAAACCAAAGAAGGCGAGAAAATCATTTTCCCAAATAATTTATTATTGCAGAAAGGAATCTCAATTATGCCGGTCCACTACGAAGATAAAGAGTTTTTTGATTGAGTTTTGAATGGGAATTTTATAAACAATAGAAGAAAAGCTAAAACAATATTATTTAAATAAAATATAATATTTGCTTAACTAACACTCTGATTTTTATTTAAATTCCAAAAAATGACTCAACCTGTAAAATTACCTTTTTACGCGAAACTGTCACTTATATTAGTAAGTTTAATCTGTTTTGCATTTATTTTTTGTACTGGAAAAGATATTATTACGCCTGTATTAATGGCATTTTTATTTGCTGTTTTATTACTTCCGATATTTACATTTTTAAATACCAGACTGAAATTTCCCAGATACCTTGCGGCAATTCTTTGTGTAATCCTTTTTGCATCCTGTATTATCGGTATTTTACTTTTCATTTCTTATGAAGTCACCGATATGGCAAATGATTTTGCTACCATCAAAAAAAACGCAAATGCTTTTATTGTAGACATTCATAAGTTCATTAAAGACAATTTTAATGTTAGCATTGGAGAACAAAAAAAATATATTGATACGGTAACCAAGGATTCCGTTAAAAACGGAAATGCTACTTTGGGTTCTGCCATAATCTCTATAAGTGATCTTCTTTTAGACTGCACAATTATCCCCATATATACCTTTTTATTTTTATTGTACAAGGATCATTTTATACTTTTCCTTGCTAAATTAATCAGCAGAGAAAATCATTCTGCACTAAAAGATATTCTATCTCAAATAAAACTTTCCATCAATAACTATATCGTAAGTTTAATTTTAGAGATGATAGTGGTTTCGGTTTTAACCAGTTTAGGACTTTGGATTATCGGTGTGAAATATTTTATCCTTCTGGGACTTATAACAGGAATATTAAACCTTATCCCCTATATTGGTATTACTGCTGCAGGAATTATAACGATTTTGGCTTCGCTTACCGGATCTGCCGAAACGTCAATTATTCTTGGAATTTTAATTGTAAATCTGATCGTTCAATTAATTGACAATAACGTCCTTGTTCCGTTAATCATTAATTCTAAAGTAGAGATCAATGCGTTTGTATCCATCATGGGAATTATTATTGGTGGTGCCGCAGCAGGAATATCCGGTATGTTTCTGGCTATACCGCTTTTAGCAATTTTAAAAATTATTTTCGACAGAATCGAATCACTGGAACCCTGGGGGTATTTGATGGGTAATCATATGCCTAAAAGGTTTATCTGGAGAATTAGAAAAGTAAAAGCTGAAAATTAATAGTACAGATTGTAAGATATGAGCTATATTTATCTTACATTCATATAAAATCTTCTGTAGAAGTCAAAATACACCTAATGTTTCGAAAACTAAAAATAGTAATTTCTGTTTTACTTTGCTTTTGCCTGCAAAGCGTCTGTGCGCAGGTAGACAAAACCAAAAAAGAAACCAAAAAAGACAGTGCAGCGGTTTATAAAAAAATCCAGAATTATTCTAAAAAACGTAAGTTCACCAAAACATTACATAAATGGCTTTTCAGGGCTAATAAACCCCGAAAAAGAGAAGATGAAATTATAGAAAAACAAAAGGACACTATTAATTACGATGGTAAAATCATCCGAAAAATAAATGTCGTAACCTTAGATCCTTTTGGACATTCTGTTGTGGATTCAACAGTTATGCCTAAAAACTGGGGAGAAAGAACGGGTAATAAACTCCATCTGAAAACAAAAAAAATAGCCATTTATAATTTATTGCTGTTTAAAAGAAATACACCTTACGATGGTTACAAAGTTCAGGAAAGTGAGCGTATCATCCGATCTCAGAGATATGTATCAACTGTAAAAATCACAAGAGAATTGGTTAGTCAGGAATCAGATTCGATTGATGTTACCATTCGTGTTCTCGATTCCTGGAGTACTATCCCAAGATTTTCAATATCTAGTAACAAAGTTTCAGTTGGACTCAAAGAAAAAGATTTTTTTGGAAGCGGCCAGCAATTGGACTATCGTTTTACCAATCGTTTTGAGGATGGATCAAACGGAAATGATATCACTTATACAGTACCAAATATCAAAAATACTTTTATCAGTACGGTATTAAAGTACAATATGGATCTGGACAATAATTACAATAAAAGTGTAGATGTCGAAAGGGCTTTTTATTCTCCGTTAACCAAATGGGCAGGCGGGATATTATTGGGACAAAGTTTTAGAAGAGACAGTTTAAAAGCTGTAGACATACAAGTTCCTGATTTGCAATATTCTTTCCAGCCTTTTAAATATGATTATCAGGATTTCTGGGCAGGAAAAGCTTCAAAAGTCTTTGAAGATGAAGCTAACGGGATAACAAACCTAATTGTATCCGCCCGCTTTTTAAATATTGATTATAAAGAAAGCCCTTCAAGAAATTTTGATCCGACAGATTATTATTCTGATGAAAAACTACTTTTAAGCGGCGTTGGAATTAACACCCGAAAATTTATAAAAGACAGTTATATTTTTAGAAATGGACAGACCGAAGATGTACCAATAGGCCGGATCTATGGAATAACATTTGGTTATCAATACAAAAATACTTTCTGGCGACCATATGTCGGAGCACAATTTTCTTTTGGAAACTATTACAGATTAGGGTTTCTGAGTATGAATTTTGAAGCCGGAACTTTTATACATCAATCCAAAACCTATCAGTCAACATTATTGTTTGAGTCCAATTATTTCACCAAACTTTATAGTATAGGAAACTGGAAACTGAGACAATTTATTAATCCTAAATTTGTATTGGGTATCAATCGTGTCGATGTTATTGGGGATCAGCTTAATATTAACGATCGCGAGGGATTGGCCGGTTTTAACAGTGCTATTTACGGAACAAGTAAGATGGTTCTGTCGTTACAAACCCAAACCTACGCCCCTCATGCGCTTTGGGGATTTCGCATGAATCCATTTTTTAATTACTCCGTAGCTGTACTTGGAAGTCGAAATGATGCCATGTTTAGAAATAAACCTTACCATAAAATCACCCTGGGTTTAGTAATTAGTAACGATTATCTTGTTTTCAGCTCTTTTCAATTGTCACTGTCTTACTATCCAAGTATACCTTTTCAAGGCGATAATGTTACCAAAACAAATACTTTTGAGACTACCGATTATGGTTTACAAAATTTTGAACTGGCAAAACCAAGAGTTGTAGAATATAAATAAGTTCACAATTGAAATTTGTCCTTTTATTTTACTACAAAAAGTTTTTTTTCTGTAAATTTTATTTTTTCGCAACATATTAATAATCAAACATTTTTATAATATTTAAGAATTTCTGGTCTTTAAAATGCATGTTTTATCGGTCAAAATACATTTAGTTTTTTATTTTTGGCACAGTATGTGAATATCGGTAAATACGATTACAATTAATATAAAAACTAAAAAAATGAAAACAATTAAAATAGCAATCGCAGGATTATTTCTTTTGGTTGCAAGCGCCACACAAGCTCAGGTATCTGTAAATGTTAACATTGGATCCCCTCCGGAATGGGGTCCTTCAGGATATGCTGAAATGGAATATTATTATTTACCGGATATCGAAGCTTATTATGATGTCAGAGCCTCACAATTTATATATTTTGGAGGAGGAAGATGGGTCAGAACTGCTCGTTTACCAAGACAGTATCGTAATTATGATTTATACGGAGGTTATAAAGTTGTTTTATCCGATTATCACGGCAGAACTCCTTACACCTATTTTGACAGACACAAAGTAAGATATTACAAAGGATACCATGGTGCTCCTCAAAGACCATACAGACCAAGACCGGTTTACGGTTATAACGATCGTCATGACAATCACAGAGATAACAGACGTTATGATAAGCATGACCGACATGATAACCACGACAGACACAATGATCACCACGGACATGATGACCATCGTGGTCCGGGAAGAAGATAATAATTTTCTACACAAAAAAAGAGAGTATCATATCAATGATGCTCTCTTTTTTGTTGTTTTAATAGTATAAAAATTAAGCATTAACATTTCATTTACATAATCTTCAAAAATATAATTAGTATTTTTGAGGCTCTTTCAAAACACCTAATTACACTATGCGAAAAATTCAGATACAGATTCTTTTTATTTTTTTAGCTGGAACTTTCATTTCTTTTGCACAACAACCACAAAAACCAAATTCTGTAGAAATTTACAATCAAATCAAAAAATTAAACTTTTTAGGTTCTGTATTATATCTTGCTGCACATCCGGATGATGAAAACACCCGCCTGATATCGTATTTTGCAAATGAGGTCAATGCCAGAACAGGATATCTCTCTTTAACGCGTGGTGATGGAGGTCAAAATTTAATTGGCCCGCAATTGCGTGAATTATTAGGTGTTATAAGAACCCAGGAATTAATTGAAGCCA
>JBDTNT010000212.1:0-4610 GCA_039933615.1 Flavobacterium sp. | reverse complement strand
ATAGCTTACGAAAATCCAAAAAAAAACCGCCTCAAGTTGTGAGACGGCTTCTTTTCATTCTATTCAACAGTAAAAAACAAAATAAATTTCCTGTAACAAAAGTGATAAAAAATAGTTTTGTCACAGTTTTCGTGACAAAATAAATAAAAATTAAATTTGTCACACTTTTTGTGATAAAATATAAATAAAATTAAATTGTCACAACTTTTGTAAAAAAGTAAATTAATCTTCCCAGCCGCAAAGCGTCAGTCCGTAGCCCTGAGCCTGCGAAACGGATACTTTTGTCAATTGATGACGGCAGGCAGTTAAACCGCGGCAATTTTCGTTATAATGGTATTTTTTTGCTCCAACAGGGCCACAGATATAAACTTTGGTTTCTACAGGATGAAAAGAAGTCAGCAGTATAAGCAGCAGGAGAGGGGCGTATTTCATTTGATGAGGTTTTGGGTTTTTAATTGACGATTAAGAGGTATTCATTTCCCTGATTGTCTGTTGCTTTTAGTTTTCCCTGACCAATCCATTCCGTTTTGATTTCAATATCGGGGATAGTATCAAAAAGCAATATTCCGGCACCAATTTTTCCCTGGACATTGATATTTCCAAAAACAGAATCTCCTTTAGCGTTAACGCCTTTTACATCATAATTGTACTCGTAATGACCAGATTTACCAGTCCGGTATTTGTATTGATAATCGGTATCAACATGATAGGTTTTTGCTTCTTCAGGTGAAATGATTTTTCGGTCGTCGGCCGTAATGCCTGCTTTGTAGAAAGTATTTATTTTTTGTGGCTGAACGATTTTTTTGCAGCCGAAAATGGTGAAAAGGAATACGAATAGTAATTTTTTAATCATAAATTTAGCTGTTATAAAGTGATTGCTAGCACATACAATACATTTGGTATTTTATGTATTTATAAGTTTTAATTCGCTTATAAATATAGAGTTGAACAGGCTGTAACAACTGCGTATTTATACCTGAATTTAAACGATTTCATGACTATACATAGCCTCAGGTAATTCTCTTTAGCATTAGTAACATACTAAAATGTAAATAATACTGAAAATTTTAATTTTAGAAGCATTAAGAATAACATTTATGTGAATTGAAAATATCCATTTATGTTATTTTTTTAAAGCTTCATCTATTTCGTTAGATAGAAAAACATTGCCGAAAGCACCAATACCAATTGATTTTGTTTTTCCTTCCCAAGTTACATTCGTGGTTGAAAAAAGAATGTAATTAGATGATGTAACCATATTATCAGCCATCATATTTATCATTGATTTACCTAATAGCATACCCATTGACCTACCTGATTTTGTCAATTGATCAGTTTCAAGACGATCATCTTTAACCATTTCTTTTTCATAAAATTCATTCATTTTGAGTTTTACTTTTTCCTTATGTTTTTCTGTATCAGGATTTGTTAATGCTCCTGCTGCCAGAAATAAGCAAATTGCCAGAATAATGTAGTGTTTCGTTTTCATAGTTGTTTATTTAATTAGAGTGTAAATGTAAAACCAATAAAAATCAGTTGCTTATGGGAAACCATAAACTAAAAAACTTTTGTGCTTTACTATAATACTGTTATTCATAAAAAAGAAAAGAGGATTTATAAAATCCTCTTAATAAGTAGTTTTGTTTCAATATTGTATAAAAAGATTAATGATTTTCCGATATAAAATTCTTAATGATCTTTTCCATATCAGAGGGTAAATCGGCATTTTTAATTTCGAAGTGTTTTACTTTCATTTCCGTAAACCATTTTGTCCAGTAGGCTTTTATGACTTTTTCTTCATATGGATTATTGCGGCCGGGATTAATTCCTAAAACCAAAACTTCCAGATCCGATAAATCATCACCGGCCCTGATAAATCCAAAATCCTCATTTTGAAATTTTTTCTCCCAGTCTTTTGTATTCAGTCCACTTTTTCGGATAAGTTGTGGAGTGATAAAAGTCGTTCGGTTGGCTTCTTTCATTATGGTGCTTTCGTAATACATGTAGCCGTCGGTTAAGATGACAAGTATATTGCGGTCACCGTTTTCAATACATTGGTCTTTCACTTTAGTGTCAAAAAAACTCCAGATATCCGAGCCGACAAAGCTGTTGTCTTTTATAGCAGATTCATAGATTTTGGAGGTCTGTGAAGCATAATTGGAATCTAATGAATTGAGTAATTCTTTCGAAGCATTATTTTTATCAATAGCAATTTTCAACTTTTGAGAAATCGAATTAATCTCCGGATCTTTCGGCTCAGGATTAAAAAACAACTGCATTTTATCATTAATCTGCCTTATTCTTTTGGATTTTAAATGCTGTGTAAAAGCCTCCGAAACAGATTTGATATAACCCAGATCCCTCTGATAATATTCCATTGTTGGATTGGGATTTTTCTGAAGACTGATCCTGTCCGACAAATCCAGAAGTATACTGATGTTATAATTTTCTGCGACAGGTTTTTTGGGTGTCGCTTTTTTATCGTCTTTATCAGCATCCTGTTTACAGGAAAACAGGAAAACAAATAAAAGGGAAACCGTGAATGTTTTTAAAATAGTGTTCATAGAATTAGTTTTTAGAATATACTAAATGCTGAAAGTCAGGATCTACTAAGTTTAACTTACTCAGATGCTCTTCAGAATGAAATTCGCAGTTTTCCAAAAGTTCTGTCTTTTCCTTATGAGCCAGGGCTATTTCAGTATTTATCGCCTGAAACCATCCTTCTTTGTATTGGTGATGATAGTGCAGATATTCTTTTACAGGAAATACAAATCCATCGATTTTAGACTGAAGTTCTGAGATTTTACCGGTGATGGTAATTATCTGCTGTTTGAAGTCATTGGTTTTGTTGATATAATCTGTTTTCAGTTTTTCCAGATCAATAAGTTTTTCCTTTTTGCCTCTTATAAAAGCCCTGATTTTATCAATGTTTTCAAATTCCTTCATTACAAAATCAAAAACAAGACCCCAGATAATATAAACTACAAATCCGGCAAAAATGATCATCCAGAATTCAGCTTCGCCTAAGGCAATATTTAAATTATAAGGAGCGGAATCTGTTGTTTTGTTGAACTCGTAAATTTTCTTTTCGATTTGGTAAGCCAGTAAAGCATCAAACAAAAACGTAGTAAGGAATAACGCAATCATTCTGAAAACATTTTTAATGCCTTTTCCTTTCTGAACCATATGAATAACATACCCTAATCCCATAAATACAAACGGAATGGTAACAACCAAAACCCCTTCGAGCCAGCTTGCTTTGAATGAATTTGTCAGTGCATCGGCATCAAAAATAGCGGCTGTTAGACTATCATTGGCAAACTCTTTAAAAAAAGCAGAATAAGAAGCCGAAATGTAGAAAACCAAAACATAAAGCGTAATAGGAAGAAGCAAAAATAATCCGATATAAAACTGGGCTTTCAGTCCTTTTCCGTCTTCGATCCCGTATTTGTCAGGATTGCGTTTGACTTCGATAATCTCATTTTTAATCAGGTCAACATTGTCGTTGATATCCTGTTCTTTCTTTTCGTAAATACCGATTGCCGCTTCACATTTCTTAAGCTCCGTCCTGTTTTTTTCCTGTTCTTCGCGATAAGGCTGTTTCAGTTTATCCTGCTCCATTTTTTGTTTTCGGCATTGATCTTCAAAGCTCATGTACAGGTTTTGAAGGCATGCTTTTAAAACAATTGGTTTACCGGTTGCTTTTATAGAAGCTGCAAATCCGCTTTGGTAGTACGTTATTCTGATTTGTTCCCTGTCTTTTTCATTGTCATCAAAAATATTGACGGAAGAATCCTCAGGTTTTTTTAAACTGAATATTTGTGTAAGTGATTTCATAAGCTAAGCGTTTAATTGACTAATAATTTCTTCTTTTTGAATGTTTTTCTGGACGCAGTCAATCAGATAATCAGAGAGATCATTAATGTTTTCATCCAGAAAATTAAACTTCCTGCAATACTTTTTAAGCATATTCAATTCATCCTCCGTAATTTTACCGTCAGCCCAAATGATTCTTGTAAAATCATATAAATATTCGATTCGCGTGTTTAAGTCTTCAGGAACAGCAAATTCTGTATTAATTGGATTCAGGAAAAGTTTATCCAGTTCCTCTTTCGGAATGCCACGTTCATCGGCAAAATGATACAGCATCTGAAGTTCTAATACATCAAACTGATCATCGGATAAGGCCATTTGATATAATCTCAGGAAATGGCTTTTAAGTTCAATAGTCATAGTTGTTGATTCATTCATATTAAGTTGGTTTTAGTTCATTAATCTTTCAGCGATTTCTTCACTCTCAATTATTAGTTGAGAAGGAAGAATCAACTGTATCTTATTGTTTATTGGGTTTCTAAAAATTTGAAAGTTTCCACGGCAATTTTTATATCGAAATAGAAATGCTTTTAATCCATTTTTAAAACCTTCTTTCTGAGTTATTTCAAATACATAATTGGAACAGGATTTTTTAAAAATGCATCTTTTCCTTTTGGATGGGGGAATAAACTTCCAATACATTTGAATAACAAACAGGATTAAATACTTCACTATTTTTGAAAAACAACTAGATGCGTGAAAAATGTTTGTGCAGGTTTTGCACCAAATCCAAAACA
>JBDTNT010000211.1:0-13806 GCA_039933615.1 Flavobacterium sp. | reverse complement strand
ACTATCTTTGCACCCAAATTCACAAAATGAAAGCAATAGACAATTCCGAAAAAAACAATTTACATCCCAGAAATCTGCATCGTTCGCGATATGATTTTGAACTTCTTATTTCGAATTGTCCGGAATTAAAAAAATATGTCGCGATAAATGTTCATGGAATAGAAACTATTGATTTCAGTGATCCAAAAGCCGTAAAATTGCTGAACAAAGCCTTATTACAAACCTATTACGACATTCAGGACTGGGATATTCCGGCCAATTATCTTTGTCCGCCAATTCCCGGGCGGGCCGATTACATTCATTACCTGGCCGATTTATTGGCCGAAACCAACAACGGAATTATTCCGGAAGGAAATTCAGTTTTAGGCTTAGACATCGGAACAGGAGCAAATTGCATCTATCCGATATTAGGGAACGTGATTTATGACTGGAGCTTTGTAGGAACAGATATCGATATGAAAGCAATTGAAAATTGCAGCAAAATCATCGAAGCAAACCCGAAACTGATCGACGCTATAAGTCTACAGCAGCAAACAGAAGCACGATTTATTTTCAAAAATATTGTAACGCCGGAAGACCGTTTTACGTTCACAATCTGCAATCCGCCTTTTCATGCCTCAGCCGAGGATGCAAACCAAAGTACTGTTAGAAAAGTTTCCAACCTGAACCCAAAAGAGAAGAAAAAAACAAATCCTGTTTTAAATTTCGGGGGTCATAATGCCGAATTATGGTGTGATGGCGGCGAAATTGGTTTTGTAACCCAAATGATTTACGAAAGCGCTAAATATCCAATGCAATGCTTATGGTTTACTACTCTGGTTTCTAAAAGAGAAAATCTTTCGAGTATTTATAAAACTTTAAACAAAGTAAACGCAGCTTCCATAAAAACAATAGACATGGCTCAGGGCCAAAAGACAAGCCGCATTATAGCATGGACTTTCTTAACGGAGGCACAACAGAAGGCCTGGAAGATTTAAGAGTTTAAAATATTATTTTCTGGTTTTGTTTTGTAACTTCGGGTAAATTATAAAATTTTTGAATACAATTGAACTTAAAAACATATTGATTTCAGAAATTGAAAAAATTGATGACGAATCCTTTTTATCGGCTCTTAAAACCATCTTAGAGAGTCGTAACACTAATTCAAAAAGTTATTCTGAAACACTATAACGAACAACTTAAAGCAGCCAAAAATGACATTAGAAATGGCGAATTTTATTCTCATAACGACGTTAAGTATGAATATAGAGCAATGGAGAAAGAAATAATCTGGTCTAAAACTACTCAAAACCAACTTAAAAAATTTATTTTTATTTATTAAAAAATCAAAATCCGATATCATTTCAAACAAAGTTATTGACTCAATTTATAAATTAGTAACTATTCTAAGTTCAAATTGGGAAATTTATGAATTGGATGAAATGAAAATTTCAAACAATGGCAATTATCGGATTTCTTATAAAATTACTCCTGAATTAATTCAAATCTTAAGAATTAGACACAAGGCAGAAACCCTCAGACATTGTAATTTTGATACTTTAAATTAAAATTCTAATACTATTATCGGTTTAAGCTGAAGTACCTTTAAAAGTAAATTGAATTTTATGAATAGTACAAAATTACTCTTTAAATTAATGTTGTTTCTTTTACTTGCCGGTTGTTCTTCAACAAAAAAAGCCAAATTTGACGACTATATCTTTCACACCAAAAAAGAAAAAAACTCCTATATCACTTCGTATGACAAATCCCTGAAACTTTGGGGTATTCCGTATACTGAAGAAAATGTAAAAACGGCTTACGGAACCGCTCACATTATAATGGCGGGACCAAAAAACGGTAAAGATTTGGTTTTGCTTCACGGAATGGATGCAAGTTCTACTATGTGGTATCCTAACATTAAAGTTTTAGCTAAGATATATCGTGTTTATGCTATTGATTTCCTAATGGAGCCCGGAAAATCGACTATGACCTCAAAACCACTCTCAACGGAAGAAATTGCGATTTGGTACAACGAAATTTTCAATCATTATAAATTAAAAAACTTTGATATAGTGGCAGCTTCCCGAGGTGGCTGGATTGCAACTTTACTGGCTACTCAAAAAGAAAATTCGATAGATAAAATAGTCTTACTGAGTCCGGCGCAAACTTTCAAATTTATTGACAAAGTCGGAAAAACGACTTCTGCCTTAATGCTTAAACTTTTTCCGAGTGAAAAGAAATTCTTAAAAACATTAAAAACTTTTTCTTCCCATCCTGAAAACATCAGTCCAATGTATAGAAGACAATTCTATCTGGCCAATAAATATGCGAAATCGAATTCGAGCATGTTAAAAATGCACCCTTTTTCGGATGACGAACTAAAATCAATTTCAAATCCGGTTTTAGTTTTAATTGGCGATCGCGATGTTATAAACTCTGAGGAAAGCTTAGAAAGAGCAAACAAGTATGTGACAAACAGCAAAACAAAAATTATAAAAGATGCTGGCCATTTCTTAACTATTGATCAGCCTAAAATTGTAAACGATGCTATCATTGATTTTTTAAACAATAAAAAATCAATTTCAAATCTTTAAAAAAATATTTTTATCCAAGTTAAATTACAATATCTACAAATAGTGTAAAAAATTCACATATTTTTTACAACAAGTAAGAATTTTAATATAAAATTATATACTTTTACAATTACAATAAAAGCCTTTTTAAAATTCGTAAAATATAGCGAATTATACCACTTTAATCTGCTGTATAAAAATCGGTCACAGATTGTTAAAAGAAGTGACTGTTACAATATAGCTCAGAGGGTTTATTGAACAAACATTCCAAGACAAATTCAAATCTAAAAATAATTTATGATAGTCCAGTTTCTATTTTAAATTATTTTTTTGCTTTCATATTAATTTAAATCAAACTAATATAAACCAAAATTATGAAACAGAATTTATTCAAAAAGCAAATGTTTTTCCGACTCCAAAAAGTGTCGATTGCCCCGTTTGCGTTCGCTATTGTTTTAGCAGGGAGTAACAATCTTAATGCTGCTGAGGACACTGAAAACAGAAAGAACACAATTCAGGTACATCAAAACAGAGAAATTGATCTTGTAAAAGGAAAAGTTGTAGATGAAACAGGAGCCTCTCTGCCTGGAGTCAGCGTATTGGTGACAGGAACCAAAAAAGGAGCCGTTACTGATATTGATGGAAACTATACGATTGAAGCCAAAGTTGGTGACGTCCTCCAATTTTCATACGTAGGTTTACAAACCAAAACCGTGACTGTTGATGGACCAACTGTAAATGTTACACTATCCGGAGGCGATGGCGAATCACTTGAGAATGTTGTTATTATTGGTTCACGTAATCCCGCCAGAACCGTTACAGAATCAGCTGTTCCGATAGATGTGATTGCTATGAAAGATATTGCAACACAAGGCGCACAAACCAATCTGAATCAGATTCTGAATATGGTAGCACCTTCATTTACCTCAAATACCCAAACTGTAGCCGACGGAACTGACCACCTTGACCCCGCCCAATTAAGAGGCTTAGGCCCTGATCAGGTATTGGTTTTAGTAAATGGCAAAAGAAGACATACTTCCTCCTTAGTCAATATTAACGGGACACCGGGAAGAGGATCTGTAGGAACCGATTTGAATGCAATTCCCTCTTTCGCCCTTGAAAAAATAGAAGTGCTGCGAGATGGCGCTTCTGCTCAATATGGCTCTGATGCTATTGCAGGAGTGATTAATCTTAATATAAAGAAAGACACTAAAAAAGTAGAGATTAATCTGTTTTCAGGAAGTAATTTTTCAAAGAATGCAAATGATCACAGAGGTGGAAATGATGGTAACCATTATCAAATGGATCTTAATTATGGTACAAATTTAGGTAAAGAAAAAAGTTTTATCAACCTAACCGGAAGTCTGCAGTTAAGAGATGCTACGAGCCGGGCAGATGATGCTACCGGTACTATTTTTAACGCTTATAATGCTATTGAACAAAGAGCTTCTGAAGACGGAATAAATATAAATTCTTTGTTTGGGAATATTAGCAATACACCTAATTCTACTCAGATTATTAATCTGATAAAAGGCTATGCTCCGGAAATAAGCTACTTTACAGGGACACAACAAACTGCTATCAGTAACGCGACAACTATTCCGCAATTGCAGACTGCATTAAATTTTGATGCTACAGATGGCGAACTGGCTTACAGAAAGCTGGAGAGAAAAAACTTTAATATGCGAGTAGGGCAATCATCATTTGAAAGTGTACAGTTCTTTTTGAATGCTGCCTATCCTATAAATGATAAATTGGAAGTTTATGTCTTTGGTGGAACCAGCTACAGAGAAGGTGAATCTGCCGGCTTTTTCAGAAGGCCCAATCAGGCAAGATCTTACACCGGTTTATACTTAAATGGCTTCTTGCCTGAAATACATTCAACAATTAATGATATTTCTGCAGCAGCGGGACTTAAAGGTATTATTTTTAAAGACTGGAATTTTGATTTGAGCAATACCTACGGTAGAAATGCTTTTGATTATAATATAGAAAATACGGTAAATGCGACTTTAAGAGAAGGCTCTCCTACTGAATTTGACGCCGGAGGTTTACGTTTTGCTCAAAACACAACAAACTTTGATGTGAGCAAAAAAATCAATACTTTAAATTTAGCTTTTGGTGCGGAGTACCGCTACGAAATATACGGTATCAATGCCGGAGTTCCCGATTCTTACAGCCAATATGATATTAATGGAAATGTAGTGACCGGAACAACACCTGCCAACATAAGGGTTACTGATTTCTATGGAGCTGCCAGACCCGGAGGTGCACAGGTTTTCCCCGGATACAGAGCAGCAAATGCAAAAGATGAAAAAAGAAATAGTGCTGCTGTTTATACTGATTTAGAATTAGATGTAACCGAAAAATGGTTATTAAACGGAGCTGTCCGATTTGAAAATTATTCAGATTTTGGAAGCACGACCAATTTTAAGATAGCAACCCGTTATAAACTTACAGACAACATCAACTTACGTGGTGCTTTCTCAACAGGATTCAGGGCTCCGTCCTTACATCAGATTTATTACGAATCAACTGCAACACAATTTACAGGAGGAATTCCTTTTGAAGTAGGAACTTTTAGTAATGATTCTGAAATAGCAAAATTACTTGGAATTCCTAAACTAAAACAAGAAGAGTCAACCAGTGTAAGTGCAGGATTTACTGCTAAAATTCCGGCAGCCAATATTACGATAACAGCTGACGCTTATTACATAAAAATAGACGACAGGGTTGTACTTACAGATCAATTTACGCCAACTCCAATTACTCAGTCTTTATATGACCAGGCAGGTGCCAATGCGGCAACTTTTTTTGCCAATGCAATTGATACCGAATCGAAAGGAATTGATGTCGTGATTACGAACAAACTAAATCTAAATGAAAATCTGAACTTAAAAAATGATCTGTCAGGTACATTTTCTAAAACACATCAGGTAGGAAACATTCATGCCTCTCCATTATTAGAAGCTGCAGGTCAGGTCAACACTTATTATTCAGAGTCCTCGAGAGTTTATCTGGAAGAAGCAGTACCGAGGGTAAAAGTAAACCTGACCAATAATCTTACTTACAAAAAATTTGATTTCTTTTTACGAAACGTATATTTTGGTGATGTTACAGATCCAAACGTTGCTGACGTAAATGGTGATGGTCTGGTCGGTGCAATTGTTGTAAATGGAAAAGCGGTAGAAAATGAACACCCGGTTTGGGGAGGAAAAGTGATTACCGATATGTCTGTAGGTTTTAAAATTAGTGCTATTACCAAAATCGTAATTGGAGCAAACAATATTTTTGATATTTATCCGGATAAAAACTTAGGTCCGCAAACGGTCAGAAGAGCAAATGGTGTTGATGCTAATGGAAACATAACCTATGCCGCAACCGCAACTGCTATCGATTTATCCAACCAAAATCAATTTGTCTATTCCAGAAACGTATCACAATTTGGTCAAAACGGACGCTTTGTTTTTGCGAGGCTAAACTTTAGTTTCTAGATTATTCTGGATTTATTTACTTAGAAATGCCGTCAGCATTAATTTGTTGACGGCTATTTTTTGGATTCTACTTTCAGCAGAAAAAAGAAATCAAACTCGTATCTTTGTAAATAACACTTTTATTTTACGAAATGGATTTTAAAGTAGTTTCAGATTATAGTCCAAAAGGCGATCAGCCACAAGCCATTCAAAAACTAGTACAAGGAGTTGTTGATGGCGAAAAATTTCAAACTTTATTGGGTGTAACAGGTTCCGGTAAGACATTTACGGTAGCCAACGTTATTGAGGAAGTTCAAAAACCGACTTTGGTTTTGGCACATAACAAGACTTTGGCGGCACAGCTGTATTCGGAATTCAAACAGTTTTTCCCGAATAATGCGGTTGAATATTTTGTTTCATACTACGATTATTACCAACCGGAAGCTTTTATGCCGGTAACAGGCGTTTTCATCGAAAAAGATTTATCTATCAATGAAGAACTTGAAAAGATGCGTTTGAGCACTACTTCTTCCCTTCTTTCCGGGCGTCGTGATATTCTTGTCGTAGCTTCTGTTTCCTGTTTATATGGTATCGGGAACCCTGTTGAATTTCAAAAAAATGTAATTGAAATAAAAAGAGACCAGGTAATATCAAGAACCAAACTATTACACAGTCTGGTACAAAGTTTATATGCCCGAACTGAAGCTGACTTTACACCTGGAACTTTCAGAATCAAAGGAGATACGGTTGAAGTTTATCCCAGTTATGCTGATGATGCTTTTAGGATTCACTTTTTCGGGGATGAGATTGAAGAAATAGAATCTTTCGACGCAAAGACTTCTCAGGTTATCGAGAAATTCAATAAACTGACCATTTACCCAGCTAATATGTTTGTGACTTCTCCTGACGTTTTACAAGGTGCTATCTGGGAAATCCAGCAGGATTTGGTAAAACAGGTTGATTATTTTAAAGAGACAGGAAAACATCTGGAAGCAAAACGTCTTGAGGAACGCACCAATTTCGATCTGGAAATGATTCGTGAACTGGGATATTGTTCCGGAATCGAAAACTACTCGCGCTACCTTGACGGAAGACAGGCGGGTACAAGACCTTTCTGTTTATTAGATTATTTTCCAAAAGATTATTTAATGGTTGTTGACGAAAGTCACGTAACCGTTTCTCAGGTTCACGCCATGTACGGAGGTGACCGCAGCAGGAAAGAAAACCTGGTGGAATATGGTTTCCGTTTACCGGCCGCAATGGACAACAGGCCTTTAAAATTTGAAGAATTTGAGGCCATGCAAAATCAGGTCATTTATGTTTCCGCTACTCCGGCCGATTATGAATTACAAAAAACAGATGGTGTTTATGTCGAGCAGGTTATCCGTCCGACAGGATTGCTGGACCCAATTATAGAAATTCGTCCTAGTCTGAATCAGATTGATGATTTAATCGAAGAAATTCAGGTTCGTTGTGAATTAGACGAAAGGGTTTTGGTCACCACTTTAACCAAAAGAATGGCCGAAGAATTAGCCAAGTATTTAACTAAAGTAAATATCCGCTGTCGTTATATCCATTCTGATGTAGATACATTAGAACGTATCGAAATCATGCAGGATTTACGAAAAGGTATTTTTGATGTTTTAATTGGAGTAAACTTACTTCGTGAAGGTTTGGATTTACCCGAAGTTTCACTTGTTGCGATTCTGGATGCTGACAAAGAAGGTTTCCTTCGAAGCCACAGATCTTTGACACAAACAATTGGTCGTGCCGCAAGAAATCTAAATGGTAAAGCAATTTTGTATGCCGATAAGATGACTGCCAGTATGCAAAAAACAATTGACGAAACTAATTACAGAAGAACCAAACAGATCAATTACAATACAGAACACAATATTATACCTCAGGCTTTAAACAAAAAAATAGAAAGTGCCTTTACGAAAAACCCATTGGTCGAATATGAACTCGGACATACTTTGGCTGCCGCAGCAGAACCAGATACAAAATACATGTCCAAGGCAGATTTGGAGAAAATGATTCGTGAGAAACGAAAATCAATGGAAAAAGCGGCTAAGGATTTAGACTTTTTACAGGCTGCAAAATTACGTGATGATATTAAAAAACTACAGGAACAACTGCCTTAATTGTGTTGTTCCTGAAAAACTTTCAATAATAACTTAGGGTCAATCATAGCATTTGGTGCTTTTTGCATTAAATCCAGGATTCGTTTTGTTGCATTTGGATTCAAACCCATTTCTATTGCAATCTGCTGTATGGCTTTTGCTTCTTTTTCATGCAAAATGCCGTCACAGTGCATAATCAAAGCTAATCTGTAGAATTGCTGAATACGCTGAAATTCAGATTTTATAGTCAAAAAAGCATTTTCCTGATGAAACAAATCCTGAAAATCTTTCTTTTCAATATTCAATTCCTGGGCCACCAGCCACAAAAAATCCAATTCCCTTTTATGTAACTTACCATCCACTGTTGAGAAAGCAATCATTTCTAAAAGTAAACTTCTCTTTTGCTCTTCGGTATCCATCAATTTATTATTTTTAGCTAAAATATTGTTTTTAAATCTAAAACGCAAAAGAACTCATGAATCGGGTATTCTTCTTTTTTATTTTTCTATGCATAATCTTTAGCGGAAACGCTCAGGAAAGTACCGCGTCAAAAAATGTCTCTACTTTTACTATTGAAGCTCCGCAACTAAAAACCACAAAAAAAATCTGGATTTATTTACCCGAAAATTATTCTGCTTCAGACAAAAAATACAGCGTAATCTATATGCATGATGCACAGAATCTGTTTGATATCAAAACTTCTTTTGTTGGTGAATGGAATGTCGACGAAAAACTGGACAGCTTAAAAGCACAAGTAATTGTTGTCGGAATAGAGCATGGAAATGACAAACGAACTGATGAATTGACACCTTACAAGAATGAAAAATACGGTGGAGGAAATGCTGATAATTATCTCGATTTTATTGTAAAGACAGTAAAACCATACATAGATAAAAACTACAGAACAAAAACAAAAGCCAAAAACACCCTTATTATGGGAAGTTCCCTTGGCGGATTGGTTTCGTATTATGCCATCTTAAAATATCCGAAAGTTTTTGGCAAAGCGGGTGTTTTTTCACCTTCCTTCTGGTATTCGGACAAGATTTATACTTTCACGGAACAATCGCCCAAAATAAAAACAAAAATTTACTTCTTATGTGGGGATAATGAAGATGATAATATGGTAAAAGATATGACTAAGATGGAGCGTTTACTAGATACAAAACGTTGTTATTGCCTGCATCTTACTAAAACCAAAATTGTAAAAGGCGGTGAACATAATGAAAAATTGTGGCGTGATGGTTTTGTAAAAGCAGTATTATGGCTGGGTTATTAAAAATAATTCCTATTGACATTAAATGAATATTAAAGGGCTGTGATTTTAAAAAGTCTATCGATTTTACCAATCAAAAAATGGTGTGACAGCTTTAAAAAACCACAAGAATAATTACCCTAACTATATGATTTAAAACTAGTACAGCGAAATAAGTGTAATGAAATATTTTTAAAATTATATAATGGAATATTATATAACAAATCTTAAATTGATTAGTTTTATGAAAAAATTTAAATTCCGGAATGAAATATTACTTACTCTTTTTTAGTTTTTTAGTTTTTAATTCATATTCGACAGCACAATCTGATAAAAAGGATTTTTGGAATGAAGAAATAGAAAATTCTTCAGATATAATTAAACCTTATATTCTTTCTAATCATCCATTAGGAATTTACATTTCCAGGTTAAACCACAATTTTGGTGTTCGCTCTCCAGACAAATATTCCTTCTCTTTTGAAGTTTCAAGCGGAAATATTATGCTGCCTTATGTGAAATCGTATGAATTGACAGATCCTAACGATCAAAAAATATCTGAAACCTTGCCGTGGCATGTACGCGAATTTTCATTTGACCTGAATAAAGTTCCCACAAAAACTAAAGAATTTACAGCCGATGGAGTTATACGATCCTATCGCTTCTCTTTTACATTACCCCTGACAGTTAACCATGAACTCAATTTCAGCCTGCGCTCCTACTCGCTTGATGGCGGTAAATATCCTTATTCTATTTTTACTTCAGATGAATCGATTGAATGGTTTCATCGCAATATCGCCGGCGGAAAAGATCCTTTTTCAAGATATCATTATGGTATAAACAAAGCCGGAATATCTTATAAAGATGAAAATGACAAGGTTTTAAAAATGAACAATGGTGACTTTACAATTCCGGGAGTTGAAATTAATTATACCTATTATCCGAATTTAGAAATGAATAAAAAACATCATATTTATCTGAATTTCGGAACACAGCTTGGCATAAATACTTCGAAATATAATCCTGTTGCTGATTTTGGAATTTCCTCTTCTATTCTGAAGAAAATGATCGTAAAAGATAAAAACATTCTAAGTTTTGGATTAAGTGCAGGGGCTTTACGTCAGCATTTTTTAGAATTTGGAGACAGGGTAAACATCAGTAATGAAAATTTCTTATACAGTTTTGAAGGCCTGATTGATTATAAAATAAAACTCAGAAACAACAACCGTCTTTCTTATGGGATTAATTATAATTTCCAGACCTCCTACAACAAGAAAAAAGATGCTGATTACATTGTCCTGACCGGTGAAAGAATAAATACGCATTGGCAAAAAACCATATCCCACTTATACGAAAACCTGGAAGGATGGAATTTTATTTGTGCTTACTCCACTAAACGATTCTCTTATTTTGTGTATCTTAGAGAAGATTTAAATTTAGACAATGCCCCTGATCTTCAAACCGGTATAGGCTTAAAAATGTCCATCAAAAAAAGTTAATGCTTTTTCTTTTTCATCAACTATAACATACTCCAAATAATCGAAAAAACTATGGAATTAATATTAAGAGAGTACAATCTGAAACTAAAACACACTTTTACCATTTCCAGAGAATCAATTGATTTTCAGCCTTCGCTTATTGTTGAACTGAAAAGCGATGGCTTTTCGGGTTTTGGTGAAGCCACTTCGAATCCGTATTATAAAACAACAGTTCCGGTAATGATGCAGGATTTAGAGAAAATCAGAACCATTATCGAAACCACAGAAAATGAAACTCCGGAAGTATTCTGGGCCAAAATATATCCTTATTTAAAACAGGATATGTTTGCTTTATGCGCATTAGACCTGGCTTATAATGATTTGTATGCCCGCAAAAAAGGCAAAAAATTATATGAATTATGGGGGTATTCAACAGAAAAAAATCCAATGACTGATTATACGATCGGAATTGCTTCGATTGAAAAAATGGTTGCTAAAATGCAGGAACTTCCGTGGCCTATTTATAAAATTAAATTAGGAACCAAAGAAGATATTGCCATTGTAAAAGAACTGAGAAAGCATACAAATGCCATTTTTAGAATTGATGCAAATTGTGACTGGGACGTTGAGGAAACAATAAATAATTCGATTGAATTAAAAAAATTAGGCGTTGAATTCCTGGAACAACCTATGAAAGCAGACAATTGGGAAGGCCATAAAGAAGTATTTAAACATTCCGTACTGCCTATCATTGCCGATGAAAGCTGTATTATTGAAGAAGATGTTGCAAAATGCCACAATTATTTTCATGGCGTAAATGTAAAATTAGTGAAATGCGGCGGACTGACTCCAGGAAAACGCATGATTGAAGAAGCCAAAAAATTAGGTCTTAAAACTATGGTAGGCTGTATGACAGAATCTACCGTTGGAATCTCTGCGATTGCGCATTTATTACCTCAACTAGATTTCGTCGACATGGACGGTGCTTTGCTTTTAGCACAGGATATTGCAACCGGTGTAACGATAAAAGACGGCGTTATCAGCTATCCTGAACTAAACGGAACCGGAGTAACTTTAATTTAAGTTTAATGAAAGTCAGCCAATTTCCGGATCGGATTATCGAAATAGACCAGGAGCAGTATTTGTATTTTGGCGGGACGGCTTATTTGGGTTTATCTACCCATAAAATTTTTCAGGAATTGGTAGTGAAAAACATTTTAAGATGGGGAACGACTTACGGAAGTTCCAGAAACGCAAATGTAAAAGTTACCGCTTATGATGATGGTGAAGCTTTTTTAGCACAACATATTAAAGCAGAAGCAGCCTTAACGGTTTCCTCCGGAATGCTGGCGGGGAAAATTGTGATGGATGAATTGAATAAAGAAACGGACTGTTATTTTCATTTTCCAAACACACATCCTGCAATTAAGGCAAATAATAGTCTTCCAGTTTTTACAGCGGACAAAATCAATCCCCGATTATTAGACCCCAAAAAAGAAAAAATTACAATCCTTACAGATGGAGTTCCTACTTATCAAACCAAACCGATTGATTTATCCGTTTTGAAAAAAATTCAGAATCATAAAGAAATTACTTTGGTAATAGACGAGTCACATTCTCTTGGAATTCTGGGTAAAAATGGATGTGGAATTTTTTCGGAAATACAACTTCCGATTAAACGAAAAATAATGGTTTCTTCTTTGGGGAAAGCTTTTGGTTTAACTGGCGGTGTGATTGCGAGTGATACTCTATTCATCAATCAAATAAAAAAATTAGACACTTTTGTTTCTGCAGCCGGAATGAATCCCGGTTTTGCCCAAACACTCGCAGAAGCTTCCGAAATTTATCAGAATCAACATCAAAAACTAACACAAAACCTGAATTACATCGACACGAGGCTGATTAAAAACGCGAACATCAAATTTGATAAAACCTATCCATTAATTTATATTGAAATTGATACCATTACGGACATTCTTAAAGCCAATAAAATCATTATCGCCAATTTCAGGTATCAGGAAAATTCCAAAGACATTAATAGAGTTGTTGTTACGGCCAATCATCTCAAAGAAGATTTAGATAAAATAATAAGTATTTTAAACGAATATAATTCTAAATCTAAAATTGTAGTCTAATTGCTTTTAAAACGTACCTTTGTAAAAAATTAAACAATGACGAATAACGATATCCTAAAAAAACTTCGCGTAGCTTTGATGTTGCGTGATGACCAAATAGTTGAGATTTTAGAATTAGTAGATTTTAGAATTACAAAATCAGAATTAGGAGCTTTTTTCAGAGCAGAAGATCATGAGAATTACATGGAATGTGGTGATCAGGTTTTACGTAATTTCCTAAACGGACTGGTAATCCATTTAAGAGGAACGAAAGAGAATCCAAAAAACCCGAATGAGGTTTTAGCAAAACATAAAGCGGAGATTCCGAAGAAAGAAACTTCTAAAGACAGACCTGAATTTAAAGCTAGTCCAAAAGATTCAGAAAGAGCAAGAGGCGATCAAAGTCCATCAAAGTCAGGTTCGGCTGCTAAAAAACCTAAGAAGAAAGAATTCCCAAAAGGCAATGGAAAAACATCTGTTGTAGAAAAAGTAGTTTACAAAAACGGTAAAAACAAAAAATAGCGATATAGTATTGTGTTTTTTACACTCGGGATTTTATACAAACGCAAAGTTCGCAAAGCTATAATTGATAAAGCTTTGCGAACTTTTGCGTTTTTCCTATATATAACCACAATAAAATCTTTGCTTTCTTTGCGGTTAATAATTTGGAAAAAAAAAAACATTCCGTTTTGCGGAATGTCTTTTATATAAATTGATTTCTTATTTAATTAAGAAAGTGCAGCTTTAACCTGATCAGCAGCCTCTTGAAATTGAGTAGCTGATAAAATTGGCATACCTGAATTGTCAATTAATTCTT